>NZ_JBUZNL010000006.1:0-77541 GCF_055326485.1 Georgenia sp. G2120 | reverse complement strand
AGTGTGAGAAAAAAAGATGTGTGGTGGCCAGCACACTCCTGTCCCACCTACGGCCGGGCGCGCGCCGCGCCAGTCAGCCCTTGGCGTCCGCGATCACCTTGACGACGGCGGTGACGGCCCCGCCGGCGTCAGCCCTTGGCGTCCGCGATCACCTTGACGACGGCGGCAACGGCCTCGGCGGCGTCCGCCCCGTTGCCCTCGACGGTCAGCTCCGTGCCGGTCGTGATGTTCTTCGCCATGAGGGCGAGCACGCTGCGGGCGTCGGCGCCGTCGATCGTCACGGCCGCGGTGAACCCGGCGGCGGTCGTGGCGATGGCGGCCGCGGGACGCGCGTGCATCCCCATCGGGTCCTCGATGACGACGGTCTCCGTGACGGCGTCGCCCGCGGGTGCCGCGCCCTTGTCGTCGTCGGAGGTACCGGACGAGGCCTCGGCGCCGACGGCCCCGGCCGGCCCCGCGTCACCCCCACCCGCACTCTCGACGAGGCTGCGCGCCGCAGCCGCGACCGCTCCGGCCAAGGCCGCGAGGTCCCCGCCGCCCTGCGCCTCGACGGCGGCCGCGACGACGCCTTCGACGAGCGGACCGGAGGCGTGCCGGACGGGCTCGTCGTCGTGCATCTCGAGGACCGAGTCGATCGTCATCGCCGCCGACCCGAGGTCGGCCACGAGCACGACCCCGGTCACCTCAGCGTCGTCGAGCAGGTCGGTGACGGCGGCTTCGACGGCGTCGAAGCTCGTCCCGATCCGGCCGTCGTCCGTGCCACCCACGCCGACGACCCGCACGTCGGCCGCCATCTGGGCCGCGAGCTCGACGACCCCGTCGGCCAGCCCCTTCGAGTGCGAGACGGCGACGAGCGCCACGCGGCCCATCAGGACGCCTGTGCCGCGGCGGCGTCGGCGGCCGCCCGGATGATGAGCGCCGTCGAGCGAGCGCCCGGGTCCATGTGGCCCGCGGAGCGCTCGCCGAGGTAGGACGCGCGGCCCTTGGTGGCCACGAGCGGCACGGTGGCCTCGGCGCCCTCCTGGGCGGCGGTGGCGGCGGCCTCGAGCGCGGCGGCGGCGTCCCCGCCGTCGGTCGCGACCTTCTGGGCGGCCTCGAGGGCCGGGACGAGGGCGTCGACCATCGTCTTCTCCCCCGCCGTCGCGCGGCCGCGGGCCTTGACGCCCTCGAGGGCGGCCTCGAGGAAGGCGGCCACGCCGGCGGCGTCGACCTCCTCACCGATCTGCTTCGAGCCGCGCAGGAAGGCCGTCCCGTAGAGCGGGCCGGCCGCGCCGCCCACGACGGACATCAGCGTGCTGGCCACCCCCTTGAGCACCTCGGGGACCGTGGTGGGCGGGCCGGACTCGAAGCGCGGCGCGATCGCGGAGAAGCCACGGTCGAGGTTCTCGCCGTGGTCGGCGTCCCCGATCGCGCGGTCGAGGTCGATGAGCTCGATGCGGTGCTCGGCGATCGTCGCCGTCGCCCTGCTCACCCAGTCCAGCGCCCAGTCCGTGCCCAGCGTGCTCATGTCTCTCCTCCGGTCGGTCGTCACGTGCGTCGTCGGTGTGCGCAGCCCGCCAGGGGTCCTGCCGCGTGCGCGTCGTCGGTGGGCGCGGGCGACCCGCGCCGGTGCGCCGGCCCGGCCACCGAGGCAGCCGGACCGGCGTCGTTCAGCCCTGCGTCCAGGCGACGGTCGTGGCCGGGGCGTCGTACAGGGCGAGCAGCTCGTCGTCGACCTTGAGGACGGTGACCGAGGCGCCGGCCATGTCGAGGCTGGTCACGAGGCTGCCGACCTTCGAGCGGACGACCTCGACGCCCTTCTCCTCGAGGCGCGCGCGGGCGCGGCCGTAGATGAGGTAGAGCTCGGAGTCGGGCGTGGCGCCCATGCCGTTGACGAGGAGGACGACCTTCTCGCCGCCGGTCAGCACGAGGTCCTCGATCACGGGGTCGGTGAGCTGGTCGGTCAGCTCGTCCGAGGTCGTCATCGGGATGCGACGGCGGCCCGGCTCGCCGTGGATGCCGATGCCGATCTCCACCTCGTCGTCGCCGAGGTCGAAGGAGTGCTCGCCGGTGCTGGGCGAGACGGGCGAGTCGAGCGCGAGGCCCATCGAGCGGACGTTGTCCGCGGCGCGCTGGGCGAGGGCGGTGACGGTGGCGAGGTCGTCGCCGCGGGCGGCCGAGGCGCCGGCGATCTTCTCGACGAGGATCGTGCCGGCCACGCCGCGTCGGCCGGCCGTGTAGAGGGAGTCCTCGACGGCGACGTCGTCGTTGACGAGCACGGTGGTGATCTCGACGTCGTCCGCGAGCTCGGCGGCCGTCTCGAAGTTGAGGACGTCGCCCGTGTAGTTCTTGACGATGTGGAGGACGCCGGCGCCGGAGTCGACGGCGCGGGTCGCGGCCTCGATCGGGTCGGGCGAGGGCGAGGTGAAGACGGGACCGGGGACGGCGGCGTCGAGCATGCCCTCCCCGACGAACCCGGCGTGCATCGGCTCGTGGCCGGAGCCGCCGCCGGAGATGACGCCGACCCGGCCGGCCACCGGAGCGTCGTTGCGCACGACGTACAGGGGGTCGGGGTGGACGCTGAGGAGGTCGGCGTGGGCGAGACCGAACGCGGCCACGGACTGGTCGACGAACTGGGCCGGGTCGTTGAGGAACTTCTTCATGACATCTCCCTCGATGGCTGGTGGGCACCATCCTGCCGCCTCGCGGGGGCGGCGTCACTCCCGCGGGTCGGCGGTGGACGGATTCTCAGCCGCGCGTGTGTCCCGTGACCTCGCGCGCGCGGCCGGCGAGCACCACGGACCCGACGACGACGACCGCCGTCTTCGTGACGATCTCCTCCTGGTTGGCCTCGGCGAGCGTGGCGGCCCGGTCGAGGGCGGCGTCGAGGCGCGGGACGAGGTGGACGCGGTCCTCGCCGAACACGTCGCGGGCGATCTCGGCGAGCTCCTCGGCGGGCATCGCGCGGTCGGTGCCGGCGTCCGTGATGACGACCTCGTCGAGGAGGGGCTCGAGCTCGCCGAGCATCGCCTCCGCCTCCTTGTCGTACATGACGCCGACGACGCCGACGACGTGCTCGAGGTCGAACGCCTCGGCCAGCCCCTCCCGCAGGGCCTCGACACCGGCGGTGTTGTGCGCGGCGTCGACGATGATGAGCGGCGAGGCGCGGACCACCTCGAGGCGACCCGGCGAGGTGACGCCGGCGAAGGCCTGCTCGACGACGTCGCCCGCGAGCGCCGCCCCGCCGAAGAACTGCTCGACGGCGGCCAGCGCGAGGAGGGCGTTGCGGGCCTGGTGCTCGCCGTGGAGCGGGAGGAAGATCCCCTCGTAGACGCCAGCGGGGGTGCTCAGCGTGAGGACCTGCCCGCCGACGGCGGTCTCCCGGTCGACGACCTCGAGCTCGGTGCCCTCGCGGACGAGGCGGGCGCCGGCGGTGGCCGCGGCGGTGAGGACGATGTCCTCGACCTCCTCGTGCTGGCGGGCGACGACGACGGTCGCGCCCTCCTCGATGATGCCGACCTTCTCGTTGGCGATCTCGGTCAGCGTGGAGCCGAGCCAGCGCATGTGGTCCCGCTCGATGGTGGTGAGGACGGCGACCTGGCCGCGGGCCACGTTGGTGGCGTCCCACCGTCCGCCGAGGCCGACCTCGACGATGGCGGCGTCGACCGGGGTGTCCGCGAACGCGGCGTAGCCGAGCACGGTGAGGAGCTCGAAGAAGCTGAGGCGGACGCCGCCGTTCTCCACGTTCCGCTCGTCGATGAGATCGAGGTAGGGCGCGACGTCGTGGTACGCGGAGATGAAGTCCGGGGTGGAGATCGGCGCGCCGTCCAGGGCGATCCGCTCGCGCACCGTGTGCAGGTGCGGGGACGTGAAGCGGCCGGTGCGCAGGCCGCGCTCGCGCAGCAGCGCCTCGATCATCCTGGCGGTCGAGGTCTTGCCGTTGGTGCCGGTGAGGTGGACGACCGGGTAGGAGTCCTGCGGGTTGCCGAGCAGGTCGAGCGCCTCGCGGACGCGCTCGAGGCTCGGCTGCGGTGCGTGCTCCGGGGTGCGGGCGAGGATCTGGGCAGTGAGCTCGGCGAGCGCCGCCTCCTCCTCGGGCGTGCCCTCGCCGGTCGGGTTGTCCGAGGACCCGGGGCCGCCGGCGGGGAGGTCGTCGTCGTGGGGCGCGTGGGGGTCGTCGTCGGGGACGTGCGCGTCGTCGGGGTCGATCCGCTCGTCGTCGCTGACGAAGAGCTCCTCGTAGTCGTCGTCGAACTCCGCGTCCCGGCCGGCGTCGCCGGCGATCTCGCGGACGACGTCGTCGTCGGGCCCGCCGAACAGGCCCGAGCGCAGGACCACCTGGAGGTCGGCCTCGCGCTCGTCGTCCTCGGCGCGGGCCTCGGCCATGCGCTCGGCGAGCTCGGGGTCGGCGTCGTCCTCCGCGGCCGAGATCGCCTCGTCGATCGTCGGGAAGGACTCGCTGATCGCCGACTCGTCGGGCGTGTCGGCGTCGTCGGGGCTCTGGGGTCCGCCGGGAGTGCTCACGGCTCGATCCTCCCACGCGCCGCCCCCACCCCGTCGTCGAGACTGCGGTTGGTGCTCGTCGAGATTGCGGTTCGTCGTCGTCGAGATTGCGGTTCGTCGTCGTCGAGATTGCGGTTGGGAGCGGCAGGACGGTCGACGTGCGGGGGTCTGCTGTACGGCCAGGACCACCTGCCCCTCACCGCCTCTCCCACTCCCCATCACTCCAACGAGAGCTTGTATCCCTCGTGGGTCGCGCGGTAGCCGAGCCGGTCGTAGAACCGGTGCGCGTCCGTGCGCGACTTGTCTGACGTCAGCTGGACGAGGCGGGCGCTCCGGCTGCGGCCGTAGTCGTGCGCCCACGCGAACATCGCGCGCCCGAGGCCGGATCCTCGGGTCGTTGCGCCCACCCGCACAGCCTCGATGTGGAGCCGCAGCGCTCCCCCGCGCGAGAGCCCGGGCACGAGCGTGAGCTGCATGACCCCGACGACGACGCCCTCCCCGTCCCTCACGACCGCGAGGTAGTGGCTCGGGTCGCGGTCGATGGCCGCAAACGCTTGCTCGTAGACGGCGAGGTCGTGCTGCTCGCGTGTGGCGCCGAGCTCGTCGTCGCGGAGCAGGTCGACGATCGCCGGCACGTCCTCCGCGCTCGCCCGGCCGATGCGGTACGTGGCGCCACCGGCCTCGAGCACGTCGTCGGGTGCGACGTCGTGCGGGTTCGGGGTTCCACCGGCTGCACTCACCTGCTGATCCTTCCACGTGCCCTCCCTGCGTCGAGAATGCGGTCGGGAGCAGCAGGACGGCGACGGCGGAGCGCCGGTCAGGGCCGCCTGCGGTCCGGCAGCTACATTTCCGGGATGACGACAGCCGAAGATCTGGCCCGGCGCCATGTCGACGCCTTCAACGAGGGCGATGCGGACCGCCTGCTCGCAGACTTCACGCCCGATGCCACATGGGTGACCGGCGACTACTCGGCACCGGCGGGGGAGCTCCAGGAGTTCTTCCGGGGCGCGATGCGCTCGTTGCGGCCCCGGCTGACCCTGCATCGGGTGATCGACGGTGGGCGCGCGATCGCCGTCGAGATGACCGAGCGGTGGACGCACGAGAACGAGACACGGACTGCCGCGCTCGTGGCCGTCCTCGACATCGCCGACGGCCTCATCTCGGGAGCGAAGATCTACCGCGAGGGCTCGTCCGAGCCCTGATTGCTCACGCCGCCTGCCGTGGCTCCGCTGGTCGCGCTCGCATCAGGATCCACGTGCCCGTCGTCGCGGACTCGCGCGTACTCGGACCCGGACCGGGTCCTCTCCATCACCTCGTGGTCGATCATCTCGCGCCGGAGTCGGGCCGGATCGTCGGTGACCGCCGTCAGCCGGTCGGTCAGCTCCCGCTCAGGGATGACCTCACCCTCGCCGACCGTCTTCCTCGCGAGGAGCAGGAGCAGGGCGCGGCGCTCATCGAGGTCGGTGGGGTAGCGATCGATGCGACCGTCGCCGTCGAGAAATCTCTCGGGGCCCGCGGGCCGGTCCGGCGCACCGGCTGCCAGGGCGTCGGTCAGCACGTCGCCGCAGACCTCGAACGTGCCGGCCTCCTCGCGGACGAGACCGGATCGTACGAGAGCGTCGATCGTGCGCCGCCGCCGTGTCGGCCCGAGGTCCGCGCCGATGCTGTCCGGCGACTCGCCGACCACGATCTGTGCGAACACGAGTCGGCAGTGCGGGTTGGCGAGCGCCGCGACAAGCGGCCGCCAGTCCGCGTGCGGGAGTGCTGCGTGCATGTCGTCAGGCTACGAGGACGCTTCCACTGCGATCACGCGAATACTGCACAGGCCCTCCGCGGACGGGAGTCGGTCTCAGCGACCGACGACGAGCAGCACCTCGCCCGATGCGTCGGCGATCTCCGCCCACGGGGCGCCCTCGATGTCGAGCGTGACCCGCAGGCGCTCCCCCTCCGCGCCGACCGGTTCGTAGACGTAGCGGACGTTGGTGAGCTCGACGGTCTCGGTGCGCGCCGTCGTCAGCCAGGGATGGCGCCGGCGCAGGGCGATCAGCTCCTGGTGGGTGCGCAGCATCCGCGCGTGGACCGGGTCGAGCTCGTCGGGGTCCTCGGGGGTGGGCGGGAAGATCGGGCGGACCTCGTCGTCGCCCCCGATTCGCTCCTCCTTCACGCCCTCCCAGCCGTACTCGTCGCCGCCGTAGATCGACGGGATACCGCCGACCGTCAGGAGCGCAACGGCCGCGAGCGCCGCCCGGTCCTGGCCGACCTGGCTGGCGATGCGCGTGGTGTCGTGGTTGCCGATGAAGGTCTGCGGGACGAAGGCGTCGAGGAACTCGTCGTGCCGCTGGAGGGTCCAGTCGAGCTCGAAGAAGTTGCCCTCCTTGAGCGAGCTCCACGTGGCCTTCCACAGCTCGTACTGGGTGACGGCGTCGACCGTGCCCTCGACGACGAACTCCGCGTAGTCGCCGTGGATGACCTCGCCGATGAACCAGGCGTCCGGGAACTCCTCGCGCACGCGCGGCAGGACGCGGGCCCAGAAGTCGTTCGGCACGGAGTAGGCGGCGTCGAGGCGCCATCCGTCGACGCCGCGGGCGAGCCAGTGGGTCATCACCTCGACGACGAGGTCCTCGACGGCCGGGCTCGCGTGGTTGAGCTCGACGAGCGCGTCGTGCCCCTCGAAGTCCTCGGCGACGGGCTCGTCCCCGGAGAAGTCGATGCGGAACAGGTCGGCCTCGGTCGAGCCCTCGCCCGCCGCGAGCGCCGCCTCGTACAGCGGGTGGGCGCGGCCCACGTGGTTGAAGACGCCGTCGAGCAGGACCCGGATCCCGCGGGAGCGGCACTCGGCGACGAGGTCATCGAGGTCGGACTCGTCCCCGAGGCGCGGGTCGATGCGGAAGAAGTCGGTGGTGTCGTAGCCGTGGGTCTCGGCGGCGAAGATCGGGCCGAGGAGCAGCCCGTTGGTCCCGAGCTCGACGACGTGGTCGAGCCACGCGGTCAGGTGGCCCAGGCGGTGGGCGGGCTCGGCCTCGACGGCGGCGCGCTCCTCCTCGGTGGGTCGCACCGGGGCGCCCGTGAACCCGAGCGGGTACACGTGCCACCAGATCGCGTGCTCGCTCCAGTCGCTCATGGGGCCACTCTTCCCTCTCACCGGAGAAGGCGCGACCTCCCGTGACGGCTCGGACGGTCGCGCCGGGGCGGAAGGCGTCGTAGGTCCGAGAAGTGCCTTCAAGAACCTGCGACCTGCCACTCCGGTCCCAGGTCAGAACAACGCGCCGTGCAATACGCTGTTCGGCACCAACGGAGTACGCGACCATGGCGCCGACGACGACGCCGGACACGGCACAACCAATCAATTCGCTGGAGGGTCAGATGGACCCCGTGACGAGCATCCTGCTCGCGGCGGCAGCCCTGTTCGTCTGGGCATACGTCACGTATGTCGTCGTCAGAAGCGCGGTGCGAGACGGCCTTCGCGACCATGTCCGCCGGCAGGAAGCAGACAGGTTCGGC
Organism: Georgenia sp. G2120; assembly: GCF_055326485.1. Lineage (NCBI taxonomy): Bacteria > Bacillati > Actinomycetota > Actinomycetes > Allobogoriellales > Allobogoriellaceae > Georgenia > Georgenia sp. G2120. The sequence continues at coordinate 69,558 of NZ_JBUZNL010000006.1, read as the reverse complement.
GACCGAAGCAGTATCGACGACGACCCCAAGTCGACTCCATAAGGGCGACGTGGAAGGTGCCTGACTGCCGCACACACCCATCAGCAGTCAGCAGCGTTTCACTGGCGCCGTTCAGAAAGGACGCGGCGCGCCTGCTCGACGGTCGACGCGTGGTCCACCGGTTCGGCCGTGCCGGCCTCGATCTCCTCGAGTCTGCGCCGCACCTCGTCCTGCCACGCGACGTCGAGGTCCATGGTCATGAGACTACGACCGCGTACCGACGCCGACCAGAGTTCTCCACAGGGACACACCGCGCGGGAGCAGGCACGTGCTCGCCGCGGTCGCTCGGGCCGGATGCACGCGTCATGGCGCGCGGGGCACGGCGGTCCCCGCATGCGGCACGATGTCCCTGGTCGGACGACAGGAGGGCGCATGGGCGAGACGGCCCAGCTGGTCGAGGCGGAGCTCGTCGCCGTCATCACGGCGGTGCACGACGGCGTCCCCCTCGCCCTGACGACCGCCGACGGGACCCTCCTGCCCGCCGGGCCGCTGCAGACGGAGCACCGCTCGATGCAGGCAGGGATGCGCTTGTGGGTGACCCGCCAGACGGGCCACGACCTCGGCTACGTCGAGCAGCTCTACACGTTCGCCGACCGGCGCCGCGTGTCCCACCCGTCGCTGGAGATCTCCTACCTCGGCCTCACCACGGTGGCCGCGCCCGGGGCGTCGTGGGTCAGCTGGCTGGAGTACTTCCCGTGGGAGGACCGGCGCGCGGACGACGATCTCGTCGCCGGCCACCTCGCTCCCGCTCTCGACCGCTGGGCCGGCGCGGCGGACGACCCTGAGGTCACGGAGCGGCGCCGGCTGCGATGCGCCGTCACGTTCGGGCTGGCCGGCCACCCGTGGCTGCCCGGGATGGCTCTCCAGCGCTACGAGCTGCTCTACGAGGCCGGCCTCGTCGCCGAGGCGGGCGCGCCCGCCGATCCGGCGGTCACCGGCCGGCCGATGGAGCGCGATCACCGGCGCATCCTCGCCACGGGCATCGGGCGCCTGCGCGCCAAGATCCAGTATCGGCCCGTGATCTTCGAGCTCGTGCCCGAGTCGTTCACGCTGGGTCGCCTCCAGGCCACCGTGGAGGCCGTCGCCGGGCACCACCTGCACAAGCAGAACTTCCGTCGCCTCGTCGAGCAGCAGGAGCTCGTCGAGGAGACCGGGCAGATCGACTCCTCCACCGGCGGCCGCCCCGCGAAGCTGTTCCGGTTCCGCCGCGCCATCCTCGACGAGCGCGAGGCCGCCGGCACGAAGCTGCCGATCGCCCGCTCCCGCTGAGTCGCGCGTCCCCGAACCACCCGTCAGCCGTCGGCGACGCTTTGACATCCCCCTGCCACGAGTTATGCTCACCGCCAGCACATATCATGCTCAGCATGAGCATAAGCAGTCGGAACCGAGCAGGCAGGAACGGCACCATGACGACAGTCAGCATCAGCACCGCCGCCCTCTACGAGCGGGTGCGCGGCTCGATCCCCCGCGTCGAGTGGGGGACGATGGAGGACGACGTCGCCTCGATCTGGCGGCTCAAGGCCGAGCGCAACGCGGTGATCCTCGCGCACAACTACCAGACCCCGGAGATCTTCCACGGGGTGGCCGACATCGTCGGGGACTCCCTGGCGCTCGCCCGCGAGGCGCAGGACGTCGACGCCGACGTCATCGTCCTGGCCGGCGTCCACTTCATGGCCGAGACCGCGAAGCTGCTCAACCCGTCGAGGACCGTGCTCGTGCCCGACCTGCGCGCCGGATGCTCCCTGGCCGAGTCCATCACCGCCGAGGACGTGCGCGGCCTGCGCGCCCAGCACCCCGGCGTCCCGGTCGTCACCTACGTCAATACCTCGGCGGCTGTGAAGGCCGAGTCGGACATCTGCTGCACGTCGGGCAACGCCGTCAAGGTCATCGAGTCCCTCGGCGTCGACCGGGTGATCATGATCCCCGACGAGTACCTCGCCCAGAACATCGCCCGCCGGACCGGCGTCGAGGTCATCACGTGGGCCGGCCGCTGCGAGGTCCACGAGCGGTTCACGCCCGGTGACATCGACCAGGTCCGCCGCGACTACCCGGGCGTCGTCGTCGTCAGCCACCCGGAGTGCCCGCCCGACGTCGTCGACGCCTCCGACATGTCCGGCTCCACCGCGCAGATGATCGGCTACGTCGCCGAGCACCGGCCCCGGCAGGTCGCACTGGTCACCGAGTGCTCGATGAGCGACAACATCGCCGCCGCCTCCCCCGGCGTGGAGTTCGTCCGCCCGTGCAACCTGTGCCCGCACATGAAGCGCAACAACCTGGGAAACATCCGCGCCGCGCTCGAGCACATGCAGCACGAGGTGACCGTCGAGCCCGACGTCGCCGAGCGCGCCCGGGCCGCCGTCGAGCGCATGCTCGCGGTGCGATGACGGGGCCCGCCCCGATGGACCGGTCCGGCGGGGTCGGTCAGCACGTCCCGATCGACCGGTCCGTTCAGTTGGACGGGCTCGCCACGGAATGCCCGACGACGTACACCGCCCCCGTGATCGTCGGCTCCGGGCTTGCCGGACTGCTCACGGCCCTGCACCTGGCGCCGACCCCGTGCGTCGTCCTCAGCGCCGGTCCCCTCGGCGCGGACTGCTCCTCCGCGCTCGCCCAGGGCGGGATCGCCGCGGCCGTGCACCCGGACGACTCGCCTGCCCTGCACGCCCTCGACACCCTGGCGGCCGGCGCCGGGCTCTCCGACCGGGACGTCGTCGACCGGGTGACGACCGGCGCAGCCGAGGCCCTCGCGCACCTCGTGGAGCTCGGAGCCGCGTTCGACCGGGACACCGACGGCGCTCTTGCCCTCGGCCTGGAGGGCGCGCACAGCCGCCACCGGATCGCCCACGCGGGCGGGGACGCAACCGGACGCGAGCTCCTGCGCGCCGCGACCGACGCTGTGCGTCGCAGCCCGTCGATCACAGTGCTCGAGCACACCCGGGCCGTCCGGATCGTCACGGACGACGGCGAGGTCCGCGGCGTCGAGGTTGTCGTGCAGGGCGGGGTCGACGGCATCGGGACGAACTGGGAGAGCGTGGCGGCCCGGGGTCAGGACGTGGCCGGCGGGCGCTGCGAGGCCGACTGGCAGCCCGCGGAGCGCGAGCGGCCGGTGTTCCTTCCGGCGAGCCAGGTCGTGCTGGCCACCGGCGGCATCGGCGGCCTGTTCGAACACACCACCAACCCGGCCGGCTCACGAGGTCAGGGGCTCGCCCTCGCGGCCCGCGCCGGCGCCGTGCTGCGCGACCTGGAGATGGTCCAGTTCCACCCCACCGCCCTCGACGTCGGCCTGACCCCGATGCCGCTCGTCAGCGAGGCCGTACGGGGCGCCGGTGCGCAGCTCGTCGACGAGCACGGCCGTCGTCTGCCGGGCGACCCGCTCGCACCGCGGGACGTCGTCACCCGCGACATCTGGAGGCACCTGCGGTCCGGTGGCCGGGCCTTCCTCGACGCGCGCGGCCTCCCGGACGTCGCCGGCCACTTCCCCACCGTCACCGCCGCGTGCCGGGCGGCGGGGATCGACCCGTCGCGCAACCTCGTGCCGGTGCGGCCCGCGGCGCACTACGAGATGGGCGGGATCGCGGTCGACGAGCACGGCCGCAGCACCGTGCCGGGCCTTTGGGCGGTGGGCGAGGTCGCCGGCACCGGCCTGCACGGCGCCAACCGCCTGGCGTCGAACTCCCTCCTCGAGGCGGCGGTCTGCGCCCGCTGGGTGGCCGAGGATGTCGATCGCGGCCGTCCAGGCAGGAACGAGCAGCGCGATCACGGTGGAGCCGTCCTCCACCCGGACCGGGGCGGGCGCTCGCACGGAGCCGACCGACCGTCGTCGTCGCTCCCCCGATCGGTCTCCCGTCTCGGGCATCGTGGACCGGCGAAGCATGGGTCCGACGTGCTCGATCTCGCCGAGGTGCGCTGCCTCGTGTCGTCCGCCGCCGGGGTGCTGCGCGACGGCCCCACCCTGGAGGCCGCCCGGGACACGCTCCTCGGAGCGCACCGAGCGGCACCGAACGACGACGACACCCTCGTCGCCCTCCTCCTCGTCACCGGTGCGCTGCGCCGCGAGGAGAGCCGAGGCGCGCACCACCGCACCGACCACCCCGTCCCCGCGCGGGCGGCCCACCAGGACCTCACCCAGGCCGACGCCACCACCGACGCCCTCGAACGGAGCACCGCATGAGACACCTGCCGAACGTCCTGATCGAGCCCCTCGTCCGAGACACCCTGCGCGAGGACCTCGGCCGCGCCGGGGACCTCACCACCGACTGGGTCGTCCCCGCCGACCGGGAGGCCACCGCGGAGCTCGTCGCGCGGGACCCGGGCGTCGTCGCGGGCACGGACCTCGCGGTGCTCGCCTTCTCCCTGCTCGACCCGCGGGTGACGGTCGACGTCGAACGGCCCGACGGGACGTCCGTCGTGCCCGGCGACCGCATCGCCACCGTGAGTGGCCCCGCCCGCGCGCTGCTGACCGCCGAGCGGGTGGCGCTCAACTTCCTCGGTCACCTCTCCGGTGTCGCGACCGCAACCGTGGCAATCGCCGGGGCGATCGGCCACACCGACGCGCGGGTGTGCTGCACGCGGAAGACCACGCCGGGACTGCGGACGGTGGAGAAGCACGCCGTCGTCGCCGGCGGGGGCGTCAACCACCGCTTCGGCCTGGACGACGCCGTGCTCGTCAAGGACAACCACGTCGCACTGGCCGGCGGGGTGGGGGCGGCGGTCGCCCGGGTCCGCGAGGCGGCCGGCCACCTCGTCCCGATCGAGGTGGAGGTCGACACCCTCGACCAGCTCCGCGAGCTGCTCGACTCGCCGGTCGACGCGGTCCTGCTGGACAACATGACGCCCGCCCAGCTGGCGGAGGCGGTCGAGCTCGTGGGCGGCCGGATGGTCACCGAGGCCTCCGGGCGGCTCACCGCCGAGACGGCACCCGCGGTCGCCGAGAGCGGGGTCGACCTGCTGTCCGTGGGGTGGCTGACCCACTCGGCGCCGGTCCTCGACATCGGACTGGACCTGATCCCGTAGGGCGGGGAACGGGGGACGAAGAAGGCCCGGCCGGACAGATCGGCCGGGCGACGCGTATCGGGCGATGCATTACCGGTCCGGACCCCGCCGCGTGCCGCTACACGTCCACGCAGAGGTCGCCGAGCTCGTCGAGCGACTCCCCGATCATGTCCGTGTCCGCTCGGGTCAGCCCGGTGTAGAGCCGCTGCGACTCCTCGGAGAGTCCGGCATGCCCCCGACAGCAGGTAGTCGGTGGTACCACCGAGCAGGCTCGGCGCGGCAAAGATCTGTGTGACTCGCAACTGGTGCTCGGTCCCTCCGGTCGCGCCGGCAGTGAGCCACTCGTCGACGGGTTCGTCGACGTCCCGGACGTCGTCGATCAGCGCGCAGGCGTAGACGGCACGTCCGTCCGTGGACGTGTCGACGTCGTCGACCGCATATCCGCCCTCGTCGCAGGCGGCGGTCATGTCCGCGATCGCTGTCGCTACTGCCTGCGGGTCGGCCTCGGTCATCCCTGCGTGCACGGCACGGGCCGCGACGGACAACTCGTCGTGGCCGTCGAGTGCGGTCCAGCAATCGGCTCCCGCGAGCGACGTCGCTCCGACGGTCGCGATGAACTCCGGACCGGCGTCGGGACCCACGAGCGCACTGCAGTCCCAGCCCTCGACGGGTTCTCCCGCACTCGCCTCCGACACGAGCGCGCAGGCGTAGGCGGCCATGTCCTCGGTGTCGGTCGCCGGCATGGCGTCGTCGTCCCCGCTGCACCCGGCGAGCGCCACCAGCACGACCGCCGCACCCCCTGCGAACGCACGACGTCGGGACGTCGTCAGCGACGTCGTCATGGTCATCACCTCGGTCGTTCGTCGTCGTCCGCTCCGATCCACGGACAGGTCAACTTTCGACAAAGATAACGGCCGTAGCCCCCTATCAAGTGGGGGTTCCCGATCGTGGCGACTCCGTGACTCGGCGCGCCACGGAGGCAGTCGCGGGCGCCGCCCCGGCCACCTCTCCGCGCTCGGGCGGCCCCGACTCATCCGACCTTGCGCACCGCCGGCACGATCGCCTCACCGTCCCCGGCGGACACCTCGAGCTCGAGGGAGAGCGTCTCGCTCATGACCAGCTCGCGGTGCGCCTCGACGACGGCCACCCGGTCGGCGGGGACGGCCAGCGCGAGCGCGATCCGGTCGGCCACGTGCAGCCCGGCGTTCTTGCGCTCGTCCTGGACGGCCCGCACGACGTCACGCGCGTACCCCTCGGCCTCGAGCTCGTCGTCGATCGCCGTGTCGAGCGCGACGAAACCGCCGCCCGGCAGCACACCGGCCGCCACGTCCGCGGCGTCCCCCGCGCCGTCTCCACCGGCGGCGTCGACCGTCGTCGTGCGCTCCACCTGGTGCGCCTCGAGCGCGACGGGCGCCCCCGCGCCCGGCAGGCCGTCCGGGACCACGACGCCGCCGAACACGACCCCGCCGTCCTCGCCATCGGACCACTGACCCGCCTTCGCGGCCGCGAACAGCTGGGACGTGAGGCGGCGCAGCTCCTTCGGCAGCTCGCGCGGGAGCACGGCGAGCTCGGTGCGGACCTCGAGGGCGGCGTCCTCGGGGCGGACGAGTTCGACCTCGCGCACGTTGACCTCGCGCGCGATCAGCGACGCATACGGCTCGAGGGCCGCCGGGTCGTCGACGGCCACCGTGAGCGTGCGCAGGGGCTGGCGCACCCGCAGGGACGCCGCCTTGCGCAGGGCGTGCGCCGCAGAGACCGCCTCGCGGACCTGATCCATCGCCGCGACGATCTCGGGCGCCGCGACCGACTCGCCCAGGGAGGGCCAGTCCGTGAGGTGCACGGAGCGACCGCCGGTGAGCCCCCGCCAGACCTCCTCGGTGACCATCGGCGCGAGCGGCGCCATCACGCGGGTGAGGACCTCGAGGGCCGTGCGCAGCGTGTCGAACGCGCCGCGCTCCTCGGCCCAGAACCGGTCGCGCGAGGTGCGCACGTACCAGTTGGTCAGCAGGTCGAGGTGCTCGCGGACGAGCTGGGTCGCCCGCGGCACGTCGTAGGCCTCGAGCGCGGCCCCCACCTCGTCGGCGAGCGTCCCCGTGCGGGCGAGCAGGTAACGGTCCATGACGTCGAGCGCCTCGACCGCCTCGGCGTCGGTCAGGTCCACGCCGTCCGAGACGTAGCCCGCCCCGCCGTCGAGGGTGCCGGCGTAGAGCGCATAGAAGTACCAGGCGTTCCACAGCGGCAGGTGCACCTGGCGGACGACCTCGCGGATGCCCTCCTCGGTGACCACGAGGTTGCCGCCGCGCAGGATCGGGGAGGCCATGAGGAACCAGCGCATCGCGTCGGCGCCGTCGCGGTCGAGGACCTCGGAGACGTCCGGGTAGTTGCGCAGCGACTTGCTCATCTTGCGGCCGTCGGAGCCGAGCACGATCCCGTGGCTCACCGACGTGCGGAACGAGGGCCGGTCGAACAGCGCCGTGGCGAGGACGTGCAGCGTGTAGAACCAGCCGCGCGTCTGCCCGATGTACTCGACGATGAAGTCGCCCGGGTAGTGGTGCTCGAACCACTGCTCGTTCTCGAACGGGTAGTGCACCTGCGCGAACGGCATCGAGCCGGAGTCGAACCAGACGTCGAGGATGTCGGGGATCCGGCGCATCGTCGCCATCCCGGTCGGGTCGTCCGGGTTGGGTCGGGTGAGCTCGTCGATGTAGGGACGGTGCAGGTCCGGCTCCCCGTCCCGGTTGACGGGCATCCGCCCGAAGTCCGCCTCGAGCTCGGCGAGCGAGCCGTAGACGTCGATACGCGGGTGCTCCGGGTCGTCGCTCACCCACACGGGGATGGGGGTGCCCCAGTAGCGGTTGCGGGAGATCGACCAGTCGCGGGCCCCGGCGAGCCAGTTGCCGAAGATGCCGTCCTTGATGTGCTCCGGCACCCACGTGATGTCCTGGTTGAGCTCGACCATCCGGTCCCGGAACTCGGTGACGCGGACGAACCAGCTCGTCACCGCCTTGTAGATGAGGGGCTGCCGGCAGCGCCAGCAGTGCGGGTAGGAGTGCACGTAGGACGCACGGCGGAGCAGCAGCGCGCGTTCGCCCTCGGGGCGGCGGCCGAGCGGGCCGGAGGCGTCGCGCAGGTCCGTGAGGATCGCCTTGTTCGCGTCGAAGACCTGCTGCCCCGCGTAGTCGCTCACCTCGGACGTGAATCGGCCACCGGCGTCGACGGGCACGACCGGGCGGATCCCGGCCGCGTCGCACACCGCCATGTCGTCCTCACCGAAGGCGGGGGCGAGGTGGACGAGGCCGGTGCCGTCGTCGGTCGTGACGAAGTCGCCGAGGATGATCTGCCAGGCCTGCGGACCGGGGGCGGCGTCGTCGTCGCGGCCCGTGAAGTAGTCGAAGATCGGCGCGTAGCGGCGACCCGCGAGGTCGCGCCCCGTGAGCCGCTCGACGATCTCCGACTCCTCGCCGAGCTCCTTGGCGTAGGAGCCGAGCAGGGCAGCGGCGAGGACGACGCGCTCGCCGGCGGCAGGTCCGTCCGCGGGACGGACGACCACGTAGTCGATCTCGGGCCCGACGGCGATGGCCAGGTTCGAGGGCAGCGTCCACGGGGTCGTGGTCCAGATCAGCGCGAGCTCGCCGGTCTCGAGCCGCACGCCGACGGTGGCCGTCTCGTCCTGGCGGTCCTGGTAGACGTCGTCGTCCATCCGCAGCTCGTGGTTGGACAGCGGCGTCTGGTCGTTCCAGCAGTACGGCAGGACGCGGTAGCCCTCGTAGGCCAGCCCCTTGTCGTAGAGCTGCTTGAAGGCCCAGATCACCGACTCCATGTAGGAGACGTCGAGGGTCTTGTAGTCGTTGTCGAAGTCGACCCAGCGGGCCATCCGGGTGACGTAGTCCTGCCACTCGCCCGTGTAGCGCAGCACGGAGTCGTGGCAGGCCTTGTTGAAGGCCTCGATGCCCATCTCGTCGATCTGGGACTTGTCCGTGATGCCGAGGATCCGCTCGGCCTCGAGCTCGGCGGGCAGGCCGTGGGTGTCCCAGCCGAAGCGGCGCTCGACGCGCTTCCCGCGCTGCGTCTGGAAGCGGGCGACCAGGTCCTTGACGTAGCTGGTGAGCAGGTGGCCGTAGTGCGGCAGACCGTTGGCGAAGGGCGGGCCGTCGTAGAAGACGAACTCGTTCTCGCCGTTCTCGCCGGCGGACCGGTTGTCGATGGACGCCTGGAAGGTGCCGTCGGCACGCCAGTGCGCGAGGACGTCCTCCTCGATGCGGGGCAGGCGCGGCGAGGGGTCGACGTCGCCGTCGCGGTGGAGGGGGTAGTGGCCCTGGGTGCTCATCGCGGTCCTTCTCGTCACGGGTCGATGCCGTACGAGGACGACGTCTCCCGCACCCGTGGGTGCGCTCGGTGCCGCGGTACCACCCCGCTTGCCGCTCCCCCGCTCCCGCCGAGGTACGGCCGCTCTGCTTCGGCTGTCACGGGCCTGCCCCGTCCGGTTCTACTGGGGCGCACCCGCTGCGCGGAGGCGCCTGTTCTTCCGGAGGCTCGCCGGTGATGCCCCGCTCGCGCGGGCCGGGTCGATGCCTGTGTGCCCATCCTACCGCTGCGTCGAGATTGCGGTTGGTGCCCGTCGAGATTGCGGTTTGTCGAAGTTGCGGTTCGTCGAGATTGCGGTTCGTCTCCGTCGAAAATGCGGTTCGTCGAGGTTGCGGTTCGTCGTCGTCGAGGTTGCGGTTCGTCGTGGTCGTCGAGCGTCCGGGTGGGGCCACGCGTACGCGACCTTCCTCCTCGCCCCTGCACCGCCAGCCCCCCGACCTGCGCGGATGACCATGGCGGGCTGACCTCCCCATGCGCGTCCGGTGCGCATCAGGCGCGACGGCGCCACAGTGGCGCGATGCGGTACTCGACGACGAGGCAGACACTGGCAGCGACGGCAGCGGCAGCTCTTGCACTGAGCCTCGCCGCATGCTCGGACGACGACGTCGACACCACCGAACCCGCCCCACCGGCCACGTCGGAGCCGGCGCCCGAGCCGACCGAGGAACCGACGACGGAAGAAGCACCCTCCGACGAGACTCCGTCCGAGGACCCGACCACAGAGGAACCGCCCGCGGAGGAGACGCCGTCCGACGACGCTCCGACCGAGGAGTCGCCGTCCGAGGACCAGGGGGACGACGAGGGTGATGGGAGCGGGGACGCCGGCAGCGCGCACCCGACCGACGTCCCCGGCTCCGTGGAGCTGTTCGGGGCGATCGCGACCGTCCAGGACGCCCACCCCGACGCCCAGGTCGTCGCCGTCTCGCACAGCGACACCAGCGAGTACCCCGAGGAGCCCGAGGGCAACGGCACCGTGGTCGAGGCGGTCAGCGGCGACCAGCTGCTGACGATCACCCTCGACCCGTCGGGCGCCGTCGTCGACGAAACCTCGGCGCCCGCCGACTCGGAGATCCTCGGACACCTCGACGTCGCGGCGCTGACCATCGACGACGCCATCGAGCTCGCGCTCGCCGAGACCAGCCTCGGCGGCGGGGAGTTCATCCTGCACAGCGTGTCCCTGACGGCAGTCTGGGAGGGCGATGCGGCGTGGAACTTCCTGTTCTACGGCCCGCACGACTTCTCGGTCGTCTACGACGCCGTCACCGGGGAGAACGTCAGCCCGGTCGGCTGACGGCCACGATCGCCGGCCGGCCGGGCCTGTCCGCACCCCTCGGCCCGGCGCGCCGCCCGCACCCACCCGCACCCAGCGAGGGGAGCGGTGCCCCGGGGCACCGCTCCCCTCGTCCGCATCGGAGCATCGCACCGTGGCACGGCTACGGTCGCGGCATGTCTCCGCACCGCACCACCTGGTCCCTCGCCGCCGTGGCCGGCATCGCGCTGACGCTCGGTGCGTGCGCGGGCGACCCGATCGCTCCCTCCGGCGGCCCCACCGGACCCACCGGTCCCACCGAAACGCCGTCGGCCCCCTGCCCGGACTGGGCGGAGTGCGACACCGCGCCCGCATCGCCCGCAGAACTCCCGTCGACGGACGACGGGCTCGGGCTGCCCGACAATGCGTTCGACACCATCGATCGTGCGCTGCGCGACGCGGACGAGCAGAGCCCGACGCTGAGCATCGCCGACATCGCAACTCTCGAAGAGCTCTCCCTCGGCGAGACCGGGCAACGGATCGCCTGGGTGGTCGAGCACTCGACGATCGCGCTTCCGGAGGAGCACGGCACGACTGACGGCACCGAGGGCCGGTTCGATCAGGACGTGTGGCAGGTCTACACGGCTGCTGCCGACGAGGTGAGCATCGTCAGCTGGCCGGCCCCGCTCGACCCTGACCCGCAGGCCTGGGAGCCGCTCGAGGTCGAGACATTGGGCAACGAGGAGCTGGATACCGGCGCCGAGGACCAGCTGGCCGCCCACGAGGTCGGACTGACGGATGCAGTGGCGGCAGCGGTGACCGCACGCCCGGGGCCCGTCGTCATCGTCGCCACGACGGACGACGTGTCGGCCCGCCCGTTCCTCGCGGTCGGGATCCTCCAGGACGACGGGACCGCGTTGCGGGTGACCGTCGACGCCGCCACCGGTGAGGTGCTCAACGCGGTGCCGGTCGGCGACGGTGCCTCGGACGGCAGGTCCCGGGACGACCGCGACGAGAGCGAGGAGCCCGACGAGGGCGGCACCACCACCTGACGGGTGGTGCCGGCTCAGGGACCGACCGCCGTGAGGTAGGCGAGCACCGCGCGCACGCGTCGGTTCTCCTCGTTCGCCGCTAGGCCCAGCCCGCTGAACACGTTGGCCACGTGCTTGGCCACCGCCCCGTTCGACAGCACGAGCCGCTCCGCGATCTGGGAGTTGCTCAGCCCGGAGGCCATGAGCTCGAGCACCTCCCGCTCGCGCACGGTCAGCGTGTCGACGGCGGTGCGGCGCCCCGCCACGAGGCGCGAGACGACGTCGGGGTCCGCCACCACTCCCCCGGCCGCGACGATCCCGAGCGAGCGCATGAAGTCCGCCACCCGCGCCACCCGCTCCTTGAGCAGATAGCCCAGCCCACCGACGTCGGGCCGGGACGAGGCCGCGGCCGCCGGGTCGGAGAGCGGCGCGAACAGTTCCGCGGCGTACGCCGGGGCCGCGTACTGGGACAGCACGAGGATGCCGATCTCCGGGTGCGCTGCGCGGATCCGGGCGGCGGCGCGCAGGCCGTCCTCGCCGTCGCCGGGCGGCATCCGCACGTCGGTGACGACGACGTCGATCGCCTCGCCGCTGTCCGCCACCTTCTCGACGACGGCCTCGAGCTCGGGCGCCGACGCCGCCTGGGCCACCACGTCGTGCCCCTGCCGCTCGAGCAGCCCCACGAGGCCCTCCCGCAGCAGCGCCGCGTCGTCCGCCACCACCAGTCTCACGACCGACCTCCGAGCTCGACGACGACGGCGGCGTCCCCCTGGTCGAGCAGCAGGGGCACGTGGGCGGCGACGATCGTCGGGCCGCCGGCGGGGCTGGAGACCTCGAGCGCGCTCCCGACGGCGGCTAGCCGCTCGGACATGCCGGCCAACCCGCGCCCGGGCACGATCTCCGCCCCGCCGGGTCCGTCGTCGACGATCGAGACGTGCAGGGCGTCGTCGACGACGAGGAGCACGGTGACCGACGCGTCCGGCGCGTACTTCACCACGTTCGTCAGCGCCTCGCTGACGACGAAGTAGGCGACCGCGGCGACGCCCTCCGGCAGCGCGGGCAGTGCGTGCGGGACCTGCACGGTGACGGGGACGACGGCACGCTCGGCGAGCTCGCGGACGGCCGCCTCGAGCCCCCGGTCGGACAGCACCGTGGGGTGGATGCCGGAGACCGTCTCGCGCAGGGCGGCGAGCGCCCGGTCGGCGTCGTCCTGCGCGGCGGACAGCAGCCGGGCCGCCTCCGCGAGGCGGTCGGCACCGGGCGTGGCGGCGTCGTCGTCGGGGGCGTGGTCGTGACCCGGAGAGGTACCGGCCTGCTGCTCGACGAGCATCGCCGCCTCCCCCAGCTTCATGCCGGCGGTGACGAGGTGCTGCTGGGCTCCGTCGTGGAGGTCGCGCTCGATGCGGCGCCGCTCGAGCTCGAAGGCCGCGACGATCTCCCGGCGCGAGGTGCGCAGGTCGGCAACGCGCTGCGCCCACTCCGGCACGTCCGGGACGTCCTCCGCGAACGGCTTGCGGCGCTCGAGGGCGAGCAGCGCACCGACGAGGACGCCGAGGCAGACCAGCGCAAGGACGGCCGCGTAGGCCCACCACGGGCCGGCGCTGAGAGAGGCGAGGACCGTGCCGAACAGGACGATCCCACCGACGAGGCCGACGCCGACCTGCAGCCAGAACAGGCGACGCGCGCGGCGCTCGGGCCTGCTCAGGGACGACACCCCGCTACCGTACCGAGGCCCGGCCCACCGGCCCGGAGTGCCGGCGCCCGCACGGCGGTGGTGCCAGCACCACCCCAGGTCGGCACCGGGCACCATGGGAAACCCGTCCGGCACGCAGTGAGGTGGAGGCATGACACAGAGCAACGGCCCAGCAGCCCTCATCGCCAGCGACCTCACCACCACGTACGGGCAGGTCCGCGCCCTGGCCGGCGTCAGTCTCGCCGTCCCGGCCGGCCAGTCCCTCGCCGTCATGGGGCCCTCCGGCTCCGGCAAGACCACCCTCCTGCACTGCCTCGCCGGCATCCGCGTGCCGGACTCCGGCGAGGTCCGCCTCGGCGACGTCCCCGTCTCCTCTCTCGGCGACGCCGCCCGGTCCCGGCTGCGGCGCGAGCGCCTCGGCTTCGTCTTCCAGGACGGCCAGCTCGTCCCCGAGCTCTCGGCGCGGGAGAACGTGGCACTGCCGCTCATGCTGGGCGGCACCTCGCGCGGCCCCGCGCTCAAGGAGGCCGAGTCCTGGCTCGAGCGCCTCGGCATCGGGCACGCCGCCGGGCGCCGGCCGGGCGAGATGTCCGGGGGGCAGGCGCAGCGCGTGGCGGTGGCGCGGGCGATGGTCCACGGCCCGTCGGTCGTGTTCGCCGACGAGCCCACGGGGGCGCTCGACCAGGCCACCGGCCACGAGGTCATGCAGGTGCTGACGACGACGACACGCATGACCGGCGCGACCCTCGTCGTCGTCACCCACGACACGCAGGTGGCCAGCTGGTGCGAGCGGCTCGTCGAGCTCCGCGACGCCATGATCCACGCCGACACGAAGATGGAGGCCGCGCGATGAACCAGGTCCTCTCGCTCGCCCCCAGGCTCGCCCTGGCCCGCATGCGCGGCGGGAAGGCCGGCGCGACGCTCGACGTGCTCGCCGTCATCACCTTCGCCGTCAGCTCCTTCCTCACGCTCACGGTGGTCGGCGGCACGTGGATGTTCGTCACCCGCTTCCGGGAGACACCGCAGTCCGTCGTCACCGCCATGGGGTTCGACAGCCCCGACGTCCCCGCCGCCATGGTCGACGGGCAGATGCAGATGTACGTGGTGCTCGCCGCCATCGCGTGTGCGCTCCTCGTCCTGCCGGTCCTCGGTCTCGGGGCCGCGGCCTCCCGGCTCGGAGCGCGGGGCCGGTCCCGCCGGCTCGCCTCGCTGCGCCTCGTCGGCATGACCGGCGGCGAGATCGTCACCCTGTCCGTGCTCGAGACGCTCGTCCAGGCCGCGCTCGGCACGCTGGCCGGCGGCGTCCTGTGGCTGCTCTCCCTCCCGCTGTGGCAGGCCGTGTCCTTCCAGGGCGTCCCGATCGGCGCGACGGAGATGCTCGTGCCGATCTGGCTCGGGCTCGCCACCGTGGTGGTCCTCATCGCGCTCGCCGCGCTGTCCACCGTGGTCGGCCTGCAGCGCGTGCGGATCAGCCCGCTCGGCGTGGCCGCGCAGCAGGTCCCACCGCGGCTCAAGATGTGGCGGCTCGTCATCATGGTCGCCGCCGTGCTCGCGTTCGGCCTGGTCTCCCAGTCGTTCACCGACCTCATCCAGATCTCGGAACTCATCGGCTACGCGTTCCTCGTCGGCATGATGCTGCTGGTCATCGGGGCGCTCAACCTCGTGGGCCCGTGGGTCCTCCAGCTCGTGGCCCGCCCGCTCGCCCACACCTCCTCGGTGCCGCAGCTGCTCGCGGCGCGCCGGATCGTCGACGACCCGCGGGCCGCCTGGCGCAACGTCTCGAGCGTGGCCCTGCTCGGCATGATCGCCACGTTCACCGCGCTGCTGCCCTCGGACGCCGACACCCTCGGGTCGCAGCCGAGCGACATCATCATGGCGACCGACATGCGCACCGGCGTGGTCATCACCCTGGCCGTCGGACTGGTGGTGGCCGCGACGTCGACGCTCGTCAACCAGGCCTCCACCGTGGTCGACCGGGCTGACGAGTCGGTGGCGATGGACCGCGCGGGGACGCCTCGGACGATGTTCGCGGCGCTGCGCCGGCACCAGGTGCTCGTGCCGCTCGTCGTCACGCTCGCCATCTCGATCGGCGTGGGGCTGCTGCTCTCGGTGCCGTTCCTCGCGTTCGCCACGCCGAGCACGACCGGGATCCTCGTCATGGCGGCGACCGTGGCGCTGGGGCTGGTCCTCACGCTGCTGGCCGCGGAGGCCTGCCGGCCGCTGCAGTCGACGGTGCTCGGCGATCAGCGCCGCCGCAACGACTGACCGCTCCCCCACCTGACCGGATCGCCGAGTGTGCGGTTCGGGATCGTCGAGAGTGCGGTCGGGGCCCTCCCCGACCGCACTCTCGGCGTGGGGTCTGCAGAACAGATGAGCGACACCTGATCTGCGCACCTGCACCCTCAGTCTCGGGGTTCGACCGACTTCCGTTCTGGGGCCAGGGGCGGGTCCTGACGGGACCGGGCGGCGATCCGCTCGGCCTCGTCGGCCACGTGAGGATGCAGCTCGCGCAGCACCGCGAGGACCTCGACGGGCAGCGGCTCCCTGGCCAGCACTGCGGACGCGAAGTACATCGAGTCGTCCCGAGCGATCTCGAGGAGACGGGCAAGGGGCGTGGCCGGGTCCACCACTTCCTTGTGCAGACGATTCATGTGCCAGTTCTCGTCCTGCATGGCGCGATGCCTCGCGGTGGCCGCGCGGTGCGCGACCTCGTCGCGCTCATGCCGGATCCGATACTCGCGAGTGATCTCACCGAGCGGGGGGCCACCGGTCGGCGGGTGCGCGCGCTGGGCGGAAACGAATCGACGCCACAGGTCGTCGTCGGCCCCGATCCGCCACATGTAGTTGACGATCGCCGCACCGATGCGGTTCACCGGCTGTGCCTCGATCACCTCCAGCGGCGCATTCTTCTTCCTCGCGATCGACTCGGCCATGTCCGGGCGCGCCTCAACGAGACTGCGGAGCACGGCTTCGCTGAGACTCGGGTTCATGAGGACGGAGACGACGACGTTCATCGAGTCGGACCGGGTGAGCTCCAGGAGACGCCACTCGGGCGTCTCCCCGCTGCTCGCCTCCAGGGCATCGCGGTCGCTATCGGAAATCCTCATCATCTCAACGACAGGAGTGTCGTTGCCAACGCGTAGTCATAAGTTCTCGAGGTTACCTCTCGCGATCGCGCAGGGAGGCCGTCAGACCCACGAGGTAGGTGGACAGCGCGGGCGGCAGCCCTGCCTCGGCGGCCTCCAGGGCCTGCCCGAGCAGGGCGTCGACCTGCTCGAGGACGGCGGCCCGCGCGCCGGTGGAGACGATGATCGTGCGCAAGACCTCTGCCCCGTCGTCATCGAGGTCGGGATCGCCCAGCAGCCGGTCGAGGTCCCTGCGCTGGTCCGGGTCCGCCCGCTGAGCCGCCAGCCGGACGTGCTCGGTGCGCTTGCCGTCGCGCAGGTCGGAGACGACGGACTTGCCCGTCGTCGCCGGCTCGCCGAACAGCCCGAGGTCGTCGTCCCTCAGCTGGTAGGCCACGCCGAGCGGCTCGCCCACCTCGGCGAGGACCGCTCGGACGGGCTGGTCGTCCATGCCGGCGGCCACCGCACCCAGCACGAGCGGCAGCGTGATGCTGTACGACGCCGTCTTCAGCGCCGCCACCACGAGCGGCCGGGACGTCGCGGGCTCCGCGGTCTCGGACCAGACGTCGAGCGTCTCGCCGGCGATCGCCTGCTCGAGCGCCGCCAGCGCGGCCTCCGCGAGCCGCAGCCGGACAGCCGTCGGCGCAGGGGCCGAGACGAGCGCCGAGACGGCCGTGCTCATCGCGAGGTCCCCGGCCAGCACGCCGGCCGCCATGCCCCGGCGCCCCGCGTCGCCGGTGTCCTCGCCCGCCTCGCGGGCCGCGTCCTCCACCCGGGCGACGACGCCGACGCGGCCATGGCGCACGCGGTCACCGTCGATGAGGTCGTCGTGGACGCAGAGCCCGACGTGCAGGAGCTGCTGGGCGGCCGCGACCCGGCGCAGCAGCTCCGGGCCCGTCCCGCCGAACGCGTAGTAGGCCGCGGCCACGAGCCGAGGCCGGAGGTACTTGCCGCCGTCGGCGGCGCGTGCGGCCTCGACCAGCTCGGTGAGGGCGTCCGACGCCGAGGGGCCGCCCGCCACGCCGGCCCACAGCTCGTCGGTCAAGGTGTGCGCGCCGGTCATGAACTCCTCGACGCGCGCCATCACCTCCTCGAGGCCGATGACAGTCTCCGGCGACGCCGGCGCCGTCGCGGGCGAGGCGGCGCTACCCATGTGCGGGCCGCACGCCTCGGGCACGCATCTGCTCGACCTGCAGCACCGACCACGGGCTGAACACCATCGGCGCGGCCCCGATCGCCGTCACGAGCTCGTCGACCTCGAGCCAGGCCCACTCCTCGACCTCGTCGGGCGCGGGCGCCGGGTCCCCGGCCACCTCGCCGACGAACACAGGGCAGATCTCGTTCTCGACGATCCCGTCCGCCGCGACCGCCCGGTAGCGGAAGTCCGGCAGCACCGGCCGGATCCCCGTGACCTCGAGCCCGAGCTCGTCGCGCATCCGTCGGGCGATCGCGTCCTCGACCCGCTCCCCCGGCGCCGGGTGCCCGCAGCACGCGTTCGTCCACACGCCCGGCCACGTCTGCTTGGACAGCGCGCGCCGGGTGATGAGCGTCCGCCCCCGCGCGTCGAGCACGTAGCAGGAGAACGCCAGGTGCAGCGGCGTCTCGGTCGTATGCACCTCGGCCTTCGGCGCGCTGCCCACGGGCGTCCCGTCCTCGTCGAGCAGCACGACCAGCTCGGGGGCCGTCACCGCGCCCCTTCCGGCGTGCCGAGGGCGGTGAGCACGAGGTCCCGCACGTCCGTCGCGGCGACCGAATCCACCGCGTCCCCGAGCAGCGACGCGTCCGACGTCAGCAGCATCGGCGCATCGGCCCTCGAGTCCGGGATCCGCCCGTGGGTCCCGCCCACGAGTCTCGGGTCGAGCGGCACCGTGCTCATCGCGTACCGCAGCCCGGCCTTCTTCTTCACGAGATTGAGCCCGGCCTTGGCCTTGGCGAGCCGGTCGGCGGGGTTGAAGAACAGCTCGGCCGGGTCGTAGCCGGGCTTGCGGTGGATGTCGACGCCGCGCGCGTACTCGGGCGCGCGATCGTCGTCGAGCCAGAAGTAGTACGTGAACCAGGAGCCGGGCTCGGCGACCGCCACGAGGTCGCCGGCGCGCTCGTGGTCGATGCCGTAGCGGGCCTGCTCGGTCCGGTCGAGCACCTCGTCCACCCCCGCGAGCCCCTGCACGATCGCCTTGACGCGCGGCAGATCCGCCGGGTCCGGCACGTACACGTGCGCCACCTGGTGGTCCGCGACGGCGAACGCCCGCGACGTCCACGGGTCGAGCTGCTCGAGCCCCTGCTGGACGTAGACCTCGAGGAGGCCCTCACGGCGCAGCGCCCGGTTGAGGTCGACGGGCCGGTCGGCGTTCTCGATCCCGTACTCGCTGAGCACGATGACCGAGTACCCCAGCTCGAGCGCGTCGTCGAGCAGCGGGGCGAGCTCCCGGTCGAGCTCGGCGGCGGCCGCATCGGCCTCGGGCGCATCGGGACCGAAGCGCTGGAGGTCGTAGTCGAGGTGCGGCAGGTAGGTCATCACCAGGTCCGACTCCGGCTGACCGAACCGGCCCCGCAGCTGCCCGCGCGTGGCGTCGATGAGCCAGCGCGAGGAGACGATCGACGCGGTCGGCCCCCAGTACTGGAACAGCGGGAACTCCCCCAGCTCGCCGACGAGCCGGTCGTGCAGCTCGGGCGGGCGCACGTAGGCGTCGGGGCTCTTGCGGCCGTCGGCGTGGTAGATCGGGCGCGGCGTGACAGTGATGTCCGAGGTCGCGCCCATGGCGTACCACCAGCCCATGTTGGCCACGTGGAGATCGGGCGCGCTCCGCCGCGCGGTCTCCCACACCTTCTCCGCCTCGACGAGCCGGTTGTGCTGGCGCCACAGGAGCGGGTCGCCGATGCCGCGGAAGTACCAGCCGTTGCCGACGATCCCGTGCTCGCGCGGCAGGCGGCCGGTGAGGATCGTCGACTGCACGGAGCACGTGACGGCGGGCAGGATCGTCTCCAGCCCCACGGCCCGGCCCTGCTCGCCGAGGGCGCGCAGTCGGGGCATGGCGGCCAGGGTCTTCGGGGTGAGTCCGACGACGTCGAGGAGCAGGACGCGGTTCATCGGGCCACCTCCTCTCTCATGCGGGTGGTGCCGGCGGCCGCGAGATCGGCCGCATCGGCGGTCGGGTGGACGGCGGTCGGGTGGACGGCGGCGCCGAGGTGCTCGGTCGCCCAGCGGAGCTCGGCGGCGATGCCCTCGACCAGCGAGGTCGGCTGCAGCTGGTCCGGGAGGACGTGCCACGTGTACGTCTCGACGTCGAGGTGCGCCGCGTCGCCGTACGGGGCGTCGAGGACGGCAGCGACGGCGGCGGTGAGCACCTCGCTGGTCGCGCGCAGGGGCTCGTCCGGCCGGGCGTGCAGGGGGATGTGGACGTGGACGCGCCACGGGCGGTCGACGGGCCACGGCGGATCGGCGCGCAGGACGTCGACCAGGTCGTCGGCAGCAAGCGGCCGCTCGGCGTCGGCCGCGTCTCCCGCGTCCGGCCACACGCCGGCGGCCTGGGGCACGTCGCCGAAGTCCTCGGCGCCCGCGCCCGCACCTCCCACCGGCTGCGCCCGCACCTGGTGGACGTAGCGTGCCTCGGCGAACGGCTCGAGCGCGGCCGTCGCCCCTGGCGCGCCCGGGTCCGGCACCTCGAGCGCGACGGAGGCCTGGACCTTGACGACCCGCACGCCCGCCGCCGTCGCCTCGGCCACCGCACCGGCGGGGTCCGCGAACGAGACCGCGAGGTGGCAGGTGTCGAGACACAGCCCCACGTATCCGTCCTCGACGAGCGAGGGTCGGGCGCCGAGCCAGGCGACGACGTCGGACACGTTGTCGAGGATGCAGCCCGGCTCGGGCTCGATCGCGACTCGCACCGTCCGCCCGGTCCGGGCCTCGAGGTCACGCAGGTGCCCGACGACGGCGCGCAGGTTCTCCTCCGCGGCCTGATCGGCACTCGAGTCCCAGCCGGTGCGCCAGCCGAGCGGCAGCGTGGAGATGCTCCCCGTCCCGCCCTCCGGCAGGAGCTCCGCGAGCGCCGTCGCACAGTCCGTCGTGTAGGCCAGCCGCTCGGGCGTGGTCCAGTCGGGGCGGTAGACGGCGAGCTTGACGACGTCGTCGTGGAAGCCCGTGTACGGGAACGCGTTGACGGTGCGCAGGGTGAGCCCCTCGCTCGTGAGCGCGTCCCTCAGCCGGTCGCGCGCCGCGGCGTCGCCGGCGAGCTCGGCCGCCGCGCCGACGGGCAGCCAGAGCCCGACCCCGAGCGTGTCGAGCCCGGCGGCCTCCCGCACCGGGCCGGCATGAAGGTGGAGCTGGTCGATGATCCCGTCGAGGTCCTCGGCGGGGTGGACGTTGGTGCAGTAGGAGAGCTCCATCAGTCCTCCCGCCGCGACTTCATGCCGCGTAGCACCGAGTTGCCCTCGAACAGGTCGGGGCCCTGCTTCTCCGGCTCGAACCCGGGGATCGGCTCGAGCTCGAGGCGCCCGGACTGGCCGTAGAACTCGACGGGGTTGCGCCACAGCACGCGGTCGACGTCGTCGTCCGTGAACCCGGCCGCGAGCATCGCGCGGCCGGTCTTGACGGTCTTCAGCGGGTCGGAGCGGCCCCAGTCGGCGGCGGAGTTGACGATGACGCGCTCGATGCCGATGCGCTGCATGATCGCCACCACGCGGTCCTCGTCCATCTTCGTGTCCGGGTAGATGGAGAAGCCCATCCACGCCCCGGAGTCGGCCACCATGTCGACGCAGGTCTCGTTGAGGTGGTCGACGAGCACCCGGTCGACCCCGATCCCCGCGTCCGCCACGGCGTCGAGCGTGCGGCGCGTGCCGGGCGCCTTGTCGCGGTGCGGCGTGTGGACGAGGGCGGGGAGCTCGAACTCGATGGCGAGGGCGAGGTGCCGGGCGAGGATGTCGTCCTCCTCGGGCGTCATCGAGTCGTACCCGGTCTCCCCGACGGCGACGACCCCGTCCTTGCCGAGGTAGCGCGGCAGCACGTCCATGACCTCGGCCAGGCGCGGGTCGCCGGCCTCCTTCGGGTTGAGGGCGATCGTGCAGTGGTGGCGGATCCCGAACTGGGCGGCGCGGAACCGCTCCCAGCCGATGAGCGAGTCGAAGTAGTCGACGAAGGACCCGACGTTGCTGCGAGGCTGGCCGAGCCAGAACGCCGGCTCGACGAGCGCCCGCACGCCCGCCGCGTACATCGCCTCGTAGTCGTCGGTGGTCCGCGACGTCATGTGGATGTGGGGGTCGAAGATGCGCATGTCACGCCTCCTGGCGGGTCTCGTCGATGAGGTGCAGGTCGTCGGGGACGGTGCGGCCGGCGGCGCGGCGCTCCTCGGCGAACCGGGAGGCCATCGCGGCGAGCTCGGCGTCCCTTCGTCGGTCGAGGTCGGTGACGACGGCGAGCGGGACGCCCATGAACACGAGCTTGAGCACGCCGTGGCGCCACGCGTGGTCGTCGAGGCAGGCGGCGGCGAACGGGCCCATCGCGGCGGCGACGAGTCGGGGGTCGTTCGTGCGCAGCGCGTCGGCGGTGAGGTCGAGGCCGGTGGCGCGCCAGTCCTCGGGCAGCTCGCCGGCCGCCGTCACGGCGCCGAGGCCGCGGATCACCCCGCGTCGTTCGGCGTCGTCGCCGTGCTCGTAGAGGGCACGCAGATGCCCGACGTCGGCGCCTGCGGCGCGCAGTGCGCGGACGAGCGCGGCGCGGGCGGCGTCGTCGGCGGTGCCGGCGAACCCGCCCGTGTCGGCCTCGTCGAGCGGTACCCGGCCCACCTTGCGGCCGGCCTCGGCGAAGAAGCGGGTCACGCGCGCGGGGTCCGCGGTGACCGCCGCGACGGCGTCCGCCGTCCAGGGGTGCTGCCCGGCCGCCGAGCGGGGGTCGCCGGCCCCGGAATCGGATCGCATTCCCGCGCCGGACGGACCACTGCTCCCGGACCGGTCGGTCGCGCCGCCGGCGCGGTCAGCCCCTGCCGCCGGCGCTCCACCCGCCTCGGCCGCCGCGGCCCGCCACGCGTCGGCGGACGTGCGCGCGAGGCGCGGGGCGTCGTGGGAGTGCCGCGGGAGCTCGACCGCCGCGACGCCCGCGTAGCCGATCTCCCGCAGGGTCGCGATCGCGGCCGTGAGGTCGAGCTCGCCGTCGCCGAGCTCGAGGTGCTCGTGGACGCCGGGGAGCATGTCGTCGACCTGGACGTTGCGCAGCAGGTCGCCGGCCGCGCGCAGGGCGCCGACCACGCCCTCGGGCTCGACGGCGACGCAGTGCCCGAGGTCGACCGTGATCCCGACCCCGGGCGGGTTCCCGAGGTCGGCGCGCAGGCGCAGGGCGTCCGCGACGGTCTCGACGAGCATGCCCGGCTCCGGCTCGACGGACAGGACGACGCCGCGCTCGGCGGCGAACCCGACGAGGTCGGCGAGCCGCCCCACCATGAGGTCCCACCCCTCGGCCGCGTCGACGTCGCCCGGCAGGACCCCGCTCCACAGCGAGACGCAGTCGGAGCCGAGGATCTCGGCGATATCGACCGCGCGGCGCAGGAACGCCACGCGCGTGTCCGCCTCGCGGTCCACGAGGGTCGGGCGGTGCTTGACGCGGGGGTCGAGGAGGTAGCGGGTACCGGTCTCGACGACGGAGCGGAAGCCCCGGCGCTCGAGGTCCGCGGCGAGCGCCTCGGTGGCCGCCCGCCAGTCGTCGGCGAACGGGTCGAGGTGGGGGTGGCCGATCGTCAGGGCGACGGCGCCGTAGCCGGCCTCCGCCATGACGTCGAGCGCGTCGGACAGGCGGTGGTCGACGAACCCGTTGGTCCCGTAGCCGAGCACGAACGCGTCGGTGGTCATGTCACGTCTCCCTTGGTGCGTGCGCGGGCGATGAGGCGGCTCACGCCCTGGACGGCGAGGAGCACGGCGGTCGCGGCGGCGTGGCCCGTGCGTGCGACGAGCGCGGTCTGCAGCGGGACCATCCCGCGGATCCCCTGCCGGGTGGCCGTGCGGGCGTTGGCGGCGGTCGGCTCGCGGGCGGCGTCGAGCTGCGGGGGCAGGACGGAGCCGGCGTAGACGGCGGCGCCGACGATCGCCCCGGCGGTGGCGCCCTCGCGCGCGCCGAACGGGATCGTCGCGGCCGTGCCGACCGTGACGGCCGCGGCACCCGACGCGAGCGCGCTGGTCGTGCCGTGCACCTCCCCCATCGACACAGTGGTGACGGCCCCGGTGTGGACGGCGAGGAGACCGGCCGGCAGCAGGGCGCGGCGCCAGCCCGGACCCGCGGCCCCCATGAGGACGTCGAGCCCGCGGCACACCGCCATGACCGGCGGACCGGCGGGCGTCGACTTCGCGAGCAGGCCGTACGCCCACACCGAGGCGGCGAGCGCGAGCGAGACGCGGCCGTGCGCGCGGCCGGCGCCGAACGCCAGGCCGATCCCCGCGGCCGTCAGCCCCGCGCCCACGCCCAGCGCCGTCTCCCGGCTCACTCGCCCGGACGGGATGGGCCGCTCGGGCCGCTCGACGGTGTCGAGGTCGGCGTCGGCGTAGTCGTTGAGCGCCATCCCGGCCAGGTAGATGCAGGCCGAGGACGCCGATAGCGCGACCCCCCGCGCGCCCACGGTCCCGCGGGCCGACGCCGCGCCGACGAGGGTGTCGCCGAGCACCGTGAGCGCGGCAGGCGCCCGGACGAGCTCGGCCAGGTCCCCCGGGGTCGTCATCGCCCGGCGGAGACGCGGGAGTCGTCGGCCGGCTCGCCCGTGCCGTTCGCGGAGTCGGCAGCCGGTGAGCCGGCCGCGTCGCCGGTCGGGGCCGAGCCACTCGCCACCCGGTTGGCCGCGAACAGCGAGGTCTGCTCGACCCATGCGGCGTACCGCCGGGTCTGCTCGGCGAACGCGTGGACGTCGCTGCCCCACGGGTCCTTGAAGAAGCAGCCGAGCTCGGGGACCACGCCGGACAGGCCGGCGTCGGAGGCGAGGGAGAGCGAGCGGACGAGGTCGATGACGAGCGGGGCCGCGAGCGCCGAGTCGTGAGCACTCCACGTGGTCTGCAGCGTGATCCGGCTGCCGAGGAACCCGACGGCGTGCACGTGGTCCCACGCCGTCTTGAGGTTGCCCATGTCCGGCACGTTGTCGATGTGCAGCGGGGTGGCCACGTCCTCGCCGACGAGCGAGTGGAGGCCACGGGTCTTCGAGGCGAGCTTGGAGCGCACGGCCTGCGGGTCCGCGAGGGTGGCGCCGTCGCCGCCGCCGAGGATGTTCGTCCCGGCCCAGGACAGCACCTTGAGGTTGCGGCCCGTGAACATCGGCGCGAGGACGGTGCGCAGCAGCGTCTCGCCGGTCTTGCCGTCCTGTCCGGCGAACGGGATGCCGGCCGCCTCGGCCCGGGCGCGCAGCACCGGGAGGCTCAGGCCGGCCGACGGCGTGAAGCAGGCGTAGGGCGCGCCCGCCTGGATCGCCGCGGCGGCGCCGATCGCGCTCGACGGCAGGACCGCGCCGCCCGGGGTGTCGAGTGCCTCGCGCAGCGCCTCCTCGGAGTGGAACGCCGGGTGGTCCTCGGGCAGCGCCTCGGTCGAGGAGATGTCGACGACGACGACCGTGCGCAGCCCGTTGTTCGTCCGGAAGGCCGCGATGTCGGCGGCCATCTGGTCGATGTCGTGCTGCTGCGTGGGGCCGTCCGTCGGGGCGATCCGCACCTCGGGGTCGATGCGAGCGAGGTCCGAGGCGACCATCGAGACGATCTCGGCGGGGAAGACGCCCCCGGCGGCGATCTCGGCGGCCTTCTTCTCCAGGGGCGTCCCCTCGACGTCGTGCCCGCCGACGACGATGTCGTCGAAGTCGGGGAACGGGGCGTCGGCGAGGTCGGCCGCGGCGGTGGTGACGCCGTAGGGCTCGGCGAGGCCGCGGGCGAGGGCACGCAGGCCGACGGTGGCGGTGGTGGCCAGCGATCCGCGCGCACCGATGAACCAGGCACCGACCTTCGCCGGCTGCGTGGTGGATGACGTCCTGTCAGACATGGGAAATACCCTCTCGACGACCTACCTGAGCGTCTGCACCGGGGGGAGGTACGGGAGCGCTCGTTGATCCCGTTCCTCGCACCCTATGTCAGTCGATCGGCGAATCAAATCCAGGACGGCGCACTTATGTTCACGTCGATAAGAAGGTTCTCAGCGGCGCTCGTCCCGGACCGATAAGAGGGCTCTCACCTGGTCCTACTCCGACCTCTCACGTCCCGGCCGCACCATGGAGCCATGACGACGAACCGACTCACCACCGCCATCTCCACGACGACCGTGGCCCTCGCCCTCGTGCTCGCCGGGTGCTCCTCCTCGACCGAGGACGACGCGACCACCGACGACCAGGGCACGACCTCCGACTCCGACACCGGGGCCGGTTCCGACGACCAGAACGACGACGCGGACGACGCCGGCGAGACCGGGTCCGACGACGCCGACGACCAGGGCGAGACCGGTTCCGATGCCGCAGGTGCGGGCTCCGGCTCGGGCGACGACGACGCGGACGACGCCGGCGAGACCGGGACCGACGACGCAGACGACGCCGACGACCAGGACGACGACGCGGGCGCGGCCGCCGACCTGCCCGGCGTGGCCGACCTGGCCGCCGCCATCACCGCGGCCCTCGAGCTCGCCCCCGAGGGCGACGTCGTCATGATCGAGCGCGACGACGACGGCTTCGAGGTCGACGTCGTCGACGGCCAGACCCTCATCGAGGTCTCGCTGCGCCCCGACCACTCGATCGTCGAGCAGGAGTCCGACGACGTGGACGACGACACGATCGCCGAGCTCGAGTCCGCCGAGCTGACGATGATCGACGCCATCACGGCCGCCGCCGAGGAGGGTGCGATCAGCGACGACCCGATGGTCGAGGAGATCGAGCTCGACACCGAGGACGGCACCGTCTACTGGGAGTTCGACTTCGACGAGGACGACGACGTGGACGTGTACGTCGACGCCGCCACCGGCGAGGTCCGCGTCGGCTGACACTGATCGGCCGACACCGATCGACCGACACCGACGGGCACGGCTCCCCAGGCACCACGTCCCGGGGAGCCGTGCCCGTCCTGCTCCACACCCCTGGCCCACCCGCAGGCCGGTCACTCCCCGGACGCCCACGCCGGGCAGGACCCCCCCCGCCCGACCCGATCACGACCGATACGGTCCTCAATACCCTGGGCGGCATGCGCCCCCGCACGCGATCCCTTGCCCTCCCACTCACCCTCCTGGCTCTCGGACTCGGCGCCGCGGCGTGCGCCGGCGACGAGGTCGCCCCGTCCGCCGAGAACCCGAGCACCACCGCCCCGGCACCCGAGCCCGACGCCTTGCCGGACGAGCCGACCGAGGACTCGACGGAGGAGTCGCCCGAGCAGGGGTCCGAGGAGGCACCCGAGGAGTCCCCGGAGCCGGACACGACTCCGGAGAGCGACCCGGGCACCGACGCCGCACGGACCGAGGACCTCCCGGTCACGGACGACGTGCTCGACATCCCGGGCAGCCCGTTCAGCGACGACGTCCAGACCGACCTCGTCGCGCCGCTCACACTCGACCAGGTCGAACAGCTCGAGGCGGCCGCGCTGGCGGACCCGGAGGCCGAGGGGCAGCTCGCCGTCGTCGTCGGGATCTCGACCGTGACGACCGAGACCACGGAGAACGGGACCACCGTCGAGACCGTCTCCCACCGGCGCACGGTCGGCACCACGGACGGCGTCGGCCTCGTGTGGGTCTCGTTCGACGACGTCGCAGCGCCGCCCGTCGGCACCGCCGCCTTCCCCGTCGGGCCGGACCACATCTGGGCCGCCGCGCTCCCGGAGCTCGAGATCGGCGCGTCCGAGGCCGCCGCGAGCGCGCTCGAGCACCGCGACGGCGGGATACACACGATCACCCCCGCGGAGGGCGCCCCGCTCCTCGGCGTCATCGTCGAGGAGGCCGACGGCGGCCACGTCCGCGTGACCGTCGACGGCGTCACCGGGGAGGTGCTCAATGCGGTCGACCTCTGACATGCGACAGCGCCCGACGACGCACCCCCTCCGCGCTCGGGCCCTGCCCGCCGTGGCGGTGCTCTCCGCCGCCCTCGCGCTGGGTGCCTGCGGCGGTGACCCGACCATCCCGACCACGGAGCCGGACACGGGGTCCGCCCCCGCCCCCGCCCCTGCCCCCGACGTGCCGACCACCGACGCGGACGCCGGCCTCGATCCCGCCGACTTCACCAACATCGACCGCGACACGGCAGGCGCCCCCGCGGACGCGCCGAGCCTGACGGCCGAGGAGGTCGCCGAGCTCGAGGCGAGCGCGCTCGAGGAGACCGGTCACGACGTCGTGATGTCGATGTACCCGACGACCGTCTCCGTCAGCGACGTCGACACGTTCGCCTGGGAGATCTCGACGTTCGGGGCGGACGAGGTCGCCTTCGCCCACGTCGAGGGGCCGGGCGAGGCGCCGCTCGGCTCGCAGTCGGGTCCGATGTCGAACGCGTCGGAGGGCCTCCAGGGCGCGACGCAGCGGTGGACGGTCGGCATCTCGGAGGCCGTGACCAGCGCCCTCGAGGTGCGACCGGGGGAGGTCCTCGGCACCGGCACGACGAACGACATCGTGGACCCGCTCATGGCGATCGGCATCCGCCAGGACGACGGCACGCTCGTCCGGGTGACCGTCGACGGCGAGTCGGGCGACGTCCTCAACGCCGTCGAGCTCGGCGGGACCGCGCAGGCCGAGGGCGGCAGCGAGGGGCCGCTCGACGGCTCCGACATCCCGACCGACCAGCACGACTCCTGACGAACGCGCGGCGGGTCCGCCCACCCCGCGCAGGACACCCCGCCGGGGACCTCTGACCGGGGAGCCGTGCCCCGTTCGTGCCGCCCCGCGGCACCGCTCGCACGCCTACCTTGACGCCATGTCCCCCACGACCCGCCTCAGCCGTAGCGCCCCCGCCCTCCTCCTCGTCGCCGCGCTCGCCGGGGCCTGCGCCGGCGGGGACCCCGTCGGCACCGTCCCGCCGGACGCCCCGACCGCGGGCCCCGACGGTCCGACGCAGTCGTACCCCGACACCGACGACGTCCTCGACCTCGGCCCCACCGCGCTCGACACGATCGACGCGCTGCTCCTCGAGACCGAGGAGACCGTCCCGTCCCTGACGCTCGACGAGCTCCGGGCGATCGAGGAGCAGGTGCTCGACCACACCGGGCACGACATCCACCTCGGCATCAACCCTGACGACACGGGCTCCCACGATGCCTTCGACGCCTGGACCGCGTCCGACGACGAGATGGGCCTGACCGCGATCGTCGACGGACGGGTCGACCCCGCCGACGCGGAGACCTACCCGCTGACCGAGGAGGAGGCCGGTGGGACCGAGGCCCTCGACGTCGTCCAGGGCTGGCGGGTCCAGGCCTCCGAGGCGGCCGAGACCGCGCTCGCCATCCACCCGGGCGAGGTGCTCGTCGTCATGCCGCCGGAGGAGCCCGCGTCGGTCGTTCTCGTCGGCATCCACGCCGACGACGGCAGCGTCGTGCGCGTGGGGATCGACGCGGTGACCGGCGAGGTCCTCAACGTCGTCACCCCCGAGCACGACCCGGGGCAGGTGCACCCCGACGGGCCGGTGGACGGGGAGCAGGACAAGGGCGCTGTCCCGGCCCCGCACGCGCCGGACGACGCCCCCGACGCTCCGACGGCCTGACCTCGGCGCCCTGACCGGGCTGCTCCGTTCCGACCTGCGAACACACGGGCTGAAGTACCCGTTCGACGATGGTGACCCCCGACACCGTTCTTTCTACCGTCGTCGCATGAGCTCGTCGACGCGCACCCGCGTGACCACCCGCCCGATCCGGACATTGACCGCGCTCGTCCTCGCCTCCGCCCTCGGCGTCGCCGCCTGCTCCGGGGGCGAGGACGACCCGATCGCGGCCGAGCCCGACGCCCCCGAGTCGACACCGATGGCGCCCGCCGAGCCCGAGGGGTCACCGTCCGCGGACGCACCCGAGGACGGAGGTGCGGCCGGCAGCACGGAGGAGGACGCCCCGGGTGCCACGGACGGGTCCGAGGACGGCGACGACGGGGGCACCGACGACGGCGCCGCGGATGATGCACCGTCCGCCGAGGAGCCCGACGACACCGGCGGCGACCCGGCCGCCGAGCTCGGCATCGACCCGAGCACCCTGTCGGCCATCGACCTCGCGCTGGGCCAGGCGGGCAGCCGCCCCCTCTCGGTCGACGACGTCGCCTCCATCGAAGCATCCGCGCTCGAGGCGACCGGCCAGGTCGCCGTCCTGACGATCGCGCCGCAGGCCGGCGAGCCGCCGACGTGGTACGTCCGCACCGTCGGCGACCCCGCGGCCGGGCAGCTCGAGATCGGCGTGCTTCACCTGTCGGAGTCGCACGAGCCTTCATGGGGGCCGGAGATCGAGCCGAGCGACGACGCGATCCTCGCCGGGTGGGGCCTGACCGCCACGGATGCCGCGACCACCGCGACCGAGACGGTCCCGGGCCAGATCTCGGGCATCGAGCAGGTCATCGCCGACCGACCGATCCTCGCCGTCGGCGTCCTGCGGGAGGACGGCGGCCTGTGGCGCGTGCTCCTGGACGGGACGACCGGCGAGGTGCTCGCGTCCAACCCCATCGAGCCGGACCTGTCGCCGACGCAGTGATCGGACCCGCTCAGAGCTCCCGGTGCACGAGCGTGTGGGTCGCCTGCGCGCGCGGCCGGATGACGATCGAGTCGAGGTTGACGTGCGCCGGCCGGGTGAGGGCGAACGTGATGACGTCGGCGACGTCGTCGGCGGTGAGCGGCTCGGCCACACCCTCGTAGACCTTGGCGGCGGCCGCCGCGTCGCCCCGGTAACGGTTGACGGAGAACTCCGGAGTGGCGACCATCCCCGGCTGGATGTCGAGGACGCGGATCGGCTCGCCCATGAGCTCGAGCCGGAGCGTGTCGACGATCATCCGGGCCGCGTGCTTGGCGCCGGTGTACCCGGCGCCGCCGGGGTAGGTGCCGGTCGCGGCCGTCGAGGTGACGACGAGGACGTCCCCGCCGCCGTCCGCGCGCAGGTGCGGCAGCAGCGCCCGGGTCACCCGCAGGGTGGTGAGCACGTTGAGGTCGTACATCCGCGCCCAGTCCGCCGGGTCGCCGTCCTCGACCCGGTCGGCGCCGACGGCCCCGCCGGCGTTGTTGACGAGCGAGGTGAGCGGGCCGCCGGCGATGACGTGGGCGGCGAGCGCGTCGACGTCGGCCTGGACGGTGAGGTCGGCGACGAACGTGTCGCAGCCGATCTCCTCGGCGAGGGCGGCGAGGCGGTCGGCGCGGCGGGCGGTGGCGACCACGCGGTAGCCGGCGCGTGCGAGGTGGACGGCCGTGGCCCGGCCGATGCCGGAGGAGGCCCCGGTGACGAGGGCGCGCGGGCTGTCGGGGGTGGTCGGCGCTGAGATCGGCGTGCTCATGGGTCCATCATGGAGCCCTCGGCAGCGCGCGGGGACCAGCGAAGGAGAGACGGACATGCGGATCGGTTTCATCGGCTCGGGGGCCATGGCCTCGGCCATCGCCCACGGGGTCGCCGCATCGGGCGGCGAGCGGGACATCGTCGTCACCGACGTGGTCCCCGCCGCGGCGGAACGCCTCGCCTCCGGGGTGGGCGGCACGGCCGTGCCCGACGCCGCAGCCCTCGTTCGCGAGGTCGGTCCCGGCGGGCTCGTGGTCGTCTCGGTCAAGCCGCACGTCGTCCTCGGTGTGCTCGACCAGGTCCGCGAGGCACTGGCCGAGACGGGGGCTCCGGTCGTCTCGATCGCGGCCGGCCTCCAGCTGTCCACCCTCACCGCCGCCGTCCCGGACGGCCACCCGGTGGTGCGCGTGATGCCGAACGTCGCGGCCCAGGTCGGGGTCGGCGCCGCGGCCGTCTGCGGGAACGAGGCGACCACCGAGGAGCAGGTGTCCGCCGTCGTCGACCTGTTCGAGGCCGTCGGCACCGCCGAGGTGCTCGAGGAGCACCTGTTCGGCGCGTTCACCGCGATCGCCGGGTCCTCCCCCGCGTTCGTGTTCCAGCTGATCGACTCCCTCGCCCGCGCGGCGGTGGCGGCCGGGATGCCGAAGGCCCAGGCCGTGCGGATCGCCGCCCAGGCCGCCGCGGGCGCCGGCACGCTGGCGCGCGAGCTCGCCGCCGAGGGCACGAGCCCGCAGGACCTCGTCGACCGGGTGTGCTCGCCCGGCGGCACGACGGTCGCCGGGATGGTCGCACTCGACGCCGCCGGCTTCCCCGCCGCCGTCGTGTCCGGCGCGAACGCGGTGATGACCCGCGACGCCGAGCTGTCCGGGGACTGACCCTCAGGCCTCGACCAGCTCCTGCTGGGCGCCCGCGAGCGCCGCGAACGCGCCGCCGGCGGAGACGAGCTCGGCGTGTGTGCCGCGCTCGACGACCCGCCCGTGGTCGAGCACGGCGATCTGGTCGGCGTCGGCGATCGTCGAGAGCCGGTGGGCGATCGTGATCGTCGTCCGTCCCTGCGCGAGCATGTCGAGCGCCTCCTGGACGGCCCGCTCCGTGCCCGTGTCGAGCGCGGAGGTCGCCTCGTCGAGGACGAGGACGCGGGGATCGCGCAGGATCGTGCGGGCGATCGCGATGCGCTGCTTCTCGCCGCCGGAGAACCGGTGGCCGCGCGAGCCGACCACGGTGTCGTAGCCGTCGGGCAGCCCGGCGATGAGGTCATGGACCTGGGCGGCGCGGGCGGCGGACTCGATCTCGGAATCCGTGGCGTCCGGACGGGCGTAGCGCAGGTTCTCGCGGATCGTCGTGTGCAGGAGGTAGGTCTCCTGCGAGACGACGCCGACCACGGAGGCGAGGTCGGCGAGCGCCATGTCCCTCAGGTCCACGCCGTCGATGGTCACGCGGCCCTCGCTCGGGTCCGCGAGGCGCGCGACGAGCGAGCCGAGTGTCGACTTGCCGGAGCCCGTGTGCCCGACCAGGGCGAGGGACGACCCGGCGGGCACGTCGAGGTCGATGCCCGTGAGCGCCGGGGTCTCGGAGCCGGGGTACCGGTACTCGACGCCCTCGAGGCGGACGTGGCCCGCGACGGCGCCGGGGTCGATCTCGACCGGCTCGGCGGGGTCGTCGATCTCGACGACGAGGTCGAGGTACTCGAACACGCGGCTGAACAGCGCGAGCGAGGTGACGACCTGGACGCCGACGTTGAGCACGCCCATGAGCGGGCGGAACAGCTGCGACTGCAGGGCCGTGAAGGCGACGAGCGTACCGATCGTCATCCCGCCCGACGTGGCCGGGAGACCCGCGACGAGGTAGATGAGCGCGGGGATCGCGGCGAAGACGACGCTCAGGCTCGCCATGCGCCAGCGGCCCGCGAGCTGCGAGCGCACCTCGAGGTCCGCGAGCTGCTGCGACGTGGTCGCGAAGGTCGCCGACGCGGCCGGGCCGGTGCCGAGGATCTTGCCGAGCGTGATGCCGCTGACGGACAGCGACTCGTCGACCTGGCTCTGCAGGTCGGCCATCGCCCGCTGGCGACGCGTGGTGATCTCGCGGCGCAGGATCGCGACCCGGCGCGTGAGCCAGATCGCGGGCGGGAGCACCGCGAGCGAGAGGAGCGAGAGCTGCCAGGACAGGGCGACCATCGCGACGGCGGTGCCGATCGCGGTCGTCACGTTGGTCGCCATCGACGTGGCGGTCGAGGTGACGACGGACTGCATGCCCTGGATGTCCTGGGTGAGCCGGGCCTGGACCTCGCCGCCGCGCGTGCGGGTGAAGAAGTCGACCGACTGCCGCTGCAGGTGGCTGAAGACGTCCGTGCGCAGCCCGTGCATCACTCGCTGCCCCACCGTGGTGGACATCCAGGTCTGCACGACGCCGAGGATCGCGGTGACGACCGTGACCGCCAGGAGCCCGCCCACCAGCCAGAGCAGGAGGGGGACGTCCTGGTGCGGGATCGCGTCGTCGATGAGGCTCCGGGTGATGAACGGGGTCGCGAGGCCCACGAGCGAGGTCGCGACGATGAGCACCATGACCGTGGCGATCGTGCCGCGGTAGGGCGAGAAGAGGGCGCCGATGCGGCGCAGGCTGACCGGGTGCTCGTCGAGCTGGGCCTTGTCGGCGGGGTCGAGCTGGGCGACCCTGCCCCCGGGGCCACCGAGCCCGGTCGAGCCGCCGGGCGCACCGTGGCCGCCGGGGCCGCCCGGGCCACCGGGCATCTCGGGGCCGTCGGCGCCGCGGGATCCGCGGGTGCCGCCGCGGCGGCCGGTCGAGGTGGACGTGGACGTATGGGTGGAGAAGTTCTGGGGTGCTGCCATGGCGCACCACCTCCTGTGCTGTAGGAGACGTCGGGCTCGACGGCGGGGTGACGGCCACGCCGGAGCCATATGGTGAGGTTACCTCACGATGAGGGTAACTCGCCAGGGGGCTACGATATTCCCGTGAACCGCCGAACGTCCCCCAAGGAGCCCGCGAGCCCGGCTGAGCGAGCACCTGGTGGGCACGCGCACCCGCCCGCCCACAAGCACCCGGGCGGCCACACCCACGATGCCGAGCACGGGCACGGCGCCGGCCACGCGCACTCCCACGAGCCCGACACCTACGAGCTCATCGTCCGGGCCGCCCGCCAGGTCCGCCGCCGGTGGATGGAGACGCTCGAGCCGCACGGCCCCTCGCCCCACGAGTTCCGTGCGCTGAGGGCCGCGATCTCCGCCGACGGGGGCGCCCGCCTCGCCGACGTCGCTGCCCGGCTGCGCATCGCCCCGCGCTCGGCGACCGAGGTCGTCGACTCCCTCGAGGACAAGGGCCTCGTCCGCCGCACGCCGAGCCCGACCGACCGTCGCGCGATCCTCGTCGTGCCCACCGACGCCGGGCTGAGTCTCGCCGACGAGGTCGCCGCCGCACGTGCCACGCACGGCGCCGAGCTGCTCGCCCCCCTCGACGAGGCGGAGTCAGCCCAGCTGCACGCGCTGCTCGCCAAGGTCGTCGACGCGGCCGGCGCCTGAGCCGCACGCTCGACCAGTAGTGACCGGCGCCTGAGCCGCACTCTCGACAGATGGCGGCCGTCGCCGCGGGGCACACCGGGGACCTCTGACCGGGGAGGGAGGCCCACCGGGACCCGGGCGCCGCGCACCGCCTCGTCGCTAGGTTGCGGGCATGGACACCGACCTCGCGCTCGCGGCCCTCGGGGCGCTGTCCACGTTCCTCGCCTGCACCCTGCTCCTGACGGCGATCCTCTCGATCGGGAAGGACCCGTCGCACGACGGGCTCGCACGGCTCGGCGTCCCCGGCTGGGCGCGTCGCCGGTCCGTCACCGAGCTCCGTGCCGCGGCGGCCGTGGCGCTCGCCGCAGGAATCCTCCTCGCCTCCGGTTGGGGCCTCGCCCTCGCGGGTGGGATCAGCACCGTCGTCTCCCTCGCCGCGCTGTGCGCCGTCGTCCGCGCGCGCCGCGCGCCCGAGCTGGGAGCCGCCTACCTCGTGGGCTGGAGGGACGACCGCCCGGCCGACCGGCGCCACATGCTCCTCGCGGTGGCCATGCTGATCTGCTCGGTCGCGACCGTCGCGGCGGGGATCGGCGGATGGTCGTTCACCGCGGACTCCTCCGTGCGCTGGGGGTTCGTCATGTTCCTCGTCGCCGGAGAGGTCGCCGTCCTCGTCCACCGGGGCCGCCTTCCCGCGATGGCCGCCGCGAGCGGCCGGACGTACCGGCGCTGGGAGAACCCCGTCGGCGCGCCCACCATCGACGGCCGGCCCGCCACGATCGACGGCAAGGAGATCGATCCGGGCGACCTCCTCCGCGGCCGCGACGTCCTCCTCGTCCAGGCGCCCCGCGACCCGGAGAACCAGCGCCACCTGAGCCGGGTCCTCCCCGAGTGGCGCACCCGGCTCCCGCATCTCGACATCCACGTCCTCGACGAGCCCCGGCCCTCGCGCCTCGGGCTGCCTCGCCGGGACCGCCCGTTCGCCGTCGTCCTCGGAACCGACGGACGCACGGCCGGCGGACCGGTGCGCGGCCCGCGCGAGATCGCACAGCTCGTCGAGGACCTCGCGGCCGCCGCACCCTCCCCGTACGCGCCCGCCCCGCCGAACTAGGGTGCCCCCATGCCCGCGGCCGCCGTCGACCACCTCCTCGGGGCCGCGGTCGTCGTGCTCGCGGTCGTCCTGCTCGCGGCCGGCACCGGCAAGGTCGCCCGTCCTCCGGCGCCCGCCCAGCTGGCGGCACTGAGCCTTCCCCGCTGGACCCACCGCCCGGCGACGATCCGGCTGCACGCCGTCGCCGAGATCGTCGTCGGCCTCGCCCTCGTCACCGTCCCCGGTCCGTGGCTGGTCGTCCCGGCGCTCGCCGCCGCGGTCCTCACGGCCACCTACCTCGTCGTCTCGTGGCGCGCCTGGCGCTCCCCGGAGCCGCTCGGCTGCCACTGCTTCGGCTGGGACGACGACCGCGTCGTCGGGCCGGCGCACCTCACCCTCAACGTCGCGCTAGTCGTCGCGGCGGTGGTCGCCGTCGGCGCGGGGGTCCGCGGGTGGTGGGCCATCGACGACCTCCCACCGATCGTGCTGGGCATGGCCGGCGCCGTCGCCCTCGTGGCCCACCTGTGGGGTCTGTCCGGCAACGGCGGGGACACCGACCGCGGCGGGCGCCCCTACCTGCGCCGCCCGATCCCCAAGGGTCAGATCGTCGTCGACGGCCGCGCCGTCGAGCTGACCGACCTCGCGCGCGAGCGCGCCCAGCTCCTCGTACGGATGCCACTGATCGGCCGGGAGCGCGAGTACCTGCTCGCCGCGCTGCCCGAGTGGCGCCGGCGACTCCCCCACGTCGACGTCCGCGTCACCGAGGGTGACGCCCGCGGCGGGTACCGCCGACTCGGGATCCTCGGCGCGCCGTCGGCGGTGGTCCTCGGCGCCGACGGGCTGCTAGCGGGAGGACCGGTCTCCGGCGGGGATCGGATCCGGGAGCTGGTCGAGGAGCTCGCGGGTATCGCGCCCACCACCTCCTGACCCACCCGGGCACGGCTCGCCGCGTGGAACAATCGACCACCATGAGCACTGCGTCCGCCACCCCGCCGCCTGCCCGCCTTCCCGCACCCGTGGCGCCGGACAAGGTACGGACGGACGGCCTGGAGGAGCGGCACGACGCCCGGTGGAGCGAGCTGGGCACCTACCAGTTCGACCGCACCGCCGAGCGGGCGAACGTGTTCTCGATCGACACCCCGCCGCCCACGGCGTCCGGCTCCCTGCACGTCGGCCATGTCTTCAGCTACACGCAGACCGACGTGCTCGCCCGCTACCAGCGCATGCGCGGACGGTCGGTCTTCTACCCGATGGGCTGGGACGACAACGGCCTGCCGACCGAGCGGCGCGTCCAGAACTACTACGGCGTGCGCTGCGACCCCTCGCTGCCCTACGTCGAGGGCTTCGTCCCCCCGCACGAGGGCACCGACGGCAAGTCGATCAAGGCCGCCGACCAGGTCCCGGTGAGCCGGAAGAACTTCGTCGAGCTGTGCCTGCGCCTGGCCTCTCAGGACGAGGAGGCGTTCGAGCAGGTCTTCCGCCGCCTCGGCCTGTCCGTGGACTGGCGCCAGACGTACCAGACCATCGGGGCCGACGCCCAGCGCGCCTCGCAGACCGCGTTCCTGCGCAACCTCGCCCGTGGCGAGGCCTACCAGTCAGAGGCGCCGGGCCTGTGGGACGTCACGTTCCAGACCGCCGTCGCCCAGGCCGAGCTCGAGGCCCGCGACTACCCCGGGCACTACCACAAGCTCGCCTTCCACACCGAGGAGGGCGCCGACGTCGTCATCGAGACCACACGCCCCGAGCTGCTGCCGGCCTGCGTCGCCCTCGTCGCGCACCCCGACGACGAGCGCTACCGCTTCCTGTTCGGCCGGACCGTGCGCACCCCGCTCTTCGACGTCGAGGTCCCCGTCCTCGCCCACCCGACCGCCGAGGCGGACAAGGGCACGGGCATCGCCATGGTCTGCACCTTCGGCGACCTCACCGACGTCATCTGGTGGCGCGAGCTCGACCTCGCCACGCGCGCCGTGGTGGGGCGCGACGGCCGCCTGCTGCGCGCCACCCCCGAGTGGCTGACCGGCTCCGGCGCCGAGCTCTACGCCGAGCAGCTCGCCGGAAAGACCACGTTCTCCGCCCGCGAGGCCGTGGCCACCGCCGCGAAGGAGTCCGGCGAGCTCCTCGACGAGCCGACGCCGACCCAGCGCAAGGCGAACTTCTACGAGCGGGGCGACAAGCCGCTCGAGATCGTCACCTCCCGCCAGTGGTACATCCGCAACGGCGGGCGCGCGCACGAGGACACGAACGGGGTCGACCTCCGGAAGAACCTCCTCGAGCGGGGCCGTGACCTCGACTTCCACCCCGGCTTCATGCACTCGCGCTACGAGAACTGGGTCGACGGCCTCAACTCCGACTGGCTCGTGAGCCGCCAGCGGTTCTTCGGCGTGCCGATCCCCCTGTGGTACCCGCTCGACGAGCACGGCGAGGTCCGCCACGAGTCCCCGATCGTCCCGGACGAGGCGTCCCTGCCGGTGGACCCGACCTCCGACGCCGCGCCGGGATACGAGGAGTCGCAGCGTGGCGTGCCCGGCGGGTTCGTCGGCGAGCCGGACATCCTCGACACCTGGGCGACCTCGTCGCTCACCCCCCAGATCGCCGCCGGCTGGCTGCGTGACCAGGACCTCTTCGAGCGCGTGTACCCGATGGACCTGCGCCCGCAGGGGCACGACATCATCCGGACCTGGCTGTTCTCGTCGGTCGTGCGCGCGCACCTCGAGTTCGGCGGGCTGCCGTGGACCGACGCCGCGATCTCGGGCTGGATCCTCGACCCGGACCGCAAGAAGATGAGCAAGTCCAAGGGCAACGTCGTCACGCCGATGGGGCTGCTCGAGGAGCACGGCTCCGACGCGGTGCGCTACTGGGCGACCTCCGCGAAGCTCGGGGTCGACACGGCGTTCGAGGTCTCCCAGATGAAGATCGGCCGTCGCCTGGCGATCAAGGTCCTCAACGCCTCGAAGTTCGCCCTGACCATGGGCGGGGACGCGGACCTCGATCTCGACCCGGCGCTCGTCACCCACGACGTCGACCAGGCGATGCTCGCCGGTCTCGCCGACGTGGTGGCCGCCGCGACGCGGGCGCTGGACGCCTACGACTACGCGAAGGCGCTCGAGCTCACCGAGTCGTCCTTCTGGACGTTCTGCGACGACTACCTCGAGCTCGTCAAGGAGCGCGCCTACGACCGGGAGGGCACCGCCGAGCCGGGTGCCAAGGAGTCCGCCCGCGCGGCCCTCGCGCTCGCCGTCGACACGTACGTGCGCCTCCTCGCCCCCTTCCTGCCCTTCGCGACCGACGAGGTGTGGACCTGGTACCGCGACGGGTCCGTGCACGGGGCCGACTGGCCCACCGGCGACGCGCTGCGCGCCGCCGCCGGGGACGCCGACGCGGGCCTCGTGGCCGCCGCCGGCCGCGCGCTGGCCGCGCTTCGCAAGGTGAAGTCGGAGGCCAAGGTCTCCCAGAAGGTGCCGTTCGCCGCGGTCACCCTCGCGGTGCCGACCGCGGACGCGGACTTCGTCCGGTCCGTCGCGGGCGACCTGCGCGACGCCGCCAAGGTGCGCGGCGAACTGACGATCACCGACGGCGCCGACACCACGGCCGTCACCGACCACTCCCTCGAACCTGCGGCCTGAGCACGTACCCTCGGCCGAGGCGGGACGGCTCGCACCGCCTCGGCCACCGTCGGCCCCTGCCCCCACTGCGACCACGGAGGACGCGATGACCCTGACCATGTCCAGCACGGAGGCTCGCGGCCAGTTCGACGCGTCGACGACGATCCCGCACCTGCTCGAGGCGCGGCTCGCGGCCAACGGCTCCGCCACGCTGTTCGAGGTTGCCGGAGCCGACGGGAGCTGGGACCCGGTGACGGTCGCCGAGTTCCACGGGCAGGTCCTCGAGGTGGCGAAGGGGCTCGTCGCCTCGGGTGTCGAGCTCGGCGACCGACTCGCCATCATGTCCCCCACCCGGTACGAGTGGACGCTGCTGGACTTCGCGGCCTGGACCGCGGGCGCCGTTCCCGTGCCGATCTACGAGACGTCCTCGGCGGAGCAGTGCGAGTGGATCCTCACCGATGCCGGCGTGAGCATGGCGTTCGTCGACGACGCCGAGCGCGGCGCCGTCCTCGCCGAGGGCGCCGAGAGCGCGACCGCGCTGCGCGAGACGCTTGTCCTCGCCGACGGTGCGATCGACGAGCTCGTCCGCCGCGGCGCCGACGTCCCCGACGAGGAGGTGTCTGCCCGCACGGCGGCACGCACGGGTGCGGACCTCGCCACGATCATCTACACCTCCGGCACCACGGGGCGCCCCAAGGGCGTCGAGCTGACCCACGGCAACTTCGTCGCGCTGGTGTCCAACGGCGTGGCGGACCCCAACCTCCGGCACGTGGTGGC
Source organism: Georgenia sp. G2120 (assembly GCF_055326485.1). NCBI lineage: Bacteria > Bacillati > Actinomycetota > Actinomycetes > Allobogoriellales > Allobogoriellaceae > Georgenia > Georgenia sp. G2120. The sequence continues at coordinate 29,668 of NZ_JBUZNL010000006.1, read as the reverse complement.
GGGCGACGACGCGCGCACCCTCCTGTTCATCCCCCTCGCGCACGTGTTCGGCCGGTTCGTCTCGATCCTGTGCGTGCACTCCGGGGCGGTGCTCGGCCACAGCCCGGACATCAAGCAGCTCGTACCCAACCTGCAGAGCTTCTCCCCCACCTTCCTCCTCGCCGTCCCGCGCGTGTTCGAGAAGGTCTACAACTCCGCCGACGCCAAGGCGTCCGCCTCCACCGTGAGGCGCCGGATCTTCCGGTGGGCCGCGAAGGTCGCCGAGCGGGCGTCGCGCGCGGAGGAGTCGGGCCAGGGTCTCGGGCGGGTGCTCACCGCCCAGCGCAAGGTCGCCGACCGGCTCGTGTTCTCCACGCTGCGCGAGGTCATGGGCGGCCGGCTGGAGTACGCGGTCTCGGGCGGCGGGCCGCTCGGCACACGGCTCGGCCACTTCTACCGCGGCATGGGACTCGTCGTCCTCGAGGGCTACGGCCTGACCGAGACGGGCGCACCCACCTCGGTCAACCTGCCCGGACGCATCAAGATCGGGACCGTGGGCCCCGCCTACCCCGGCACGTCGGTGCGGATCTCGGAGACGAACGAGATCGAGATCAGCGGCCCGCACGTGTTCCGCGGGTACCACGAGAACGAGGAGGCCACCCGGGAGGCCTTCACCGAGGACGGCTGGTTCCGCACGGGAGACCTCGGCGCCATCGACGACGACGGATACCTCTCGATCACCGGCCGCGCCAAGGAGATCATCGTGACTGCCGGCGGCAAGAACGTGGCCCCCGCCGTGCTCGAGGACCGGCTGCGCGGCCACCCGATCGTCTCGCAGGTGGTCGTCGTCGGTGAGGGGCGGCCGTTCATCGGCGCACTCGTCACCCTCGACGCCGAGATGCTCCCGCAGTGGTTGACCAACCACGACCTTCCGGAGATGACCGTGGCCGAGGCCGCGAAGCACCCAGACGTGGTCGCTGCCATCGACCGCGCCGTCGAGCGGACGAACCGGGCCGTGAGCCGGGCCGAGTCGATCCGCAAGGTGACGATCCTCGACACCGACTTCACGCTCGAGAACGACCTGCTCACGCCGTCGTCGAAGGTCAAGCGCGCGCCCGTGCACGAGAAGTTCGCCGACGAGATCGAGAAGATCTACGCCAAGTAGTGGGGCGGCGGGGGCGTGCTTCGCGGCGCGCCCCTGCCGTCAGCTCCCCAGGGGTGTCGGTGCGGTCCGAACTCGGCGCGGATCGCGGCGACCTCGTCCGTGTTCCACCAGGGGCCCCAGCTCTCGAGCTGCGTCCCGTCCGGGAGGTACCACAGGCCCTTCTCGTCGGCGAGGAGGTCGCTGCCCGAACGGATCGGGTATCTCCTCGTGAGCATCGACGTCGGTACGGGGCGCACCCGCACCTCGCCCGGGACGATGACGAGCGGCTTGGCGACCGCGTAGGCGGTACCGAGGACGGCGACACCGAGCCCGATCGCCCACACCAGCTTCTCGCCGAGCACGAGCCCGACGACGACGGTCACGATCCCGACGACGACGGTCACGATCCCGACGGCGGCGACGATCCGCGTGACGACGCGGTGGTACGTCAACGCCAGCATGCGCACCATCGTAGGGACGCTCCTCGGCCCGCCACGGCCGTACGCCGGGTGACCGCGCCCCTGCGGGCCGAGGCGACGCGGTCAGTCCGCGCCGGCTCAACCCTGCTGCGGCGGACCCGGCTGCCAGTAGCCGCCCTGCTCGCCGGCCTGCGGCTGCTGGGGCGCGCCGCCCTGCTGCGGCTGCTGCGGTGCGCCCTGCGGGGGCATGCCGCCCTGCTGCGGCTGGCCGTACGGCTGCTGGCCCGGCACGCCGTACGCCTGCTGCGGTGCACCCTGGGGCTGGCCGTAGGCCTGCTGCGGGGCACCCTGCGGGGGCATGCCCTGCTGCGGCTGTCCGTAGCCCTGCTGCGGGCCTCCCTGAGCGCCCTGACCGTACTGCTGCTGCGCCTGAGCTCCCTGCAGGGGCATCCCCGGCTGGCCGCCGCCGTACCGCGCGCGGATCGCGGCGACGTCCTCCTTGTTCGACATGAAGCCGATGGATGCCACCTTCTTGCCGGTCGGCACGTGCACGAGGTACTTCTCCTCGGCGCGCAGGTCGGCCGGGCCCCGCAGCGGGAACCGCTTGGTCACGATGCCAATGGGGCTCCTCTGTTGGGCCTCGTGCGGCTCGATGCGCGCCATCGGGTTGATGAGCATGAAGATCCCGAGGATCGGCATGACGATGCCGGGGAACAGCGAGATCCACCGTTCGCCGAGCACGCCGGTGAGGATGAGCAGCGCACCGATCACGATGAAGGCGATCGGGAAACCCTTGCCGTAGCGGAGGTTGAGAGCGTCCATACGGACGATCGTAGGCGCGTTCGCGGCCCGGCCCCGTCGCGACTCGGCGTGACGGACCGGGTCAGGGTCGCCCGTGCTCGTCCGCGATGCTCTCGTGGTGCTGGATCACCTCGGCGATGATGAAGTCGAGGAACTTCTGGGCGAACACCGGGTCGAGCCCGGCCTCCTCGGCCTTCGCGCGCAGGCGGGCCACCTGGCGCTCCTCACGTCCGGGGTCCGAGGGCGGGAGCCCCTGCTCCGCCTTGAGCCGCCCGACGGCCTGCGTGCAGCGGAACCGCTCGGCCAGCAGGTGGATGAGGGCGGCGTCGATGTTGTCGATCGTCGCGCGGGCTGAGCGCAGCCCTTCGGGCAGGTCGTCCGGCTCGGGGGTGCGCTCGTCGCTCATGCCCGTCACGGTAGACCGACAACCCTCGAGCGCGCAGACGGTGCCCGGGCCCCGGACCTCGAGCACCGGACCGTCGCCGAGACCTACATCGCGGCGGCCGCCCCTCGAGCGTGCAGCGCAGCGTCGGGCGGTCGACCCCGTCGTCGAGCGCCACCGCGACCTCTCCGTCCCGCAGGAGCGCGAGCAGGAGGTGCCGGTCGGTGATCTCCTTGTCACCGAGGCGCACCGCCTCACGGAGTGCCGCCCGGAGCGCGTCCTTCGCGGCCGGCGCGAACGGCATGTGCCCGCGTCGCCTGACACGGATCCGGGCGACGTGGTCGGCACGGTCGAGCGAGCCGTCCCCGAAGACCTCGTCAGTCGCCCCGCGCACCGCGTCCAGGTCGATGCCCACCGAGGCGAGCGCCTCGGGGTCCACGCCGGGCGGCCGACCGATCAGCGCGGACCTGCACGCCGCGACGTCGACGCCGAGACCGGACAACGCGCGGGCGGCGTCGCCGTCGGCCTCCAGCACGCCGACGGCGACGTGCCTGGTCTCGATGCGCTCCGCACCGGTCTCCCGCGCCACCTCCTGCGCGCGCGTCACGGCGGCCTTGGTGTCCGTGGTCAATCGTTCGAACATGTCCGGTCCTCCTCAGCGTCCGCGGCCGTGCTTCTTGTGGGCGGCCTGGCGGCTCACACCGAGCTCGTCGGCGATCTCCTGCCACGACCACCCGAGATCCCGTGCGCGATCCACCTGCAGGATCTCGAGCCGGTCCGCCAGCTCGCGCATGGCACGCACACCCCTCAGCCCCGTCCTTGGGTCCGGGTCCTGCGCCGCAACGGTCGTGTCGTGTCGACTCATGCTGTCAACTTACGTTGACAGCCGCCCCTCTGTCAACCGGGGTTGACAGAAACTGGCTGTCGCCGAAGTCGGCGGCGAGGTGCACGCGAGCATTCACGCGTGCCGACGCAGCGTCCCGGGTCTGGTCCAGATCGGCGTCCGCCGCCTCGATCGGCGTCTCCTCAAGTACGCCGAGGCCGCTGGACCTGGGCGCCGTCAAGGGACGCGAAGCTCGACGAGGGGTTCGCGTCTCGAGGCGACGATTGCTGGTGCAATCGCTCCGACGACGCACACAGCGATCGCGAGCACCATGAGGGCGACGACGAACGAGAGTCCCGGCGCGGGATCGCCGAGTGCCCGTGTCACGCCCAGCCCGGTCGTGGCTCCGAGCAGGGCTCCGACACCGGCGCACAGCATCGTCCTGAGCAGGAGCAGGCCTACGATGAGCCGCCGGGACGCACCGAGCGCGCGGCGCCGACCGAAGTCCTTCCGCCGGATCATTACGACCCCGTACTGCAACCCTGCGACGAGGACGCCGAGCGCGAGGAGGATTCCCAGTACGAGGCTTCGGCCGAAGCCGCCGAGCTGTCCGCCGATGACAGCCTGTACCTGCGCGAACGCCTCGGACGTCGTGACGTTGACAGATCCGGGCTGCTGCGTCATCAGGGCTGCCTGCACGACCGGGACGAGCTGGTCGACGGCGTCGACGGCGTCGGCGATCACCACGACGATGGCGAGTGGGCCAGGCTCATCGGTCACGACATAGGCCGTCGAGCCCAGAGCGTCGAGGAACTCGGGGCGATCGACGGTGCCGACCACGGCCGCGATGGTCCCGTTCGCGGTCGTGACCGGGCCGACGCCGTCGGCCAGGCCCAGTGTCTGGGCGCCCCGGCCGGTGAGCAGGATCGATCCGGGCACCGCGTCGGCGCGATGGCCGAGGATGTCCGAGAGATCTGAGGCATGCACCGTCCGCGAGGCGACGGCGGGACCGCCAGTGATGGTCGCGCTACGGACGTCCTGGGCCGGACCGAAGCCCACCACCTGCTCGACGGTTCCGATTGCCGCGATCCGCTCGACCGCGTCTGAGGTCACGGCGGCTTCGGGCTCGGCCCGCACCACGATCGTCCGGGTGCCCGCGGCATCGATGGTCGCGAGAACCTGCTGCTCCACGCCGACCGTCCGTCCAGACGTCATGAGCACGGAGAGGCACAGTCCGGCCACGAGGACCACCGTCAATATGCTGCCGATCCGTTCGGCTCGCGCCCAGGCCCACGCCTCGCGGAGCAGCACGATCGCCCGCACGGTCACAGCGCGTGCTCCCGGTCGCAGTGCTCCCGTGCTCGGTCGTCGTGCGTCGAGACGACGACGGCCGCCCCCCGTTCCGCCTGGGAGCGCAGCGTGCGCAGCACGGTGTCCGAGGACTCGTCGTCGAGGTTGCCGGTCGGTTCGTCCGCGAGCACGATCGACGGCCTGTGCAACAGTGCCCGAGCGAGCGCAATTCGCTGCGCCTGTCCGCCGGAGACCTGACCTGGCACGCGGTCCACCGGCACGTCGACGCCGAGCTCGTCGAGCAGGTCGCCGGCAGCATCGCGAACAGCACGCGGATCGTGCCCTCGGTAAAGGGCGGGCTCAACGACGTTGTCCAGGACGGTCCGCGTCGGGTCGAGCGCCGCGTCCTGGAAGACGAACCCGAATCGTTCGGCTCGCAGCCGGGCCCGGGCTGCGTCATTCAGGCCGCTGGCTACCTTGCCGTCGACGACGATCCGCCCCTCCGTCGGCGTCACCATCAACCCCAACATGTAGAGAAGGGTTGACTTGCCCGTCCCCGACCGACCGGTGAGCGCCACCATCGCACCGCCCGGCACCCGGAGATCGAGTCCGTCGAACAGGAGAGCGGATCGCGGGTAGGCAAAGCCGATGTCATCAGCCACCAGCATCATCCGGGGACCCGTACCTCGGCACCGGGCTCGATGCCGTCGACGACCGCGTAGCCGCTGCCCTGCGCGAGCACGTCGACCGGTACTTCGGTCCCACCCGCGTCGACGACGACGTAGGAACCGTCCGCCCGAGTGGCAAGCGCGGCCGCCGGCACCATCGGGCCGGGCGTCGACGGGACGAGCTCGACCGACGCGGGGTACGTGGTGAACCCCTCGACGGGAATCTCACCGCAGGTCGTCCCGCAAGCCGGCCCGCCGTCGGGAGCGGCCAGCACCGCGACAAGGCCGCCCGCCTCGTCCTCCGTCACCGCGTCGACGACCATGGACCACGAGCTCGGTCCGTCCACCACGACCGTCGAGCCGACGGACACGAGGTCGGCCTGGTTCCCCGCAATCGCGACCTCGATCCGCGGTGCGTCCTCGAACCGTTCGAGGACGGACTCACCTCCGGCAAGGCGCACTCCGACGTCGATGCCCTCGGCTGCGCGGACACGTGCCGGCAGGCCCGGGACGAACATGACAGACCCCTCCGCCACCTCGCCGGTCACGGTGGTGCCGAGCTCGCGCTGCCACGCGCGTACCGCTGCGGCGGTCGTGGGGCCGTAGGTGCCGTCCGGGTCGCCGGTCAGGTACCCGGCGCGGACCAGGAAGACCTGCAGCTGGCGTACGTCCTCCCCCGTGGCCCCGGCCGCCAACAGGCGGTATGCAGGCACCGCGCCGTCAAGGACGACCACGGGCCGCTCGTCGACCCGGATCACCACATCTCCGCTCTCGACGCGTGCCCCGGGGTCGGCCGCGACCGCCGTGACAGTTCCTGTGGCGGCGGGCGTGGCGAGTGGAGTGGTGGGCCACCAGGCGCTCGCCGTCAGCGACAGTGTGGAACCGACGTCGCCGTAAACGACCTCGACGACCGTGTGGTCCTCCACCTCTTCGTCGGAGCTGGCCGGTGCCACCACTTCCCGCAACGCCCAGCCGACGACGGCGCCAGCGGCCAGGCACAGCGTCGCGAGCAGGACGATGACAACCAGCCGCGGCCTACGACGGGCTTCCTCGCTCAGATCGACCACCCGTCCCCCTCTAGCGACGCCGGGCCGTCCCACCCGCGTTCACTCATGCATTCATCACACTCACCGATGCCAGAATTCAACAAGAGGGAGCGGATGCTGCCATCGCCGCGAAACTGCCGCCATCAGTAGAGCCACTGGTCCGGGTCGACCGGACACGCCTCTGCGGCTCGCATTGCCTCCCCCACGGAAAGCCCGGACACCGGCTCCCACGCCCGCGACTCGCCCATCCCGGACTCGACGAAGGTCTCGATCGACGGAGGTGGATCGGGCTGGAAGTCCGCATCAACCATGCACTCGTACCGTTCGACACGGATCGGATAGATCTCTCTGTAGCGTTCGGGCGAGTCGAGTACGGGTGCCGCCGCCAACGTCCCTGTGCATGCGAACGTGTCGTCCGAGAGTGCCGCGTCCGAGCGCCCGCGACCGGGATCCGTTGCCATAATTCGGCCATACTGGGGATCGATCTCCACGCGGGAGTCCCAGCCGCGGTCTGCCATGCATTCGACCAACTCACCGTAGTACTCGGCAACGGTGCCAGAGTATTCGGTGGCCACCTCGGTTCCGTTCCCTGATTCGTCCTGCTCAGACGCACACGCCGTGGCCCCGGCGAGTAGGAAAACGAGCGATGCCCCGAGCACGCCCCGAGTAGCTGGCCTGATCACGGTGGCGAGCAGTATCCGTAGGTGCCGGGCACGTCGAGAGAGTATTGCCCCGAAACGTACCAATAGCCTCCGGAACCAATGCCCTGGCGCGCCGAACTCCACCACTCGCTTGCAGGACGTCCGGAGCGGACAAAGTACGTTGTTGCGTTGCCCGGCGGGCGTACGTTTGCGTTGCCCCGCACCTCGTACCGCACGTACGCGTCCGGACGAGCCCCCGGGTTGCAGTGTGTAGTCCCGTCCTTTGCCACCGCAGCACTAGCAGGTGTCGCGACCGCGAATACTCCTCCCGCGCCAACTGCGGCGGCGATTGCGGCTCGAATGATGCTTCTTCGCCACTTGACCCTACCGTCGCTATGCGTTGAACAGTTCCTGTCGCCGTTGACATGCATCTGACAGTTCCCCCTTACTAGGCATCGTCGCTGTTGCCTACGACGGCAGCATAACAGCGACCAAGCCGGTCGGTCAACGGTGATATGGAACTGTGGGTCCGCCTCGTTGAATGTCCTGGTCCCGTCAACGAGGGCGGGCAGGAACTCTCAGGCGGAGCGCTGCTGGCGACGCCGCTTCGAGCGCAGCACGAGGGTCGGCGCCTGGCCGCTGCGGACGGACTCGCCGGTGAGGACGACCTTCTCGACGTCCTCCCGTGAGGGGACGTCGAACATCGTCTCGCGCAACGCGCTCTCCATGATCGCCCGCAGGCCGCGCGCGCCTGTCCCCCGCTCGAGCGCGAGCTCGGCGACGGCCTCGACCGCCTCGTCGGTGAGCTCGAGCTGGACGCCGTCGAGGTCGAAGATGCGCTGGTACTGCTTGACGAGGGCGTTCTTCGGCTCGGTCAGGATCGTCACGAGGTCGGACTGCGTGAGCGCGTTGACGGTCGCGGTGACGGGGAGGCGCCCGACGAGCTCGGGGATGAGCCCGAACTTGTGCAGGTCCTCGGGCGAGACCTTGCTCAGCAGGTCCGCCTCGGACTCGGTCCCCTTGAGCGCGGCTCCGAACCCGATGCCGTGCCGTCCCACGCGCGAGCTGACGATGTCCTCGAGCCCCGCGAACGCACCGGCGACGATGAACAGCACGTTGGTCGTGTCGATCTGGAGGAACTCCTGGTGCGGGTGCTTCCGCCCGCCCTGCGGCGGCACTGCCGCAGACGTCCCCTCGATGATCTTCAGCAGCGCCTGCTGGACGCCCTCGCCGGAGACGTCGCGCGTGATCGACGGGTTCTCGGCCTTGCGGGCCACCTTGTCGATCTCGTCGATGTAGATGATGCCGCCCTCGGCCTTCTTCACGTCGAAGTCGGCGGCCTGGATGAGCTTGAGGAGGATGTTCTCCACGTCCTCGCCCACGTAGCCGGCCTCGGTCAGCGCGGTGGCGTCGGCGATCGCGAACGGGACGTCGAGCATCTTCGCGAGCGACTGGGCGAGGTAGGTCTTGCCGGTCCCGGTGGGGCCGATCATGAGGATGTTGGACTTCTGGATCTCGACCGCGTCCGGCGCCGGCTTCTCGTCGAGCGAGCGGATCCGCTTGTAGTGGTTGTAGACCGCGACCGCCAGCCCGCGCTTCGCGTCCTCCTGACCCACCACGTACTCGCCGAGGAAGTCGAAGATCTCGCGCGGCTTGGGGAGGTTCTCGAGCGTCGACTCGCCGAGCTCGGCCAGCTCCTCGTCGATGATCTCGTTGCACAGCTCGACGCACTCGTCGCAGATGTAGACGCCCGGGCCACCGATGAGCTTCTTGACCTGCTTCTGGCTCTTCCCGCAGAACGAACAGGTGAGGAGGTCCGCCGTGGCAGGTCCAGTTCGCACCATCGGGTCCTCCTGTCTCGTTCGCGGTCCGGGGCCGCTCGCCGCTGGGTACGGCTCTCGGCTCAACCTTCGCACACGCTTGCCCAGGTAGGCATCTGCGATTGCCCGGCGCGCCTCGTCGCGCACGCCACCGCGGCCTGCGATCCCGGGTGCCCGACGCCGGAGGGAAGCCTCCGTACGAACGCTCGCGACGGCGTCGGGCGGGCTTCCGTGCGCACGTGCCCGACGCCGAAGGGCAGCCTCCGTACGCACCCTCGCGACGGCGTCGGGCAGGGCTCCGTACGCACGACGGCGCCCCCGGACCGACGGGTCCGGGGGCGCCGCGCGGGACTACTTCTGGATGGTCACCGGCTCGGTGTTCTTGCGGGACTCGAGCACCTGGTCGACGATCCCGTACTCCAGCGCCTGCTGGGCGGTGAGGATCTTGTCGCGCTCGATGTCGCGCGAGATGGTCTCGATGTCCTGCGAGGTGTGGTGCGCGAGCGTCTGCTCGAGCCACTGACGCATGCGCTGGACCTCGTTGGCGTGGATCTCGATGTCCGAGGCCTGCGCGTAGCCGCCGCCCTCGAGCGCGGGCTGGTGGATCATCACGCGCGCGTTCGGCAGTGCGAGACGACGCCCGGGCGAGCCCGCGGCGAGCAGCACGGCGGCGGCCGAGGCGGCCTGACCGAGGCAGACCGTCTGGATCTCCGGCTTGATGTACTGCATCGTGTCGTAGATCGCCGTCAGCGCCGTGAACGAGCCGCCGGGGCTGTTGATGTACATGGTGATGACGCCGTCCGGGTCCTGCGACTCGAGGACGAGGAGCTGGGCCATGACGTCGTCCGCGGAGGCGTCGTCCACCTGCACGCCGAGGAAGATGATCCGGTCCTCGAAGAGCTTGGCGTACGGGTCCTGCCGCTTGTAGCCGTAGGCGGTGCGCTCCTCGAACGACGGGAGGATGTAGCGCGAGGACGGTCCCTGGGGTGCGGTCCCGCCGGGCATCTGCGTGGTGGAGCCGTTCGGGGCGAAGCCGGCGCGGCCCATGATGGGGAGGTTCATTCGGACTCCTTTGGTGGTCGCGGGGCTCAGGACTTGTCGGACGAGTCGTCGTCGGACGCGGTGCCGCCGGACCCGGTGACGGACGCGGCGCTGTCGACCACGTGGTCGATGAAGCCGTACTCGAGCGCCTCGGCGGCGGTGAACCAGCGGTCGCGGTCAGCGTCGGAGTTGATGCGCTCCAGCGGCTGGCCGGTCTGCTCGGCCGTGAGCTCGGCGAGGACCTTCTTCATGTGGAGGATGAGCTCCGCATTGATCTTGATCTCGGTGGCCGTGCCGCCGATACCGCCCGAGGGCTGGTGCATCATCACGCGGGCGTGCGGGGTGGCGTAGCGCTTGCCCTTGGTGCCCGAGGTGAGCAGGAACTGGCCCATCGAGGCCGCGAGGCCCATGCCGACCGTGGCGACGTCCGGCTTGACGTACTGCATCGTGTCGTAGATGGCCATGCCCGCGGTGATCGAGCCGCCGGGGCTGTTGATGTAGAGGAAGATGTCCTCGTCGGGGTCCTCGGCGGCGAGGAGGAGCATCTGCGCGCAGATGGCGTTCGCGTTCTCGTCGCGCACCTCCGAGCCGAGCCAGATGATGCGCTCCTTGAGCAGCCGGTTGTAGATGCTGTCGTTCAGGCCGAGGCCGCTGGCCTCGGTGCGCGCGATCGGTTCGCTCACGTGCAGCTCCTTGATCGAAGGTGGGGGCGGCGGTGCGGATGCGCCGACCGCGGGTCGTCACTGGACCCTAACCGCGCGGGGGCGGCGATCCTGCCCCTGTCCGAGGCCTTTTCGCTGTCGGCGCACGGGCGGGGCACGGGCGGACCCGCCGCGTCCCAGGGAGGACGCGACGAGAGCGCCGACCGCCGCGGCGGGTGGGATCAGCGGTGCGGCTCAGACCCGGAAACCACGGTGCCGGCGCAGGAGCCGGACGAGCATCTCCACCGACTGCAGCGCGGCGACCACGGCCAGTGCCGGCCAGGAGATCCACAGCACGACCTCCTGGGCGAGCAGCGGGAGCTGCATCCATCCGACGACGAGGAGCGCGAGCAGCACGACGCCGTAGACGACGGGGCGCAGGTAGTCGTTGTTGGCCCTGCCCGACTCGGCTGCGGCTTGCGCACCCCAGTTGTCGACCTCCTGCCTGGAGAGGAACTTCGTCCACGCACGGACGAAGTGGCCGATCCGGATCCACATGTAGATCTCGCCCGGCACGAACAGCAGGGCGAACAGCAGGTCCTTCACCGTCCGGTCCTTCATGGTCAGGGCGATGCGCACGTTGAGCAGGATCGAGACCGCGGGCGGCAGGAGCCACCACCAGTAGAAGGTGAACGCGCCGATGCTCAGCGAGGCGGCGAGCAGCAGGACGAACCCGACGCGCACCAGCAGGTTGAACAGCATCTGCCAGTTCTCGAGCCACCGCAGGCGCAGGTTGGGATGGAACGGGTGCCCCGTGGTGTTTCCGCGCTGGCCCGGCCACATGAGGTCGATCGCGCCGTAGTTCCACTTGACCTGCTGCGCGTCCAGGGACTTGAGGCTGAGCATGGGACCGACGTCGGCACGTGCGGACGCGCTGATCTTCGTCGAGAATCCCGTGCTCTTGAGCTGGAGCGAGAGCAGGGAGTCCTCGACCTCGGAGTCGGAGACCCAGGGCCCGCCCTGCCGGTACGTGTCACGGACGGTCGTCAGCGCCTCGACGGAGAAGATCGAGCACTGACCACCGATGACGGCCATGTTCCGGCCGCGCAGGAGGTTGAGGAGGTTGAAGCCGGCGAACTGCTGCCGCTGCCCCGCGATGAGGAACTTCTCGTCGAGCCCCGCACCCTCGTCGAAGTCGATCGAGTAGACCGCGCTGATGCCGCCGATCCGCCGGTCGGACCGGATCTCGGCGAGCAGGCGCTCGAGCGTGCGACGGTGCAGGATCGTGTCGCCGTCGACACCGAGGAAGTAGTCGCAGTCCTGGACGAACCGGAAGCCGGTGTTGAGCGCGCCCACCTTCCGGTCCGCGAGCCGGCCGACGTCGTGGACGTGCACGTCGCAGGTCATCGTCTCGCCGCGGTAGCGCCGCTCGTGCCGTCCCGCGAACTCGCGGGCGACCCAGAACGTGTCGTCGGTCGTGTTGTTGATGATCACGTGCACGACGTCCGGCAGCCGGGTCTGCGCCAGCAGCGCCTCGAGCACGCGTGCGATCGACCCTTCCTCGTTGTACGCGGGGATCACGCAGCCCACGACAGGACGCCGCTCGGCGCCGGGGTCCGGCGCGGTGCCGTACAGCTCGAGCGCTGCACCGGCGTACTGCTGCCCCGGTCGAGAGCGCAGGATCTCCTCGACGTCGGCACGGGGGCCGGCATCGGCGTCGAGGTCGACGTCGACGACGGGGGTGATTGAGGCGTAGGAGGTCGTTGGGGCATACGTGGTCGTGCCGAGGCGGGCGGCGGGGGCGGTCGCGGCGTCTCGGGCGGCTCGCGCGGCGGGGGGAGCCGGGGCGAGCAGCGGTTCTGCGGTCATGGCGGGGGCCTTCCAGCGTGGGGGACGGCCTCGATCCTGCGCCCCGACGCGTGTGGTGACCAGGTGCGCGACCACCAGTTCCTTCCGCCGGACCACGTGAATCCCTCGTCGACGACCACCGGTGCCGTACGGGTCTGCCCCAGGTGCGGTACGGGGTCGGGGCTCGCCGCCACCGGGATCCGGAGACTGGTGGCCCGAGGTCTAGGCCGGGACGCCCGGACACCGCAGAGTGGCTCCGACCGGGCGCCGCAGGCCGCGCCCGCACGGAGAAGGATGTGGACGACATGACGCGACGGCGACGGCGGGCCCCCGCCCTGGCACTGATCGCCCTCGGCGCGGCGGTTGCTCTCGGCGGGTGCGGCACGCCTCCCTGGGAGGCGAGTGCGGCGGCCGAGGAGGGCACCACCACGGGCGAGTCGGCCTCGGAGGCAGGCACCGTCGTGGACGAGGCGGACGACGGCGACCTGCCGGTCGTCGGCCCGTCGAGCACGGCCGGGTCCGACGACGGCGCCGCGAGCGAGGGCTCGGACTCGGACTCGGACTCGGACTCGGAGGAGGCGAGCTCCCCGGCGCCCGTCGCGGGGCCGGGCGTGCCCACCGTCGTGGACGACCTCGCGACCGGCTCGGCGGAACGGCAGCTCGTCGCCGGTGCGGCCGTGCTGGAGGTGGACTACTGGTCCACGCTCCCGCGCGACGAGTGGTCGCCGTCGGGCACCAAGCCGCTCACGCTCGTCGTCGGGGCCGACGCGCCCGGCGCGACCCTGCTCGCCTCCCTGACGGTCGAGGTCGACCGGCTCACCGTCGACGGGTGGCAGTCGGTCCCCGACGACGCCGTCACCCAGCCCTTCGTCACGGCGTCCGGGGCCGACGTGCTGCTGCCTTCCACGGCCGGTGCCTCGGTGCTGGTCGGGGACGTCGAGGACGACACCCGCGCCCTGAGGTACACGTTCGTGTACACGGTGACGAGCACCGACCACCCGCTTCCCGTCCAGGCCGTCGCGACGGACACGCTCGTCGTCACCCTGCCGGACAGGTAAGCCGGCGGGAAGGCTCAGCCGTCGGCGGCCAGGACGGTGCGACGCAGCTCCTGCCGGGACTCCAGCCCGAGCTTCGCGAGGATGTTGCCCACGTGGTACTCGGCCGTGCGGACGGTGACGAAGAGTGTCGTCGCGATCTGCCTGTTGCTCAGGCCGTCCGACACGAGTCCGGCCACCTCGCGCTCGCGCACGGTCAGGGTCGACCAGGCATCGGCCACCCCCCGGACGGAGGGCGACTCCGTCAGCCGCTCGCGCACCCGCTCGAGGCGCGCCTGCCACTCCCCCGCACCCGCGGTCGCCAGGAGCACGCACGTCGCGCCGAGCAGCTGCCGCAGCTCGTCCGGTGGGCAGAGGTCGCCGGCATCGCCTGCCCCGGATCCGGCCGGGTCGCCGTCGGCAACGCTCGCGAGGACCGCGAGCCCCCAGTCCTCGGCGAGCACGGCACCGAGAAGGTGGGGGCCGCTCGGTCCCTGGTCGTCGAGGTGCGCGGCGAGTCGCCGGGCGACCTCGGCGAAGTCCGCGCGGGCGACGACGGGCTGCTCCGCCTCGGCCGCCGCGATGAGCGCATCGGCGTGGGTGAGCGCATAGTCCTTGCCCAGCGCCGTGTAGGACGCGGCGGCCAGGTCGGTCCGGGCAGCCCGTGCGGCCTCGAGGTCTCCGGCCGCGACGTGGGCACGCACCCGCAGGACGCCCGTGAGGTAGGCGCCCGCACGATCAAAGGTTCCGGCCGCCCACAGTCGGTCGAGCACACGGCCGGTCGCGCTCGGGTCGCCGTCGTGGGCCACGCCCTTCCACGCGCTGACGACGTCGCGCAGCGCCTCGCCCAGCGGACCGGCCACCGCCTGATGGCTCAGCTCGACCTCCGGGACCGTCGGCGTCGTCCCCTGCACCACCGGGACGAGGCGCGCCAGGTCGGAGGCTCGCTGCCAGTGGTCGAGCATGAGGCGGTCGAGCGCGAGCCCCGACGCCTGCTCGGCCACCCGCTGGGCGGCGGCCCAGTCGCCGGCGAGGAACCAGGTGTAGGCGGCACCGAGGCCGGCCTCCAGCCTCAACGTGGGGTTCATGGTCGCAGGGACGGCGGTCAGCCGGTCGACGCTCCCGGCCGTGTCCCCGGCCGCGTTGCGCACGAGGTCGATGATGATGCCGGCCTCCGGCACCCCGTCGGCGAGCCCGTCTGCCGCCGCCGTGGCGCGCAGAGCCTCCATGCGCGGGATCCGGTCGATCAACGGCACCTCTCCGTCGAACAGGTGCTCGAGCGTCAGATCGAGGAGCAGGGCGTCACCGAGGAACCGCTCGCCGAACCGAAGCTGGCCATCGGCGACCAGCTTGCGCCCGCGCACCCGGAGCTCACGCAGAACAGGTCGGGTCGCGACGGCGAGCTCGGCGAGCGAGACGGCGCCACGTCGGGCAGCGACGTGGAGCACCCAGTAGCCCAGGAGGAACAGCTGCCGGTCGGAGGTGCGGGAGGAGATCTCCACACTCTCCAGGAGCTGCGCGGTGCCGCTGATGTCGAGGTCCACGGCGCCGAGGAAGCTCATGCCGACAAGGCGCTCGGCCGACCACGGAAGGTTCTCGATCGCGTCCTCGTGATCGGCCAGCCGGGACGGCTGGTTGGACCAGATCGCAGCGAAGACGAGGTCCGGGACCCGTTCGGGATCGAGGGAGGCGGCGAGGACGGCCCGCTCGTACATGGTCTCGCGGTCACCGCGGCGGAAGGCGTCCTCCAGGTCTGCGCCGAGCTCCGCGACCAGCTCGGGGACGTCGGAGCGGTCCGCGCCCGCCACCCGGTGCTCGAGCCCACGCGGCCCACGGAGGAGGCTGCCGAGCACGCGGTGCGTGGCCGCGATGTCGTCGGGCGAGAAGTGGTCGACGATCACCGACTCGGTCATCCGGTACCGCAGCCGCAGCTGATCGACGCCGACGACCTCGACGAGCCCCGTCGCCACGAGCTCCGCGGTCGAGACGGACGACGCGCCACGCTCCCGGGTCACGTGCGCGACCTGGCGGATCGTCAGCTGCCGGCCCAGCCCGAGCGCGAGCAGGCCGGTGCGCAGGGCCGGCGTGGTGTCGGTCAGGACCCGCGTGGCGTGCCGTCGCAGCAGGCCGCTGCCTGCGGCCTGCTCACCGAGGGACCGCAGGACCGTGCGGATTCCGGCGATGGACTCGGCGCGCCTCAGCTGATCGACGAGCGACATCACCAGGGCCGGGTACCCACCGGTCACCGCCACGATCCGGTCGAGAGTCCACCCGGTGACCGCGGTTCCGAGGCCCGAGTTCACGAGCTCGGCGACGGCGGCCCGGCCGAGCGGCTCGACGGCCACGACCCTGCCGCGCTCCGGCAGCCTGAGCAGGAGGCGCAGTCCGTCGAAGAGGACACCGTCGTCCTCGTCGTCGAGACTCGTGATCAGGAGCAGGACGGGCAGGTCGAGCAGCCGTCGGACGAGCTGCCAGAGGATCGCTCGCGACTCGTCGTCGAGCCACTGCGCGTCCTCGATCCGGATGCAGACCGGTCCGCGGGACGCGAGCGCGCGCAGGATGCTCTCGACCGGGTCGGACGCGCCCCGTCCCTCGGCCTGCGGGGCGCTACCGAGGTCGATGTCGATCAGGGCTGCCATCGCCTCGACGGCGTAGCGCCGGTTGTGCCGGTCCTCGGGGAACAGGTCGACCCGGAGCACCGGACGGCCGGCCAGCTCCGCGGTGCGCTCGGCGAGCGCAGACTTTCCCACTCCTTCGGGGCCGAGGAACCAGACCACCCGGGAGGACGCCAGTGCGTCCTGGGCGAGGTGGTGCAGGGCATCGAGCTCGGACGCGCGTCCGACGAGCATGTGGTCCTCCGAGTGCTCCGGACGTGGTGCCGGTGCTCTGGGGGAGAGCCTTGGCGGTGGCGGCCGTGTCCTGGTCGGACATTAGAACCGAACGCTGACATGGAGCGGTGCGGAATGGGCAATCTCACACCCGCGGGTTCGCATCCGTGCGCAGCGCTGCACATGGACGGTCCACGACACGCCTCGCCGATCGACGAGATGCCGAGGGGCGGCCGGCCGCGATGGCCGGCCGCCCCTCGGCGGTCGATGTCGACCTCGGCACCTGCGTTGCGCAGGGGCCCCGACGCTACTCGGAGGCGGACTCCTCGTCGGCGGCCGCCTTGGTGGCGGTCGGCTTCTTGGCCGCCGGCTTCTTCGCGGCAGGCTTCTTCGCGGCGGGCTTCTTGGCCGCCGGCTTCTCGTCCGCGGGCTCGTCGTCGGAGCTCTCGTCGTCGTCGGACTCCTCGGCCTCGTCCGCGCTGTCGGCGGAGTCGGGGCTGTCCGGGGAGTCCGCCGAGTCGGCGCTGTCGGCCGAGTCCGCCGAGTCGCCGGAGTCCGCGCTGTCGGCCGACTCCTCGGACTCCTTGCCCTCGGCCTCGGCCTTGTCGGTCTCCTCGGAGCCGAGGTACTCGCTGAGGTCGAGCTCGGTGCCGGAGCCGTCGACGACGGTGACGTCGCGGAGCACGACCGCGAGGGCCTTGTTGCGCGCGACCTCGCCCATGAAGGCGGGCAGCTGGCCGGTCTGGCCGGCGGCCTGGATGAAGTTGTTCGGGTCCATGCCGTACTGCTGGGCCTGCTGGACGAGGAACTCGAGCAGCTCGTTCTGCGAGACCTGGACGTCGACCTGGTCGGAGATCGTGTCGAGGATGATCTGGTCGCGGAGCAGCTCCTCGGTCTCGCCGCGGATCTCCTCGCCGTGCGGGTCGCCCTCGGGCTTGCCCTCGGCCTCGAGGTGGCGCGCGATCTCGGCGTCGACCACGCCGGACGGGATCGGGACCTCGAGGTTCTCGCGCAGGTGGGCGAGCAGGAGGTCGCGGGCCTCGACGGCCTGGTTGCCCGCGCGGTCCGAGGCCACCTGGGTGCGCAGGTCGGCGCGCAGCTCCTCGAGCGTGTCGAACTCGGAGGCGAGCTGGGCGAAGTCGTCGTCGGCCTCGGGGAGCTCGCGCACCTTGACGGCGGTCGGCGTCACGGAGACGTCGGCCTCCTTGCCGGCGTGGTCGCCGCCGGCGAGCGTCGTGGTGAACGTGCCCTCCTTGCCGGCGGTGAGGCCGACGAGGGCCTCGTCCTGGCCGGGGAGCATCGAGCCGGAACCGACCTCGTAGGAGATGCCGGAGGCGGTGTCGACCTCCTCGCCGTCGACCATGGCGGACAGGTCGAGGGTGACGAAGTCACCGGTCTCGACGGCGCGGTCCACGCCGGTCAGCGTGCCGAAGCGCTCGCGCAGCGCGGTGAGGCGCTCCTCGACGTCCTCGTCCGAGACCTCGGAGTCGGCCACCGTCAGGGTGATCGTCGAGAAGTCGGGGAGTTCGAGCTCGGGGCGCACGTCCATCGTGGCGGTGAAGACGAGCTGGCCGCCGAGGGGGCCGGTGACGGCCGGGAGCTCGGTGACCTCGATCTCCGGGCGGCCGAGCGGGTTGATGCCGGCCTCGCCGACGGCCTCGCGGTACAGGGAGTCGATCTGGCTGTTGATCGCCTGGTCGAGGACCACGGCGCGGCCGACGCGCTGGTCGATGATCCGGGCCGGGACCTTGCCCTTGCGGAAGCCGGGGATGCTCACCTGCTGGGAGACCGTGGCGTAGGCGGAGTCGATCGCCGAGCTGAGGTCCTCGTACGGGACCGTCACGGTCAGCCTGGCCTTGGTGGCCTCGAGGTTCTCCACGTCCGTCTTCACTGCGGGGTACTCCAACTCGTCGGTAGATGACTTGAGCACGGGGCAGCGCGCACGGCGGCGCGGTGGGACCCGTGGGGTGGCGCCGCACGCCTCGTCGAGCAGGCGTGGGCACGCACGATCCTCACGATCCTACGGCACGACGCGCCTCGCGTAGAGGGTGCTCGGCCTCACGCGGGCGTCATCCGGGCCACACCTCTCCTCGCGTCGACATTGCGGTTGGTGCACGTCGAGACTGCGGTTCGTCGCGGCCGAGAGTGCGGCTCACACCGACGAGGGTGCGGTTCGTCGTCGAGGTTGCGGTTCGTGCGTGCCGCCCGGGCCGCCGTGCCCGGAGACGGACGACGCGACGAGCGCAACGGGAGGAGGACCCATCGGCGTCCCCGACTCGCGCCCCGGCCGCCCACTACTCTCACCTCGACACTCTCGGGCACGACGACGGAGACGCCATGACCGACGGACCCCGCTCCACCGATCTCCACCGCGACGTGCGGGTGCTCGAGGAACGCGTGCGCACGCTCGAGAACGCCCTGGTCCGCCTCGTCCTGGGCGCGGCGGGCGCCCTGCTCGTGGCGGGCCTGGTCCTGCCGTTCCTCGGGTACACGGTCGATGGCGAGCCGACGTCGTTCGCCCTGGGCTGGGCGGGGATCAAGGCGGTCGCCGACGGGGTCGTCGAGGACCAGGGTGGCCCCGGTGTGGTCGTGGCGGTCGTCGTCACCCTGCCGTTGCTCCTCTCGATCCTCGCGCTCGTCTCGCTGGGGTTCCACGCCGCGCAGCGGGACTCCGGCATGCGCCGCGGGATCGACGTGGCACTCGGGGGGCTCCTCGTGCTCTCCGCGATCGGCGTCTTCTTTCTCGCCACCCTCGGGTACGGGCAGGCCGAGGAGGGCGCCGAGATCGGCCCCGCGGTCTGGTTCTACATCCCCGGCGCGATCGCGGTGGCCTGGCTGCTCGGCGAGGAGTCGGCGCGCTCCTGGTGGAACGCGAGGCGCTGAGCCGGCCCGACGGTGCTCCGGCGCCCCGGCCCGGCGGCGTCAGGCCACGTCGACGGGCACAGCGCGGGCGCGGATCTCCTGCAGCGCCCCGGCGATGAGCTCGACCTCGCGCTCGGCGAACATGTAGTCGGGCCCGGTGGGCGCCTGGTCGGTGAACGGCGACTCGAACAGCCGGCCCGGTGACATCACCCCGTTGCGCGTCACCTCGTCGACGATGAGCTGGACGAACCGGATCTGGGAGACCGTGTAGGTCCCGGAGTCGAGGAACCGCGCGAACGCCTCGACCGCGGCGTCCCGCTCGAGCCCGACGAGCGAGCGGACGAACAGCCCCAGTCCCCCGCTCTGCTCCGCGGCCGCGGCGAGCTGGCCACCGTCGGCTCCCGCCTCGGCGAGGATGCGTTCGAGGGCGGAGAGGTCCGCGGCGGTGAGCTGCTTGTTCCGGCGAAGCTTCTGCACGGCGACCTGGTCGGCGTGCGCGCGCAGGTACGCCTGGGTCGCCGCGCGGAACCGCTCGGGGTCGAGGCCGGGGGTGACGGGGCCGAGCTCGATCTCGGTCGCCTCCCCGAGGGTGTCCTCGAAGTCCGAGTAGACCGGGCTGCGCCGCGTACGGCCGACGAACTGGACCAGACCGCGCACGGTCACGCGCAGCTCCTCCAGCAACGGGAGCGTGGCCCCCTCCCACCAGGCATCACCGGCGACGGCCTCGAGGAGGCGGGCCTGCTCGGCGACCGACGGGATCGAGGTCCGGGTGAGCAGGTCGGCGGCGATCTCCTGGACGGCCGCTCGAACCTTCTCTGCCGTGCCCGGGTCGCACTCGACCTGGGCGAGCTGTCGGCGCAGGACCAGCAGGTCGAACCGCCTCGCCTCGACCTCTCCCCCACCCCGCGCGGTGTCCGCGGACGGCAGTCCGGCGATGGAGAGGGCGTCCTCGACGTCGGCCGGGGTGAGGTGGTCCCACTGCTCGCGCCGGGCGAGGCGTTCGACGACCCGGCGGTGCGGGCGGACGAGCACGTTGTCCGGGGTCATCCCCGCCGTGAAGCGGTGCAGGGCGTCGGCGAGTCCGCGACGGAAGCCGGCCTCGGCGTCGGACGTCCCGGCGGAGCCGGTCAGGGCGGCCAGAAGCGCCACCCGCGACTCCACGAGGCGCTGGGTGAGCGACTTCGCGGTCGTTGACTCGACGCCGGGCAGGTCCTGTTCGAAGTACTCGAGGTTTCCGCAGAAGTCGAGCACGAGGAAGTCGGTCTTGTCCCGCCCCGGTCCGTACAGGTCGGGGCGCAACCGTGTGCCGCGGCCGATCATCTGCCAGAACTTCGTCCGCGAGTGGATCGTCTTGAACAGGACGAGGTTGACCACCTCGGGGACGTCGATGCCCGTGTCGAGCATGTCCACGCTGATGGCGATGTGCGGGGCCTTGTCCGGCTGGGAGAAGTCATCGACGAGGCTCTGTGCGTAGGCCGAGGACGAGGTGATCACGCGTGCGAGGTGGCCGGCGTGCTCGGGCCAGCCGGCGTCGAAGCGCCGGGCGATGAACTCCGCGTGGGCCTGGTTCTTCGCAAAGATGATCGTCTTGCCGATCCGCTCCCCGCCGGCCACCTTGTGGCCCTCGGACATGAGCGTGCCGAGAACCTTGTCCACGGTGTCGGCGTTGAAGAGGAACTTGTTGAGCGCCTCGGCGTCGATCTCGTCCGGCGTCTCGTCGCCCCACTCGAGGGCGTCCCACTCGTCGCGCTCCTCCTCGGTCAGGTCGTCGTAGCGGATGCCCTGGCGCAGAAACCGGGTGCTCACCGAGACGGCCCGCGGCGGCACGAGGAAGCCGTCCTTCACGGCGTCGGCGAGGTCGTAGGCGTCCGTCGGGACCCCGTCCTCAAGATGGAAGAGGCGGTACGTGTTGTGGTCGACCTCGTCCTTGGGCGTGGCGGTCAGCCCGACGAGGAGGGCGTCGAAGTGCTCGAAGATCGCGCCGTAGCGGGCGTAGACGGAGCGGTGGGCCTCGTCGACCACGACGAGGTCGAAGAAGCCGGGCCCCAACCGGAGCCGGCCGGAGTCGTCGCGCTCCTGCATGCGGTTGAGCATCGTGGGGTAGGTCGAGACGTAGATGCGGCCGCCTGCGAGCTCCGCGGTGTTCGCGCCGAGGACGTTGACTGTGGTGGCCGTGGGCAGGTGCGCCTTGAAGGCGTTGGTGGCCTGGTTGACCAGCGCGGTGCGGTCGGCGAGGAAGAGGATGCGCTTGACCCAGCCGGCGCGCATGAGCTGGTCGACCAGGGCGATGACCGTGCGGGTCTTGCCCGAGCCGGTGGCCATGACGAGCAGTGCCGCGCGGCGCCGGGCCTCGAAGGCGTCCCCGACCGCCCGGATGGCCCGAGTCTGGTAGTGCCGGTCGACGATCTCGGTGGAGATCGAAACCGACGACGTCGACACACGAGTGCGGCGGCGCTGGATCATCAGCTCGAGCTCGTCACGCGTGGCGAATCCGCTCACCTTGCGGGGCGGATAGCCGGCGGCGTCGTCCCACAGCCAGACCTCGAACCCGTTCGAGTAGTAGATGACCGGGCGGCGCCCGTGCCGGTCCTCGAATGAGTCGGCGTAGAGCTTCGCCTGCTGCTGCCCGGCTGCGGGGCTGGCAGACGTCCGCTTGGCCTCGACCACCGCGAGCGGCAACCCGTCGTTGCCCCACAGGACGTAGTCCGCGCGACCGGTGCCGGAGGCGGTCGGCATGCCCTCGACAACGACCTCGCGTACGCCCGGCACTGACGGGTCCCAGCCGGCGGCCCGGAGGTCGTTGTCGATGAGGTCGGTGCGGGTCTGTGCCTCGCCGTAGTCGCGGTCGTCCTGCACGCCGTCCGCGGCCGCCTTCTCCTGGGCGGCGGCGATCTCCTCGCGCAGGCGGGCGATCTCGGCCTCATGGGCCGCGAGCGCCTCGTCGCGGGCGGCGACCTCGCGGGCGTGCGCCTCGTCCTGCTCGGTGAACTTCTCAGCCAGGCGCACGAGCTCGGCGCGGGACAGCGGGGCGGCCTTCGCGGCGTGCTCGGGGTCGAACCGGGCCTGCGTGGGGGCCAGCTCCGGGCGTGGCGAGTGGTGAAACGCGGCCCACACCATGACGTGGAGGAGCTCGCGCAGCACCGCGAGGGCCACGTCGGGGCGAACCGGTCGGTTGTCGTGGACCGCGCGGTTGGCGTTCTTCCGGATGAGGTCGAGCTTGGCGACGATGCCGACGCCGGCTCCCGTCCGCGTCCGGAACGCCGACTCGTGGATTCGGGCGGCGAGGTCGTCCCGGTACGGCTCGGGGATGTCATGCAGATCGTACAGGTGGAGGACGAGCTGCTCGATCGCCCGGCGCGCGTAGAAGCAGGCCGACCGCGGGTCGGTGGTGAGGTAAGACTCGGCGCGGGCACAACTCTCGTGCAGGTGCGGCAGCGCCTCACGCACGAAGTCGAAGTTGCCCATGGCTCCTCATCATCGACACTGTCAGAGGCTTGTTCTCGTGAAACATACACATGGACAACCCACAAACTGCATGTTTGTGGACTGTGTATGTTTCCAGGTCACGAAGGTTGATCGTCCCCGCGGCTGACTTCGAAACATGCACTACTCGAAGAAGTCCTCGTCGACCTCGACCACGTCGTACGACTTCTTCACCTGCACTCCCACGCCGTAGGCGACCATGAGGCGTGCGAGGCGGGCTCCGTCGACAAGGACGACGCGCGTCGCGACGGACTCGGCATAGACCACCGCACCGTGCGTGAACCGCCCGGTTGTGATGAACACCCCCTGGCTGGCCTGCTTGCCGTGCAGCGCGCCGACGAAGCCCTGAACCTCTGGACGTTCGACCGACGAGGTCGTCTTGTACCGCTTGGCCTGGACGTACACGCGGCTGAGTCCGAGCGGGTCCTGGTCGATGATCCCGTCGATGCCGGCGTCGTTGGACAGCTGCGTCCGAGTCGCTGTTCCGTCCGCTCCCCCGTAACCCATGGCCATGAGCACCTCGAGGACGGCCTGCTCGAAGAACGCCGGGTCCTGCGCATGCAGGCGCTCCAGGAGGTCGAGCTCGACGTCGGCGTGGATGCGGCCGATCCCTTCCTCGACCTGCTCGAGCGGCGAGAGGACCGACTCGGCTTCCTTCGTCTGCGCCGTCGACGCTGATACCGACCCCTCCGACGACGACACCCCGTTCGCCTTGTTCGAGCGCACCTGCGGCGAGACGTACCCGGGCAGCTGACGAAGGTCCTTCTCGGTGATGCCGTTGGGGTGCACGGCGAGCAGCTGTCGTCCAGCGTCCGTGATCCGGTAGTGGGCGCGCTGGGGACGGACGGCGGCGTCCGCCCGGACGAGGTAGGACAGCGCCCACATCGCACGGTTGCGGTAGCGGGGCTCTCCCGAGGCGGTCAGTTGGAGGCGCTCCTCCGCCGTGACGCCGAGAAGGTCCGCGGCCGCCTCGACCGCCTGCCGGACGAGGTGCACCTCACCGTCGGACAGCACCCGCAGAGCGGGCGCCATGTACTCCTCCCAGGTCGGGACCGGCCCGGTGCTCATAGTTCTCCCGTGAACGCGCGGGACTGCAGGGATGCGAAGAGTTCGTCGTCGAGTGCGAGCGCACGCTCGACGCTGTCACGACGCGTGTTGATCGCCTCGATCTTGGTGGCGAACTCGCGCTGAACCTCCAGAAGGGGCAATTCGATCGGAAGCGAACGAAGGCGTCCCTGAGAGATGTTTGACATGCTTGCAGCTGCGCCACCCGCTAGTGCCCGAACCTCCTTGCGCTTCCCGGAACTCATCATCAACGCCTGGAAGTACGTCGCATCGATCTGAGCCGAATCTAGTTCAAGACGGAAGACCAAGTCGGGCAGCAAGAGTCGTTCACGGACATCGCCAACCAGGGCAACTGCGCCGACCAGTTCAGGAGTGTTCTTTCGAGTCATCAGGACGTCGCCTGGCTTCACCTCGTGCGCCTTGAACGACTCCACGTCCCCGAGAAACGCCTTGTTCTCTTCGGGATTGAACACGCCGTAGGTCACCGCACCGAGTTTCAGCACACCCCACTCGTCGGCAGATGCTGGCCGACTCTCGCACACCGGGCTCGACCCCGTTGAAATCCGATGGACAACTTCGTGCACCGGAACACGCCGAGCACCTGATGTTTGCAACGGACCAAACATCGCGTGGAAGACGGCCTGCGAGAGCCGACGGCACTGCCCGACAAGCGAGGCCCGTCTCGCACGGACCGCATCGGCAGCGTCGAGGATTGCGGCAATTCGACGCTGCTCGTCGATAGCTGGTAGAGGCACCGGCATCGCGTCGAAATCTGCTCTGGGTAACGCACGCCTCCGCTGCGTACTTCCACGCAACTTCTCTCGGTAGTATTCTAACGCCCGGTCGGATCGCAAGAAGCGCCCCAGGTAATCAACATCTATCAGTTCCGGCGAACGGAGATTCCACACCCCATAGGCAGGGCTCACTATCGCTGCGGCATGCTCCGTCTGGAAATCCAGAACTCCTTCATCGATGGGGAAAGAGACTACGAGCTGATTTCGCTCAACAATCTTGTAGGTCGAAGTATTTAGGCTGGCAATCCGTTTACGAAACCGCGCCGATTGCGCCACGAGCCCGTCGTGCCGCGTCATCGACAGGATCGGCAGGTCAGAGTCACCAGCACGCCTCAACTTCGCTGGCTCTACTAGATCACCAAGGCGGACAGTATTCACGCCAGAAGCTCCTTCAGCTCGGCGATGCCGACCTCGATCTCGGCGTCGAGCTTCTCGATGTCCGCGAGGATCTCGGCGGGGCTGCGATGCTCGACCTCCTCGTGGACCACCTCCTTGTACCGGTTGATCGACAAGTCGTAGCCCTGCTCGACGATCTCCTCCTTGGGGACCACGAACGATTGGTCGGTCCGCGCCCGGTCGCGCTCCGTCGTCGTGCGGTTGACCCACCGCGCGCGGACGTCGTCGAGGTCGCTGGCCTCGATCTCCTGGCGCTTGTCGTCGAGGGAAAACCCGTCGGCCTGGACGTCGTAGAACCACACGCCGTTGGTCCCGTCGGAGCCGGTCTTGGTGAACAGTAGGATCGCCGTCGAGACCCCGGCGTAGGGCCTGAAGACGCCGGACGGGAGCTTGACCACGCCGTCGAGCTTCTGGTCTTCCACGATCGTCCGGCGCAGCTCCTTGTGGGCCTTCGTCGAGCCGAACAGCACGCCGTCGGGCACGATGACCGCCGCACGCCCGCCCGGCTGCAGCAGCCGAAGGAACAGCGCGAGGAACAGCAGCTCGGTCTTCTTCGTCCGGGCCACCTGTTGGAGGTTCTTCGCCGTCGACTCGTGGTCGAGCGAGCCGGCGAACGGCGGGTTCGCGAGGATGAGCGTGTACTTGTCCTTCTCGTCGGACGCCTCCTCGGACAGGGAGTCACGGTAGGAGATGTCCGGCGACTCCACGCCGTGCAGGAGCATGTTCATCGCCCCGATGCGCAGCATCGTCGAGTCAAAGTCGTGCCCGTGGAACATCCGTCGGTGGAAGTGCCGGCGCTGGTCGGGATCGCTCAGCGAGGCCGGGTGGTGCTCGCGGACGTACTCGCTCGCGGACACGAGGAACCCGGCGGTGCCCGCGGCCGGGTCGCCGATGACGTCCTTCGGCCCGGGCGCCATGAGGTCGACCATCAGCTGGATGATGTGCCGCGGCGTGCGGAACTGGCCGTTCTTCCCCGCGGTGGAGAGCTGCGAGAGCAGGTACTCGTACAGGTCGCCGTTCGTGTCCCGGTCGTCCAGCGGGATCTCGTTGACGAGGTCGACGACCTTCGCGAGAAGCGCGGCGCTCGGGATCGTGAAGCGGGCGTCCCGCATGTGGGTGCCGTAGGTGGAGTCCTCGCCGCCGACCCGGGCGCCGAGCCGGCGCAGCCACGGGAACACCTCCTCGGAGACCACGCGGAACATGACCTCGGGAGCGTCGTTCCTGAAGCGCGACCAGCGCATGTGCTCCTGCTCGGGCTCGTACACGGCGTCGACGAGCTCACCCGTCAGCCGCTGCCGCCTCTCCGCGAGCACCTGGCGGTCGTCGAGGCGCCGCAGGAAGAGCAGGTAGGTGATCTGCTCGACCACCTCGAGGGGGTTGCTGATCCCGCCCGACCAGAACGCGTCCCAGACGCGATCGATCCTGCTCCTGAGGTCTCCTGTGATCACCGATCGACCATAACCGCTGGCGGGGACATCACCTGGGTGCCCACTCCGCCGTCATAGCGGCCGCGTGGCGTTCGCGACCTCTTGGTCATCACGTAGAGGCGCCAGGCATGCCCGCAGGCCGTCCAGCCAGCAGGTTCGTGACGAAGCCGGCAATGTCGTCGTGGAGACGCGGGTGCGCGCCATCGTGCGGCTCCTCGTTCGCCACCACCTCCAGAACGGCCTCGAGCGTCGTCGTCATCAGGCCTTCAGCGCCTCGCGCACCCCACGATCGGCCCTCGCCGAGCAGATGCTCGCCGGTGACGGCGGCGTGCCAGTACTCCCCCGCGACCGACAGCGCGAGCTCGCCGTCGGTGGGCTGGTGTGCCTGTGGAACGACGTCGTAGGCCGGCGCGAGACGCATCGACCCGTCTGGGGGATGCAGGAGCGAGACGTTCTTGGCGTGCATGTCGAGATTGCCGACGGCGACGCTGAGAACCAGGAGCCGGAACAGCTCGTCGACGGACTCGCGGCCCGCCGCAGCACCGAGGGCGGCGGCGATCCTCGCGAGACTCACCCTGCCGCCGTGCCGCTGGTACTTCTCGTCCCCTGACGCCCCGAGGACCTGGTTGAAGTCCTCCTGATGCAGGCGCCCCTCGGACAGGTCGGGAGACCGGTCGTAGCGCTCGATCACGAGCGCCGGCACACCGTCGAAGTCGTCGATCCAGGTCGCGTGCGACGCGAGCCCCAGTGCCCGCGCGATCCGAGAGCCGTACTCCTCGTCGTAGATCGTCGTCGGCGCATCGACGGGGACGGGCTTGAGGATGTGCGTGGACGGCCATCCGTCGAGCACCTGCGCCCACACGCCACCGACACGGGCGAGGACGATCTTGTCCTGCACACCGGCGAGGGACGTCTTCCCCCGGACGGGCGCGTTGCCCAGTGGTCGCCCCCCGACCTCACGCAGCATCTGGGCCACCTCAGCCGCATCTCGCGGTTCCACGGCGGGAGTGCGGGGCTCGCCGGGCTGCTCGGGGTCCCAGATCTGGAGCGCACCCGCGATGTCGCGACCGTGCGCGCGCAGGAGCCCGAGCACATCGGTCTCGGGCACGCGCGCCTGTTGCGCGAGCCCGGTGAGCATGCGCCCCTCCGGCAGCAGCTCGGCGAAGTAGTTCTGCCGCTGCGCCCGGCGCGCGCGAACGGGCACGGCGGACAGCGGGATCGCGACCGACAGCACCTGACTGTCGAGCCCGAACCTCGCCACGGCACCCGGGTCCGGCACGAGGTCGAAGGTCCGGCGATCGCCGGTCAGCCGTCCGATGCGGGTGCCGTACAGGTCGACGGCGAGGTCACCCATCGTCGTCGGGAGGTGTGATCGTGGCGCTCAGCTCCATCCCGGTCGCGCGCATGAAGGCGAAGAGACGGTCGACGAGGATCGACGGCTTGCCGGCCTCGAGCTCCCAGACGTACTTCTGGGTGGTGCCCAGCTGCTCGGCCAGCTCACGTTGTGTGAGCCCCGAGAGCAGCCGGGCCTGCTGAAGGATCCTGCCTAGGGACTCGGGACCCGTCACCGTTCCGGTGTATGCCATCCGAACCTCCGACGTCGATAATGACGTCAAAGTACGTGACTACCTTTTCGACGTCAAGCATCGTCACTGCGATATCGAAGTCAACCGACGGCCGCGGCTCCTGGGCGAGACTCGGTCCGGCAGCCCGGTGTCAGTCGACCTCGGAGAGGATCGCGCAAGAGAAGCTCGCCAGCCATTTACGCAACATAGGCGATAAACAAAACGGGCTCTTCACATTCGAGGGTGTAGTTGGGGTCGGAATCCGCCCGTCTCGAGTAGTGATCGGGCGATGTAGTTGGTCAGGTTGCGGAAGCCGAGGGCCGAGCCGCGCAGGTGCTCGAGCCTGCCGTTCATGGCCTCGGTGGGGCCGTTGGACGTGCCGGGCCGGTCGAAGTAGGCGAGCACGTCGGCGGCGCGGCGCTTCAGGGTCCTGCCCAGCTTGCGCAGCTCGGTCAGGGCGGCTGGCACGGTGGAGCTGACGGAGGCGATGAGCTGGGCCATGAGCTGGCGACCATGTGCGCGGTCGGGGACGCGGTAGGCGGCGATCATGCGCTGGTAGACGGCCCAGGCGGCCTCGACCGCTACGTGGGTGTCGCCGTCGAACAGGCCCTCCAGGCGCTGGGACTGCTTCTCGGTGAGCAGGTCGGCGCCGGTGTGCAGGGTCCGGCGGGCGGCGTAGAGCGGATCGCCCTTGCGGCCCCGGTGCCCGCAGGTGTCCTGCTGGACACGGCGCCGGCAGTCATCGAGCGCGTCGCCAGCGAGGCGGACCACGTGAAAAGGATCCATGATGGCGACCGCGTCGGGCAGCTCTTCGGCGGCGGCGGTCTTGAACCCGGTGAAGCCGTCCATCGCGACGATCTCGACCCCGTCGCGCCAGTCCTGCGGCCGGCCCGCGAGCCACTGCTTGAAGGCGTGTTTCGAGCGGCCCTCGACCATGTCCAGCAGCCGGGACGGGCCGGTCCCCTCGCGAACAGCGGTGAGGTCGATGATCACGGTCACGAACCTGTCGCCGCGGCGGGTGTGGCGCCAGACATGCTCGTCGACACCGATGGCGCTGACGCCGTCGAACCGGGTCGGATCATCGATGAGGACGCGGCGTCCTTCGGTCAGGACCGCGGCGTTGGCGGTGTTCCACGAGACCCCCAGCCCCTCGGCGACACGAGCGACACTCAAGTGCTGGCACACGATCCCTTCCAGCGCCCACCGCAACCCGCGGCGGGAG
The DNA here is from genome assembly GCF_055326485.1 of Georgenia sp. G2120. Classification (NCBI taxonomy): domain Bacteria; kingdom Bacillati; phylum Actinomycetota; class Actinomycetes; order Allobogoriellales; family Allobogoriellaceae; genus Georgenia; species Georgenia sp. G2120. The sequence goes on along the minus strand of NZ_JBUZNL010000006.1, from coordinate 449 downwards.
AGCCGAGCGCGCGGCTCGGCCGCGGCGGTCGTGTCCTGACGCCACACGTGCCCGCAGCCCGTGCACCGGTACCGACGCACCCTCACCTCCAGCGTCGTGGGACGCCACCCCAAAGGCTCGTGAGCGAGCTCGCGCGTGACGGTGTCCCGCGCGACGCCCTCGCACCCGCACCGCCGGCACCAGCTGTCCGGTTCGACGACCCTGCAGGCCAGGACCGCCCGACCAGGCTCGATGCGCTGGCCGACGACCTCCAAGCCGAGCTCGTCCAGACGAGCGAACGTGGTCAGATCAGGGCGGGCGAAGGTAGCGTCAGGCACGTCGAGGTCTTCCCGGTGGGTGGCGTGAGAACCCCCATCATCGGAAGACCTCGACCCCTATCTGGACGCTGACACGCCGGCACCTCGCTCACCACCGCGCCAGGCCGTCTACACCCTCAATCCGGAAGAGCC
>NZ_JBUZNL010000005.1:213479-249199 GCF_055326485.1 Georgenia sp. G2120 | reverse complement strand
TGAACCGCCCTGGATCTTCCGGAGGGTGGTTGGTTACGCGACCTCCGGTTCGGGGGTCACGGTCGTAGCCTGCCGGTGAGCGTGTTCGAACTCAACGGGTGGCAGCTGCCCGATTGAGGAGTGGAGGCGGTCGTGGTTGTACCAGTGGACCCAGCGGGCGACTTGCCACTCGACCTCGGCGTGGTTCTTCCAGGTCGGGCCGCCGTCGTTGATCGCCTCGGTCTTGAACAGTCCGATCGTCGACTCGCACAGCGCGTTGTCCAGTGCGTCGCCGACGGTGCCGATGGATCCGGCGATGCCGGCCTGGGCCAACTCGGCGGTCAGCGCCAGCGATACGTATTGCGACCCGGCATCGGAGTGGTGGACGAGCCGGCCGTGTTCCCAGTGGGCTCCGGCGCGGTGACGCACGTCGATCGCCTGACGTAGGGCGTCGGTGACCAGGAAGGTCCGCATGCTCGTTGCGACTCGCCAGCCCAGGATCCGGCGGGAGTAGACGTCCACGACGAAGGCGACGTAGACGAACCCGGTCAGCGTCCACACGTAGGAGAAGTCGGCCACCCACAGCTGGTCGGTCGCAGTAGGCACGTGCCAGCCGCGCTTGACCAGGTCGGGGTGACGTGGCGCCTGGGCCGACCGCCGAGTCGTGGTGGTGCGGTGTCGTCCCCGCACTGCGCCGGTGATCCCGGCGATGGCCATGAGCCGGGCGACCTGGTCGCGCCCAACATCGAAGCCGGCGCGGCGGGCGGCATGCCAGAGCTTGCGCACCCCGTACACGCCCCAGTTCTCCCGGTGCAGCGTCACCAGCGCGTTGACGAGGTAGGCCTCCTCCAACAGCGCCTGGCTCACAGGACGGGCTTTGTGGGCGTAGTAGGTGGACGGCGCGATCTTTATCCCGTGCACGGACAGCACGGCGCAGATCGGCTCGACGCCGAACCGGTCCCTGTAGGTGTCGATGTAGGCCACGATCACTTGAGTCGGCGGTCGAGCTCCGCCTGAGCGAAAAACGCTGACGCGGTCTTGAGGATCTCGTTCGCCCGCTCGAGTTCGGCCACGCGCTTCTTCAACGCGCGGACCTCCTCGGACTCACTCGAGCGAGTGGTCGCGGGCCGGGCGCCGCTGGCGTGCTCGGCCTCCTCGATCCAGTTCCGCAGCGTTGCGGGGTTCACGTCCAGGAGCGAGCCGACGTGCTTGCGGGCTCCCAGCTTCGACTCGGTGCCCTCGCCGAGCTTCTCGCGGTACATCCGCACCGCCCGCTCCCGGAACTCACCGTCGTATCTCCTCGGTGCTGACATGGGGATCAGTCTCCCTTGCTAGATCAGCACCCTCCAGGAGATCCAGGGCGGTTCACGTAGCCGATCCGATGTCCCGGGTGTTGCATCATGTCTAGACCCTGGCACACATCTGTCGCAAAATGCGTGTGTGGTCTTGGCCGTTAGATGGCGGGGTTCTGCCGGTGCTATGTGGCGGTAGTCAGTTGGTGCCGATGACCAGAGTGATCGCGGCGGCTTCGAACGACGTCGGTGGTGCTGTCATGGCGTGGCCGCCGCGGGGTGTGGGACGAGGCGAGGGACGATCCGAACGTAGATGACCATTCCGACGAGTTCGACAAGGGTTTGGGTGACAACGACAACGGCGGCCAGGGCGAGAGTTTCGGGTAGTGCCAGCGCTAGGGGCAGCACGACGAGGGAGTTACGGGTAGCGCCCGAGAAGACCATTGCCCGGGTTGCTGGCACGTCCTGTTTGAGGGCGCGGGCCGTGATGAGGCCGAGAGGGATAACGGCGATTAAGAAGGTGATGTAGATCGGGATCACGGCGAGCAGCGAGGAAGCATCGGTGCGAACGGCGTCAATCTGAGAGGCGACTACGACCGCGAGGGTGGCCATCATGAGCGGGACCATCAGCGCCTGCATGAGGTCCATGAGTCGTCGAGCGGCGTGAAGGCGCGCAGCCAGGGATTGCGTGATTGCGGCGAGAGTCAGGGGCGTGACGATCAGGAGTAGGAACGCCTCAACGAATGGCGCGACATCGATGACGTCGAACAGCCCTGGTCCGACGAACAGGCGCAGATAGACCGGCAGTAGCAGCATCTGTAGCAGCATCAGCAGAGGAGAGGCCGCGAGCAGGCGTTCGTGTGCGGCGCCAGCGAGTCCGGAGAAGACGATGACGTAGTCGATGCAGGGCGTGAGGAGGACGAGTAGGACGCCCAGCAAGAGTGCTTGGTCGTGAGCGACGAACCGTGAGAGTCCGTAGACGAGGACCGGAACGAGCACGAAGTTCAGGACGAGGAGACCAGCCAGGAAGGTCCCGTTGCGTAGGGCTTGCCCGAGTTTGGTCAGCGGCACGCTCAGGAACGTGGCGTACAAGAGTGCGATCAACACTGGGTTGATCGTCTGCTCCAGGGCCGGTGCGACGGACGGTGCTGCCAGACCGATTGCCGCACCGGCCACCAGCGCTAGGAGGTACAGCGAGATCTGCCAGCGCTCCAGCCACGCGATGACAACACCGGCACGGCTATCCACCGCTGCCTCTCCTCGGAGCTCTTCGTCCATGCGCGCAGTCTCTCAACCGAGATGGGCAATGGGGCCGCGGCGGGAACTCAGAAGCCGAAGGCTCCGCCGCTGACGAGGATGACGATCCCGAGGCCGATGAGGACGATCGGGAACAGGACGTGTTCCCAGCGTTCGAGGACTTCGGCGATCGGTCGGCGGGTGGCGATGAACTTGGCGAGCATGACGAGGACCGCGACGAGCAGGAGGAAGACGACGCAGTAGGCCACCACGGCCGCAGGCCCGACGCTGAGGAAGACTGGGACGTAGACACCGATGTTGTCTCCTCCGTTGGCGAAGGTGACCGCGCCGATGGTCCAGACACCGACGTTCTTGCCCTCAACCTTGGCGTCATCGTCGTCGTCATCGCCTCCGCGCCAGGCCCGCCATGCGGTCCACAGTCCTAGGGACAGGGGGATGAGCCCGAAGTACGGGATGGCTTCCTGGGGCAGGAATGCTCCCGCGCCCAGTGACACGAGCACGGCGGTGCCCAGGATGCCGCCGAATCCCAGGTATTGGCCTGCGGTGATCCGCGCTGTTGTTCCGCGTTGTCCTGCGCCGCGGGCGAAGAACAGCGAGAGCACGATGATGTCGTCGATGTTGGTGGCAATGAACAGGCCGATGGCCTGCAGGACCGAGGACAGGATCACGCGTCAGCCTCGGCGTTGGCGCACCCGGGAACCGGGCAGGCAAGATCGATGCAGGGAGCGTTCTCGTTCACCGCGAGGGTGACCTCGACCAGTGCGTTGAGTGCACGTGCCAGGTGCGGGTCGGCGATCTCGTAACGCGTTTGGCGGCCTTCGGGCTCGGCGATCACGATGCCGCAGTCGCGTAGGCACGCCAGATGGTTCGACACGTTCGAGCGCGTCAGCCCGAGGTCGCGTGCGAGCACAGCCGGGTAGCTCGGCCCCTCGAGAAGCGTCATGAGGAGCCGTGACCGTGTTGGGTCGGCCAGTGCCCGGCCTAACCGGCTCATCACGTCCAGCCGAGTAGCAATGGTCAGCATGCGCTGACCTGTACAGCGTCGACTGAACCGGCAGCCCCGTGCCGAAAACGATCGAATGCGGAGCAGCACCGGTCTTTGTGCGGCTTCTACAAGGGCAGCCACCGGTGGGGCTCCTGGCTCAGGCGCAGCAGGAGGTCGGTAGTTGGTTGCGGAACAGCCCCGCAGCGATGCGCAGCGCTTCGCTCATCGTGAGGTAGGGCGCCCAGGTGTCGGCCAGGTCGTCGACGGTGAGCCCGAACTTGATCGCATAGGTGGCGGCCAGCATGACGTCCCCGGCGCCATCGAGCGCGGCGTGCACGCCGAGGACCTTGCCGGTGTCCGCGTCGGCGACAAGTTTCAGCGCACCCCGGGTGTCCCGGTTCACCAACGCCCGGGGGATGTCCTGCCCGCCGAGCACTCGGCACGCGCAGCGGTGGCCGCGCTGGATCGCCTGTTCCTCGGTGAGCCCGGCACTGCCGAGCTGCGGGGTGGTGAAGGTGACGCCGGGTAGGCCGCGGTAGTCCACGGAAGTCGGCTCACCCAGCGCACCAGCGGCCGCAGCGTGCCCGGTGCGGGCGGCGACGTAGACGTACTGCGGTACACCGGAGACGTCCCCGGCGGCGAAGATTCGCGGGTTGGTGGTGCGCTGGTAGGCGTCAACAACGATGAATCCACGCTCATCGGTCTTCACCCCGGCAGGTTCCAGACCCAGGTCGCCCGTGTCGGCGAACCGGCCGGTGGCCACCAGCAGCCGCGCGCCGGGCACCTCTCGCCCGCCCGCCGTGCGCACCACCACGCCGGCTCCGGTAGCAGCGACCGCCACGCCGCGGTCCTCGATGACCTCGATGCCGTCGTCGGCGAAGACCCCGCGCAGCACGTCCGCGATCTCGGGCTCGGTATGCGGGCCGAACTGTCCAACGATGCTGACCCGCGCCCCCAGGCGGGCGAACAGCTGAGCCTGTTCCAGCCCGACGTAACCCGCCCCGAGCACTACCAGCGATTCAGGAAGCTGCTGCTGCTCCATCGCCGTCGTCGACGTCAGGTAGTCCACGTCATCGAGACCAGGCAGGTTCGGGATGTGTGGGGCGACCCCGGTCGCGACAATATAGGCCGAGGCGAGCAGCGGCTCGTCATCGACGTGCAAGGTGTTCTCATCGACGAAGCTCGCATGGCCGTACCGGATCGGGAAACCGTGGGCGTCGGCGACGTCGGCGTACTTGGCCTGCCGCAGCCGGTCGATCAACTCCTGCTTCTGTCCGAGCAGGGCCGGCATGTCCACACCGTCGGTGCCAGTCGGCACCATCGGGAACGGGTTGGCCAGCGCCCGGTGGCGCTGGCCGGCGGCCGCGAGCAGGTTCTTGCTCGGCACGCAACCGATGTTCAGGCATGTGCCCCCAAGCGGCCCTTGCTCGACGAGGACCACCGACTTCCCACGAGAACGGGCCTCGATCCCGGCCGCCATCGCTGCACCGCCGGTCCCGATCACCACCAGGTCGAACTCGCCCATGCTCCGCTCCTTCTTCGTGCCGCCACCGTGCTCGTGACCGTAGGGCTTCCAGTGCGGTGGAAGGTCAAGGCGTAGGCTCGCTCGTGTGCGCATCGGGGAGCTTGCTGGCAGAACCGGCCTGACCACAAAGACGATCAGGTTCTACGAGCAGGCTGGCGTGCTGCCCGAACCCGACCGCCAGTCCTCCGGCTACCGAAGCTATGACGACGATGCGCTGACCCGGCTGCGGTTCGTGAAGGCCGCCCAGGCCGCCGGGCTCACTCTCGCCGAAATTCGCGAGGTCATCGCAGCTCGCGACGACACCGGGCCTCCGTGCCGGACCGTCACTGACCTGCTCCACACCCACGCCACGGAGTTAGATCGTCGGATCGCCGAGCTCACGGTCCTACGGGACGAGGTACACCGACTACTCGACCGGGCAGGGAGCCTCGACCCCCTCTCTTGTGACCCGGCGAACGTCTGCCACGTCATCCCGGCGTACCACCCGTAAACGAACGATTCTGCTACAGCGACGACGAGGGTGCGTCACGCCGTTCGGGATGGTTGACGCTTCTGTGAATGTCCGAAGTCGTCTGCACAGGTGACCTGGGCGTTCGGGGTCGTGTGCACAGGAGTTTGATGTTCCCGGCGTGTCCGTACCCGTGTGCACGACCGGCACGTTGTTCCATAGTCCTGTGCACGACGAAGCCGTCGATGAGGGCCGGGTTCCTGAGCGCGGTCTGTTGACCGTTCCCGATGAGGTGTGGGCGCTGGCGGTGCGTCGGGCGGAGGTGATCGGCCCACTCGCCGACGCCGGGACAGCCGGCGAGGAGGCGGTAGACGCAGCAGCCGACCAGCTGGACATCTCGCGCCGGCAGGTCTACGTCTTGCTGCGTCGGTGGCGCGAAGGACATGGCACGGTCTCGGACCTGATCCCGGGTCGCTCCAGCGGCGGGCGCGGCGGGCAGCGGCTGCCAGCCGAGGTGGAGGCGGTCATCCGTGAGGTGCTGCGTAAGCACTACCTGACTCGGCAGCGGAGGACGACCGCCGCGGTCCACCGGGAGGTCATGCGGCTGTGCCGCACCCGCAGTCTACCAGTGCCGTCACTCGGCGCGATCGTGCGCCGCATCGCCGGCCTTGACCCGGTGGCCGAGACGACGGCCCGTGAGGGAGCAGACGCGGCCCGGTCACTGAAGTCGGCCGGTGGGCGGGTGCCGCCGATCACCGGGGTGCTGGAGCAGGTGCAGATCGACCACACTGTGGTGGACCTAATCGTGGTCGACGAGCACCACCGTCTGCCGATCGGGCGGCCGTACGTGACGGTCGCGATCGACGTCTTCTCCCGGTGCATCGTGGGCCTGGTGATCACCTTGGAGGCACCCTCGGCACTGTCGGTGGGGTTGTGCCTGGCGCACATGGTTACCGACAAGCGGGCCTGGCTGGAGCGCCTGGGCATCGAGGTGGACTGGCCGATGGCCGGCAACCCTGGCGAGCTGTACCTGGACAACGCCGCGGAGTTCAAGAGCGAGGCCCTGCGGCGGGGATGTGAGGAGCACGGGATCACGCTGCGCTACCGGCCACCGGGACGTCCGCACTACGGCGGCATCGTGGAGCGGGTCGTCGGCACGGTGATGGAGATGGTCCATGAGCTGCCCGGTACGACGTTCTCCAACCCGGCCCAGCGCGGCAGCTACGACTCCGACGCCAAGGCCGCCTTGACGCTCGGGGAGCTGGAGAAGTGGCTGGCCCTGGCGGTAGCGAACTATCACGGGAAGGTCCACAGCACGACGGGGCAGACGCCGCAGGCCCGCTGGACCGCCGGCACTGCCCAGACGCCGGCGGTGACGGTGGCCAACGAGACCGCGTTCTTGGTGGACTTCCTGCCGGTGATCCGCAGGACGCTGACGCGCACCGGGTTCGTCATCGACCACGTGCGCTACTTCAGCGACGCACTCAAGCCGTGGATCGCCCGCCGCGGGCAGCTGGATCGGTTCGTGATCCGCCGCGACCCGCGCGACATCAGCCGCATCTGGGTGCTCGACTCCGATGGCGGGTCCTACCTGGCGGTGCCCTACCGGACGCTGTCCCACCCGGCGGTGAGCGTGTGGGAGCACCGCGCCGCGCTGGAGCGGCTGCGGGCCGAGGGCCGGGCGCAGGTCGATGAGGAGTCGCTGTTCCGGATGGTCGAACAAATGCGCACCATTTCCGACACCGCCAGGTCCACCACCCGCAAGGCCCGACGCGACGCCGAACGCCGCAACCAAGCGGGTGCCGCGGCCCCACGGGCCAAGCCCGCCGCGGCGGTCCCGCCCGACGACATCCCGGCTGATGGCGCCAGCAGCGCCAGCGCCGCTGATGCGGGGTCCGTGGTGCCGTTCGAGGTGATCGAGCAGTGGTAAGCCAGGACGACTACGGAGCCGGTGCGGACGTCGCCGCTGACGACCTTGGTCATCTGCACGCCAGCGCCCGGTCGGTGGCCCGGCTGCCGGCAGAGGAGCGGGTGCGGCACGTGCGCGCCGACCGGTGGATCGGCTACTCACGCGCCACCGCGGCGCTGGAGCGGCTGGAGACGCTGTACGCGTGGCCGGGCAAGCAGCGGATGCCCAATCTGTTGCTGCTCGGCCCGACGAACAACGGCAAGTCGATGATCATCGAGAAGTTCCGCCGCCTCCACCCGCCCACCTCGCACTCCGATCGCGAGCAGATGCCGGTGCTGGCCGTGCAGATGCCCTCAGACCCCTCGGTGATCCGGTTCTACGTCGCGCTGCAGGCCGCGATGGGAGCACCGCTACGCCCGCGCCAACGCCTGGCCGACCTGGAGCAGGCCACGCTGAGGCTCCTGCGCGCGGTCGGGGTGCGGGTCCTAGTCATCGACGAATTGCACAACGTGCTGGCCGGGCGCGCGGACACCCGCCGCGAGTTCCTCAACCTGATCCGGTTCCTGGGCAACGAGCTGCGCATCCCGCTGGTCGGGGTCGGCACCCGGGAGGCGTACCTGGCGATCCGCTCCGATGACCAGCTGGAGAACCGCTTCGAGCCCTTCACCCTGCCCCGGTGGGAACCGAACGAGGAGGCGCGTTCGCTGCTGGCCAGCTTCGCCGCCGCCTTCCCGCTGCGCCGCCACTCGACGATCGCCACCGAGGACATGGCCCGCTACCTGCTCTCCCGCAGCGAGGGCACCATCGGCGAGCTCACTCATCTCCTGACCGACGCCGCGGTGGCCGCGATCGAGTCCGGTGAGGAGTCGATCAACCAACGCACTTTGCTCATGGCGTCCTACGTCGGCCCTACCGAACGACGCCGGATGTTCGAGCGCGAGCTGGCGTGACCGGCCGCTGGCCCCTGCACCCACCACCAAGGGAAGGGGAGGCGCTGACGTCCTGGCTCAACCGGCTGGCCGAGGTCTACGACTTGAGCGTCGAGGAACTCATCCGGCACAACCTCACCCCACCGGGCGCCGATCTTCCCGACCACCACACCAGTGCCCTGGACCTGGACCCACCCGCAGACGTGCTTCCCGCGCTGGCCGAGCGCACCGGCGTACCGCTAGACCAGCTACGCCACATGACAATCGCTGGCCAGGTGCCCTGGCTCCTCGACCCCCTCAACCCGGAGCCGACACCCGGAGCAGCGTTCAACACCTACGTCCACCAGGACTCGGTACTCCTGACCGCCAAGGAGCGGCCCCGTCGGCAAGTACACGGCTGGCGTGCCTGGTTGCCGAGCGACCCCAAGCGGGGGCCGCTGCGTCGGGCCTGTCCGACCTGCCTGAGCACCGCCGCGGCCGGCACCTTCGGCCTCACCCTGGTCTCCCAGCTCCCGCTGACGCTCAGCTGCCCGCAGCACGGCTGCCGCCTCGAACCCGCCTTCGCCGGCCTGGGTGCCTTCGTGGCCTGGGAGAAGCAGGACACCCACGCCCGCGGTGCACCGGCGCCGGTCGTCGTCATGGACGCCCGCACCCAAGAGGCCCTACGCACCGGCGCCGTCCTCCTGCCTCGCCGGTCCGTGCACGCAGGGGTGTGGTTCCGGCTGCTGCGCACGCTCATCGACGAGCTCTCCGCCCCCGTCTCGGCGCTGCGCACCCGCTCCCACCGAAGCGTCCAGCGCATCTGGCGGCTGACTGGCCACCCCGTACGCGCCGGAATCGTCGCGCCGTGGCGTCCCCACGAGGCGCTGTCGTGGGAAAGGCAGCAGATGCTCCTCGAAGCCGCCGCCACCGCCATGCACCTCATCGAAATCGGCGAGGTCGCCGCCCACGGCACCCTCGCCCCGCTCCTGACCCCCGAACCACACCGACCCGTCCCCGAGGGCACCCCACCGGCCCGCAACTACTGGCAGGAGGCAGAGGACGCGCTCAACACGGCGATAGCCCTCGCGCAGGAGGACCCCGACGCCGCCCGGCAGCTGCTGGCCACCCTCACCGCCCTGACCCGCAGCGAGGCGAGCTTCCAGCGCCGCCGCGAGGACCTGATCGCCCTCGACATCCCGGCACACCACCTCCCACGGACGCTGGCCGAGGCGCGTGCACGCCAGACGCCGACCGACCCGCAAGTGGCTGTCACATCTTGAGCGACGACCACCCTTCGCAGGACTTAGAATAGATGACTGGTTAAGTGACATGTGCGCCATGGACAGCCACCCGGCTGTCGACTGTCACGTAATCGGTCGTATAAGTGATAGATGGGAGGCACCTCGTGCTGGTCGGCTACATGCGCGTCTCGAAGGCCGACGGATCGCAGACCACGGACCTACAACGCGACGCCCTCCTGGCTGAGGGCGTCGACCCGGAGGCTCTGTACGAGGACAGGGCCTCGGGCAAGAAGGAGGACCGTCCCGAGCTTGCGGCGTGCCTGAAGTCCCTACGTCACGGGGACACCCTGGTGGTGTGGAAGTTGGACCGGCTCGGCCGCGACCTGCGTCACCTGGTCAACATCGTCCACGACCTCACCCAACGCGGCATCGGCCTGAAGGTCCTCACCGGTCAAGGCGCGGCCATCGACACCACCACCGCATCCGGCAAGCTCGTCTTCGGCATCTTCGCCGCCCTGGCCGAGTTTGAACGCGAACTCATCTCCGAACGCACGATCGCCGGCCTAGCCGCCGCCCGGGCCCGCGGTCGCAAAGGCGGACGCCCCTACAAGATGACCCCCGCCAAGCTCCGCCTCGCCATGGCATCCATGGGACAGCCCGGTACCAACGTCGGCGCCCTGTGCGAGGAGCTCGGCATCACCCGCCAGACCCTCTACCGCCACGTCTCACCCACCGGCGAACTCCGCGAGGACGGACGCAAGCTCCTGGCCAAGGACCGCAGCAAGGTAGCCAGGTAACCTCTGTTGTCCGGAACCTACGAACGTCAATGAGCGGAATACGTTCCCGCGACTCTCGCACACCCCGGGGCACTTCCACCGCTCAGCTACCCCGGAAATCGCGCGGCACCATTCTTCGCGTCGGGTCGGTTAGGATTGTGGGCGAGCCGGGAGAAGGCAGCTAGGGTTCCGCCCCAGCCGGCTGGGGGTCTGTGACCGAGCGCTGCAGCTTCCGCCGAACAGGCGGGAGGGCACCTATTGGCACAAAACGCCCGAGGGGGATGGCTCAGCGCCAGCATGCGCGCTGACTGTCCCTTGACCTCGGAGGTTGTTGTGCTCGTTGACCAGTTCGATGTTTTTCTGCTTGATCTTGACGGCGTGGTTCACGTCGGAGACACCTTGCTTTCCGGCGTGACCGAAGCCTTGGCCAGCCTACGGAGTCGGGGCCGGGTGGTCCGGTTCGTGACCAACGATCCCCGCCCGTCCCGCAGAGACGTCGTCCACCGTCTGGGCCGCCTGGGCGTGAGGGCCACCGTCGAGGAGATCGTATCTTCCGGGTGGGCTACGGCGTGCTGGTTGCGCCAACAGGGCATCACCCGCGCCTATGTGGTGGGCAGTGATGGCCTCCGCGGCGAACTCGCGACCCAAGGCGTGGAGTCCGTGGAGGGGTCTGAGGCCGAGGCGGTGGTGGTCGGCTGCGACGAGACGGTGACCTACCGGGACCTGGCCCAGGCCGCCGCCCTCCTGCGTACCGGCGTGCCGTTCGTGGCCACGAACGTGGACGCCACGTTCCCCACAGCGAGCGGCCCGTGGCCGGCCACCGGCGCGGTCGTCGCAGCGATCCAGACCGCCAGTGGGCGCCGACCGGTCGTGGTGGGCAAGCCGGAACCGGAGATGTTCCGCCTGGCCCAGCGCGGGCTCCCTGCTACGACGAGGGTGGTGGTCGTGGGGGACACCCCGGCCACGGACGTCGTCGGGGCGCACCGCGCGGGCCTGCCGGCGATCCTCGTCGCTCCCGCGACGCCGAGCAGCGGCCGTGGGCAGTGTGATCCCACCGTTGCGGAGGCTACGGTCACGGGCCTGGCCGGGCTGTTTGATCCGGCCCTTGACATCGGCCCGATGCGCCCGTCGCCGTACCCGTGGCCGGACGAGGTGCGGGCGGGTATTGCCGCGGTGGTCTTCGACGAGGTCGGGCGCGTGCTACTGGGGCGCAGGCTGGACAACGGGCTGTGGGGACTGCCTTCGGGACACGTCGAGGTGGGCGAAACTGCCGCCCAAGCGGCGGTACGGGAGGTCGCCGAAGAGACCGGCTTGCAGGTGCAAGTGCAGCGGCTGGTCGGGGTGTACTCGGACCCCGCCTCCCAGGTGTTCGCCTATCCCGACGGGAAAGTGACCCAGTTCGTCACCACCACCTTCGCCTGCCTCCCGCGCGGCGGACAAATGCAGCCTGACGGTGTAGAAACCTCACAGGCGGACTTCTTCTTCCCGGATGAGCTTCCGGCACCGTTGCTCCCCATGCACCCGCGGTGGCTCACCGACGCCCTCTCAGGCGACACAGGACTCATCGACTGATAGGACTCACTCCTTCGGGGCGCATGGTGTCAGAAGCGCTGGCGCTTCTCGTGCGGAGCATCGGCCTGAGCGCACCGTTTAGCTTGATCAACCCGGGTCCGGTCTCCCACCGTCCGAGCAACACCACCGGACGGTAGGAGTCTCCAGGGCGGCGACCAACTCTCGAAAGATCATGATGAGCCGGAGCGCGCGCCCAGGGGCGCACCGACCAATGACCTCAGACGGGCCAGGTCTCCTGCCGGTGGGCGGCGTCCCAGAACATCCACTCGTACTGGGTAGCGCGATGGAACGCGGTGTGCATGCGCGCCAGTGTGCCGGGGTCGGCCTGGTCGGCGAGGTGGTCCACGATGTCCCGGGCGGTGTCGGTGGCAGCAGTGAAGTCAGGATCACCATAGGTGGCGATCCAGTCCCCGTACGGGTGCGTGCTCAGGTCACCGACGGCGGCCTTCAGGCGGGTTCCGACGTCGTCGTAGACCCAGAAGCACGGCAGGATGCCGGCCGCGAGGACCGGGTAGCTTCCCGATGTCGTGAGGCTCAGCAGGTAGGAGGTGTAGGCAATCGTGGTCGGTGAGGGCTCGGCGACGTTGAGATCGGTGACATGGGCGGCGTGCAGCTGCCGCTCGACCTCGACCACCTCCCGCGCGGCCTGCGCCCAGAACGCCATTTCCTCCGACGCCTGGGCCTGAGCGGCGGCCGCAGCCAGGACCCGGCCGTAGTCGGCCAGGTAGAGCGCGTCCTGGGCGAGGTAGTGCCGGAACGTCTCTTCCGCCAGGGTCGCGTCGCTCAGCTGGTGCAACAAGGGCAGCGCATCGATCGACTCGCGGACCCTGGCCGTGCGATGCCACGCCACGGCGCTGAACACGCCAGTGTCGTCGTGGTCGCGAATCGTCTCGGGAATGGTGGTGTGTGGGCTGGTCATCGGTCGTCCTTCCAGTCGTTCTCGTCTTTCCAGATGTCGTGGCAGTGGTGCACGGGGCCGGGTCCGTGGCCGATGTGGAGCGCGTCGGCGGCCCGCAGGGTGCCGGTGAGCCAAGTCTTGGCTTGGCGGGTGGCCTCTAGCAGGGACCCGGTGCGCGGGGCGAGTGCGGCGATCGCGGAGGACAGGGCGCACCCGGTGCCGTGGGTGTTGACCGTGGGTACCCGCAGGGCGGTCAGCAGCTGCTCTCCTGCGTCGTCGAGCCACAGGTCGGTGGCGTGTGCGTCGCCGCCGAGGTGCCCCCCCTTGACCAGCACCCGCGCGGCGCCCATCTCCCGGAGCGCGATGGCCTGGGCGCGCATGGTGTCGAGGTCTTCGGCGGGATCGGCGTCGAGCAGCACGGCGGCCTCGGGGACGTTCGGCGTGATGAGGGAGACGTACGGCAGGAGTTGGCGCATCGGCTCGACGGCGTCCTCGGCCAGCAGCCGGGAACCGGCGGTGGACACCATGACGGGGTCGAGGACCACAACCGGCACCGCGTCGGGGCGCTTGTCGAGGAAGGCGAGGACGGTCTCGATGGTGGCCGAGGAGGCGAGCATCCCGATCTTGGCGGCGTCGACCGTCATATCGTCTACGAGGGTGTCCAGTTGGGCGCGGACGAAGTCCGCGGGGACGACGTGGACACCGGTGACTCCCTGGGTGGACTGGGCGGTCAGTGAGGTGAGCACCGCGGTGCCGTAGGCACCCAGTGCGGAGAAGGTCTTGAGGTCGCCTTGGATACCGGCCCCGCCGGAGGGATCGGAGCCGGCGATCGTCAGCGCGATCGGTGGGCGGGGGTTCACGGTTGCCCGTCCCACGCGGCCCGCAGGCGCGCGGCCGCCGCGGCTGGTTCCTCCGCGGCGCACACCGTCGAGACGACCGCCACGCCGGCGGCGCCGCTGTGGCGCAGCATGCCGGCGCGTTTCGTGGTGATGCCGCCGATGGCGACGACCGGCCACGGGCTCGCGGCGGCCACCGCAGCCACCCCGTCCGGGCCGATCGGAGTGCCGTGGTCAGGCTTGGTCGCCGTCGGCCACACCGGTCCAACGCCGAGGTAGTCCAAGACGCCGTCACCGAGCCCGCGTGTTGTGCCAACCTGCTCGATCGTGCTGACCGACAGCCCGACCATGGCGTCCGGCCCGAGCAACTGCCGGGCCTGAGCAGGCGGCATGTCGCGCTGACCGACGTGGACGCCGTCGGCGCCGATGTCCTGAACGAGGTGGACCCGGTCATCGACAATCAGCGGCACCCCGGTCCCCGCCAGCACCTCGCGGACCGCCACGCCGAGGGCGACGAAGTCGGCGTCGGTGGCGCCCGGGTCACGCAACTGCACCACGCTGACCCCGCCCGCGACCGCAGCCTGCACGGTCGCGGGCACGCCCCGTGGGCCGCACAAACCGGTGTCGGTGACCAGGTAGAGGCTGAGGTTCACCGGTCGGCGGGTCACCGGAGCACCACCTTCTCGGTCAACTTCTGCGGGTTGAGGGTGGCGAGAGAGTCCAGCAGCGCGACGGCGAAGCTCCCCGGCCCGGCGGCACGCTCGGCCGCGACCTCGGCGGCCACGGTGTATGTCGCGGTCGCGGCCGTGGCGGCCAGGAGCGGGTCGTCGGTGGTGGCGGCGAAGGCAGCCATGAGCGCGCCCAGCGCGCACCCACCGCCAGTGACCTGGGTCAACCATCGATGGCCGTTGTCCACCCGCACCAGCAGGGTGCCGTCGGTGAGGTGGTCGACCTCCCCGGAGACCGCGACGATGGTGCCGTGCTCCCGGGCCAGCGCCCGGCCGGCGTCGAGGGCGTCCTCGGCGGCGTCGACGCTCTCCGGGCCCCGCCCACCGCTGCCCCCACCGGCCAAAGCGAGAATCTCTGAGGGGTTGCCACGGACGAGTGCCGGGGAGGCGTGGGCGAGCAGGTCGACGGCAACCCGGGTGCGCCAGGCGAGCCCACCCACCCCGACCGGGTCGAGCACCCACGGGGTGCCGGCCGCCGCGGCGGCACTGACCGCGCCGTGCATCGCAGCCACCGTCGCCTCTTGGGGCGTGCCGAGGTTGACCAGGACCCCGTCGGCGACGGCGGCGAACGGCCCGGCTTCCTCCGGGTTGTCCACCATCGACGGACTGGCGCCGACCGCGAGCAGGACGTTCGCTGTCCACTGAGCGACGACGACGTTGGTCAGGCACTGCACCAGCGGGGCATGCCCGCGCATCGCGGCCAAGGCCTCGCCCACAGCGGCAGCATCGAGTGGGACAGTAGGGACGGAAGAAGGTGCCGACATCGGCGACGTTCCCTTCGCTAGTACGAACTAGATCAGGTTCAACGGGTGTGATCTCAGCCGTACCAGCACGGCACCCCGCGTCATTCACCAGCCTAACATCCGCACCGTTCCCCGCACCGTGCCCTCGCTTCAGCGACCGCAAAAGGGTCGCGCCTCGGACCGTCCGGGCGTGCTGTCACCAGTGCCCGACGCGCGTTCCTTGGCCGCCGCAGCCCTCACCATGGCGCCTCACCAGACAACGGCTGCGCAACCTTTGAATGTGCAGTCGACTTCGGACGATCGTGCAGTGGACTTCGGAACCTGACAGCCGCGTCGGAAGTTGAAGGTCTACCGAGAGGACCTGAGGTGAGCCAGCGCTTCATCGTGACCAAAGAGCACCGCCGCTTCACCGAGTTCGCCGACGCCGTGCGCCGCGGGCACACCATCGGCCTGTGCTTCGGGCCAGCCGGCGTGGGAAAGACGCTCTCCGCGCGCCGCTACGCCCGCTGGGACAAGGCCCACGACCTACTGACCTACTGGGGGCCGCGCTCCGACAGCGACGCGAAGATCTACGCCGCGCTGGCCAAGAACCGCACCGTGCTCTACACACCCAGCGTGCTGACCACGCCACGGGCTTTGAAGGACGAGCTCGACCAGGCCATCGCCCGCACCAACATCTGCATCGAGCAGCACCTCGCGCCGGCCGGGCAGGTCACGCCAGAGACGCGGGGGTGGCGCCACGGCAGGAACTACGTGGAGCTGATCATCGTCGATGAGTCCGAACGCCTACGCCCCACCGCACTGGAACTGCTGCGCGATCGCTACGATCGCGACAACATCGCCCTCATCCTGATCGGCATGCCCGGCCTGGAGAAGCAGTTCAGCCACTACCCCCAGTTCTACAGCCGCGTCGGCTTCGCCCACCAGTACCGGCCCCTGGGCAAGGACGAACTGCTCTTCGTCCTGCAGCGACACTGGCGCGCCCTCGGTAAGACCCTCGACCCAGAGGACTTCACCGACGCCCAAGCCATCGCCGCCATCGCCCGCATCACCCGCGGGAACTTCCGACTCCTGGAACGACTCTTCCCCCAGATCGAGCGCGTCCTGAAGATCAACGAGCTCGACACCATCACCAACGACGTCATCGAAGCCGCCGCCAGCACGCTCGTCATCGGTGTCAGCTGACTGGCCGCCAGATATCGCCCACAGAACCCCGCCATCGAACGGCGCAAGCCACAGGGAGGGACTGCTGCACGGACAGGTGACATCTGATCTGTGGTGCCGAGGGGCACCGCTGGAAGGATGTGCACTGTGCCCAAGCCCTACCCCAAGGAGTTCCGCGACGACGTCGTGCGCGTCGCGAGGAACCGTGAGCCAGGTCAGCATCTGAAGCAGATCGCGGCCGACTTCGGGATCAGCGAGTCGTGCCTGACGAACTGGTTGAAGACCGCGGACGTCGAGGACGGTGTCAAGCCCGGTGCGACCGCGGCAGACACCGCCGAACTGCGAGAGGCCAAGAAGCGGATCCGGCTGCTGGAGCAGGAGAACGAGGTCCTGCGCCGGGCAGCCGCCTACCTCTCGCAGGCCAACCTGCCGGGAAAATGATGTACCCGCTCGTCCGCGAGCTGGCCGACGGCGGGATCCCCGTCACGGTGACGTGCCGGGTATTGAAGATCGCGCGTCAGCCCTACTACCGCTGGCGCACCACCCCAGTCACTGACACCGAGCTCAAGCAGGCCTACCGCGCCAACGCACTGTTCGCTGCTCACCGCGACGATCCGGAGTTCGGTTACCGGTTCCTGGTCGACGAAGCACGCGAAGCCGGGGAGCCCATGGCCGAGCGGACCGGGTGGCGGATCTGCTCGCAGCAGGGCTGGTGGAGCGCGTTTGGTAAGAAGCGTGGCAAGAACGGCAAGAGTCCCGGCCCGCCGGTCCACGACGACCTGTGCGCTGTGATCGACGACAAGGGCAGGATCCGGCACGAGTTCACCGCCGAGGGCCCCAACGAGCTGTGGCTCACCGACATCACCGAGCACTGGACACGCGAAGGCAAGCTCTACGTCTGCGCTCTCAAGGACGTCTACTCCAACCGAATCGTGGGCTACTCCATCGACTCCCGGATGAAGTCCCGCCTGGCGGTGGCGGCGCTCAACAACGCCGTCGCCCGTCGCGGTGACGTCACCGGCTGCATCGTGCACAGCGACAGAGGATCGCAATTCCGGAGCAGGAAATTCGTCCACGCTCTCAACCGACACGCCATGGTCGGATCGATGGGCCGCGTCGGTGCAGCCGGCGACAACGCCGCCATGGAGAGCTTCTTCAGCCTGCTGCAGAAGAACGTCCTCGACCGCCGTACCTGGGCCACTCGCGAGGCACTACGAATCGCCATCGTCACCTGGATCGAGAAGACCTACCACCGGCGCCGCCGACAAGACGCCCTCGGCCGATTGCCCCCCATCGAGTACGAGGCCATCATGACCGCGCCAGCCACGCAGGCTGCGTGACCCAACCTGTCACCAATCCGTGCAGCAGTCCCGGATGTGTGCTACACGGGATTGGTCTTGCTGGGGTACACCCCAGCGCAACAGTGTGGTGGCAGGTGTCAAGTACCGGGTTTGATGGACAGCATCCTTCCCGGTAGTTGACTGGCATTCTCGTGCACACCTGCTATGGCTGGCGCCGGCGAGCCCTGCGCGAGGGCCGGGAGCATGACATTGTCGATCACGGTTGGCCGAGGGAGCAGGCTGACGGTTTGCAGGATCCAGACGACCTCGGTGCCCAGCAGGGCCGGGGCATCGTGTCGGCTCGCCTCCCTGGCCGAGCACGTCAGTGTTGGGGCAGGTGGCAACGGCGCGGACTGATGAAGTCCGCCTGACGGCTTACCGGGTGCCAAAGGGAGTAGTCCCGCGAGCGAGCCGAGCACTACTCGTCGATCTACGCCGTCCCGGCTACCCCTCACCATCATGAACGGGCACCTGGCTCTTCGCCCGGCCCAGGCTGTCCTGCCCAGCAAGGATCCGAAACAGCAGCCAGGAGAAAACAACGACGGCCAGGAGTGTGACGTGCACGGCCGGGCTTGACCCACCCCATTGGATCCAGCCCAACCATCCGGGCTGCACCCCCAGGTTGAGCTCGTGCTCGATCGCGTTAGGGATGAGGTACGACCACACGATCAGCGTCGATACGACGACCAAGAACACGACAGCGAACGACCAGCGCAGGGCCTGCGAGCCACGAGCGATGATGCCGACCACGGAGACCAGCGCAAGCACGTTGATCGACGCCAGTGCGCTTATCTGCAGGACCGGGGTTTCGGGAGACTTCACGCCAACGAGAGTATTGTCCAGCCCGTATACCCCCCCTTGGGACAGTCCCATGATCTGAATCTCGAAAAATCCAGTAGCGAGCACCAGGATGATAGCCACTGCGCCTCCTGCAGCAGCGCTGAAAACAGTTTTCAAGAAAGCTCGGTAACGTACCGTCACAACAACCTCTGCCTTCTTCGCCGAACTAATAGACTACCCAGCACGATATCTCCGCCGAACCGCCAGTGTTGTCAATGGTCCAGCGGCAACGACTACGGGCATCATAAGCGCGGTCGTGGCTTACCCTAGCGGGCACCGCACCGGCACTGGTCGCCGAGGCCACTGACGTAAATCCTGGGGCCGGGTAGTACGTTTCGATACGGATATTGCCGACCCCGATGCCCAGTTCGGCTATGCCGCCCGTGATGCTCGGTCGCTGCCCAGAATCGCGATTCAGACCAGCCGGAGTGTCAATCGAATGCGCATATTGGAAAGTCGCAGCATTTGCCACCGGCATGCCTACGGCGAAGGTTCCTAGTATGAACGAGAATATTCCAAAAACCGCTACGGAAACCCTTCCTGCTGAGGAACGTCCCTGCATATTAGCCCGCACCTAGCTCACCCTTCACGTGGGATCGGTGTGAATGAGAACAACTCACCACTATCCAACGGCAGGTCGGTCGACTCAAGCGTCCCCCTGTGCTCCGGTGGAACAATTATGAGATTTGCAATTCTACTCTCCGCCGCTGGGCCCAGAGGTTCCTCGCCGATGCTAAATTCCTGCACATCTACGTTGTCCGGTACGAGGTACGCCTCTACCGCTCTATACGGGTCGTCATCCCCCTCTGAAGCCGTCAAACCGAGGCCACTCTGATGAAATTGCGGCAGGGATGCACATGCTGATGCCGCGACTTCAACCCCACCCGGAATATGCACAAAAAGGCAGATGTCATCGCTAGAAGTCTGCCCAATCCAGTAGGACCCGATTTCATCACTTTCCACCAACCGAACCGAGTCAGGAATGATGTCGCCCAGTTCATCCAACCGAACCGGTTCCGGAGGAGCATCACTTGCCGACTGAGGCAGCGACAACGCTTCCGCAACATCATCGATCACGCGTACCGAGTCGTCCGCTCCAGACGCTGGTACGGCAATGGCGGTCGCAGCCAGCCCGACGACACCAGCGACAGCCAGTCCATTCTTGTGTCTCACGACGGTCCCCTTCTTCGAAGTGCATTTGGTCAAGTCTTAGTTCCTAGTAGCGCACGTCAATGCCAGATTGCCAATATCCCCAGAGGCGTACGGCCAAGTCCAGGAACAATTCTGTCGCGCATACGCAACCGACGCGTGCGTCATCCGGTGCGGGTATCCGTCACCGGAGCTCCTAGCAACCACGGAGTATCCGGGATGATCGTAATAGGTAGTGATATGCGTAACCGTTGGACTGCCGACGTCAAACACGGCAGTCTCGGCAGTTCCACCGCTAATAGTGGGGCGAGCCGGCGAGACTCGCACGGTATCCTGCGGCGTCGCGATTGCGTTGGCGTAGTACTGGTAAGTCGCAGCCTGTGCTACCGGAGCGACAGCCATTGCTAGCACGAAAAGGACGATCAGCAAAGGGCCAAATGCTCGACGCTTCTTTGCTCGACCCGCACTAACTGGCCGAGCAAACACATCCCCGGCGGGATTGCCGTCCAACTCCGTGATAATTCTCGTGAGTCCGCGATCTCTATCGTTCGGCATGTTCGTCCCCCTCGGCGCTGCCGTGTCATGAAGACTACCGGGCCAAGCTCACCGCATCCATGCGGCACCCGACCACAGTGGCGGGTCGCAACGCTGCGGAAAGCCGATCTCATGACGTAGTCATGTCACCGTACCGATAGCAGTTACTGCGGTCAATGGGGTCCTCTGCACGGATGGGGGAAGTCTGATCTGTGGTGCCGGGCAGTGCCGCTGGAAGAATGTCCATCGCGCCTAGACCTCATCCCAAGGAGTTCGGGGTAGTGTGCAGAGGAGTTTGATCGCCCGGCGTGTCCGTACCGGTGTGCACGGTGAGTTGGTTATTCCATAGTCCTGTGCACGACGACGAAGCGGTCGATGAGGTCCGGCTTCCTGAGCGTGGTCTGTTGACCGTCCCCGATGAGGTGTGGGCAGTTGCGGTGCGCCGGGCGGAGGTGATCGGGCGGTTAACCGAGGCCGGGACGGCCGGTGAGGAGACGGTGGAGGCGGCTGCCGAGCAACTGGGCATCTCGCGCCGTCAGGTCTAGGTCTAGCTGCGTCGGTGGCGCGAGGGGCAAGGCGTGGTCTCCGATCTGATCCCGGGGCGCTCCAGCGGTGGCCGCGGTGGACCACCCTCACCGCACTGACCCGCAGCGGGGCGACCTTCCAACGCATTCGCGATGACCTGATCGTCCTCGGCATCCGGACGACCCGCCTCCGACGGACGCTGGCGGAGCAGCGTGCACGGCAGACGCCGGCGGGGCCGGAAACGACTGCCACATCTTGAGCGGCCCCCGGAGACGGTGGGGTCCCGGGCGGTGGGTTCAGCCCTCGGTGACGGCAGTGGGGTGAAGACCGCCGGCACGCTGAATAGCCCGGTAGACGGTGGAGCGGCCGACGTTAAACAGTTCGGCCAGTTCGCTTGTGGTGTACTCGCCGGCACGCGCCAAGGAGACCAAGTGTGCTTCCTGACGGGCTGTGAGCTTGGGCTTCTTGCCTCGCAGCCGGCCCTTGGCCTTCGCCACCGCCATGCCCTCGCGGGTGCGGGCACGGATCAAGTCGGCCTCGAACTCGGCCACCATTGCCAAGACGTTGAACAGCAGCCGACCGACGGGATCGGTCGGGTCGTGCACAGAGGCGCCGAGCTGTAGGCGGACACCGCGGGCGGTCAGTTCGGCGACGATGTCACGAGCGTCAGGGACGGAGCGGGCAAGCCGGTCGAGCTTGGTCACCACGAGGGTGTCGCCAGACCGGCATGCAGCCAGGGCCTCACGCAGACCCGGCCTTGCTCGCGTGGTGCCGGTCAGGCCATGGTCGACGTAGATACGATCGGCCGGCACGCCGAGGGCTCCCAGGCCGGTGCGCTGGGCCGTGAGGCCCTGTTCGTTGGTGGAGACGCGGGCGTAGCCGATCTTGAGAGTTCACTCACCCCTCCAGTGTCACCGGTTAGCGTCCCTTCACCGGGCGTTTTCTTGGGCGGGTCTTACGGGATGACGCCGGCCAAGCGGGGACTGAGGCCGGCTGTCACCGCAATTCGTCCCGGTGAAGGCCTTGCGGCGATGCCCGCGTGGCTCAGCCCTTCGGGGGGTGGGGGTCGTTGCCGTACGAGTTGCGCTCTCCGATCGTGCCGTCCTTCTTGTGAACCAGGTGCTCGACGTGATCCTTCTTCGCCGTCGCGCGGCCCGCTGCCTGCGCCTCAGCCTTCGTGTCGTGCGTGCTTGAGGCGCGCTTTGCACCCTCACGACGGTTTGCCCACCCATCGTCGGTCGGCACCGTGTGAATGTTCTTCTTGTCGGCCATCGCAGTTCCCCTTTCGGTCCCTCGGTGAGGGAGCCACAGGCCGTCATCATCTCAGTTTACGGCGGATTTGCTGGGGATCGGCTTGCGGAACCGAAGCCATCGCTGGCCGCCACCGAGCGTCGACGAAACCCCGCCATTTAACGGCGAAAGTCACAGCGGTCATCCGCGCAGACGGTCCTCTCACGTCCGCACCTGGGACGACGGGTGCGGTCATCCGCCCCGACCTGCGATGCTGCCGGGGCCCACCGGGCGCTCCGCCCGGTCGATGAAGGAGAAGCGATGACCGCCGTACCGTTCGAACGCCGCTCACCCGTGCTGGCCGACCTGCTCCCGGGTGCGCGTGTCCGGGACGTCGCACTGGTGCTCGCCGGTACCGCGTTCGTCACGGTGGCCGGCTGGATCGCCGTACCGCTCCCGTTCACGCCCGTGCCGGTCTCCCTCGCCACGTTCGCGGTCCTGGTCACGGGTGCCGCCCTGGGCCCGATGCGGGCTGCGGCGAGCATCGTCCTGTACGTGGTCGCGGGGACGCTGGGCGCTCCAATGTTCGCCGAGTTCGGGTCGGGCTGGGCGTCCGCGTCGTA
Source organism: Georgenia sp. G2120 (assembly GCF_055326485.1). Taxonomy (NCBI): domain Bacteria; kingdom Bacillati; phylum Actinomycetota; class Actinomycetes; order Allobogoriellales; family Allobogoriellaceae; genus Georgenia; species Georgenia sp. G2120. Next base: position 226,694 of record NZ_JBUZNL010000005.1, on the reverse strand, counting down.
CGGCTACGTGCTCGGCTACCTCGTGGCCGCGGTGCTCGTCGGCGCGCTCGCACGGCGCCGGGCCGACCGCTCGGTCGTCGGGACAGCGGGCCTCGCCGTCGCCTCGACGGTGACCATCTACGCCGTCGGCGTGCCGTGGCTCATGACCTTCCTCGACGTCGACCTCGCCACCGGACTCAGCCTCGGTGTCGTGCCCTTCCTCGTCGGCGACGTCATCAAGGCCGCGGCCGCCGCGCTCGTGCTGCCGGGAGCCTGGACGCTCGTGCGTCGCGTACGTCGGTAGGCCAGTGGCCGCCGCGCTCGTGCTGCCGGGAGCCTGGACGCTCGTGCGTCACGTGCGTCGGTAGCTCCGCGGTCACGCAGCCGATGGTGACGGCGCTGCGCCGGGTGTGGCGCCTGTTTCGCTCACCATGCGTCGCACCACCGGCCGTGACGACGCCGCGCCGGCAGGTGCAGTCAGGCGCCGTCTGCGCCTTCGACGCCCTCGATGCCCTCGGCCTCATCGATGCCGTATCCGAAACCGGGCCGGACGCCCGAGGCCGTGATCTCCTGTCCGAACCGGTCGTGGAAGCGCCACTGACCACGGGTGCGGACGATCGTGATCTCGCGGGTGTGCACGAGGTCGTGGTGGTGCCAGCACAGCAGGACACCATGCTCGACGTCGGTCGGTCCGTTGTCCCGCATCCACTGCTGGGAGTGGTGGACCTCCCCGAACGCGGGGGGCTCGTCGCAGCCCGGGTACTGGCAGTGTCCGTCCCTGGCGTGGATGGCCCGCGTCATGTGGGCAGGGTGAATCCGTTGTTCCCGTCCGACGTCGAGGACGGTGGACTCCGGTCCGAAGATCACGCGCATGAACGACGATCCGCACGCGAGGCGGGCAAGCATCGACGGCGGGATCGGCGTGCCGTCGGCCAGCCTCGCCGGCTCCGTCCCTTGGAGGACGTCGTGATCGATCGCCGTCGATATGACGTGATCGTCCCCAGGCTCCCACGCCTGCATCCACTCGCGTGCGCGGTCGGACAGGTCGAGCTCCGACGACGCACCCGGCCCCCGGTCGAGGGGGAGTCCGAATGCATCGACCAGATTGCCGTGAGGATCGTCGAGCACGGGCGCGCCGTGATCGCCCTCCCGGCCGCCCGGGACCGGATCGGCTCCGGGAGGCCAACCGCCGGGCGGATCGGTGCCTGGTGGAGAGTCGCCGGGCGGGCCGGTGCCTGGTGGAGAGTCGCCGGGCGGATCGGTGCCTGGTGGAGAGTCGCCGGGCGGGCCGGTGCCTGGTGGAGAGTCGCCGGCCGGATCGAGCCCGGCCGACATGCCGGCGCTCGGGCCCGCATCCGGGTTGTCATGTTCGAGCGGGCGATCGTCGACGCATCGGGGACCACCAGGCGCGGTCAGGGTCGTGCCGGCGGCGACGCCCGAGATGATCCGGTTCGGCGGGAGCCGACGAGCGACCTCGCGGCTGGCGTTGAGCCCGGTCCTCGCGGCCCATCCTGCCGTGGCCGCCTCCGGCGGGATCACCGAGCCGGTCGCCGCAGCCAGCGCCTGCATCGTCTCCAGGCTCACCGTGACGGTGATGTGCGGACGCACCTTCGCGCCCGCCTGCTGCAGCCCGGCATCGAGCGACTGGTGCGCGAGTGCGACAAGAGCACCGGCGCGGCGCTGAGCGGACGTGCGGTCGTCGTCCGCACCCTTGCGGCCCGCGTGCGCCGCGAGAGCGGTCGTCACGACCTGTCCGGAGAGCTCGTCCAACCACCCCGCCACGTGGTAGCCGTCAGTGGTGGGGCTGATCGTCAGCTCCTCGCGCGCATCGGCGTCCCGCCATGCCTTGCCCGCTCCTTCGGGATCGGCGCGCACCTTCCAGGCGGCGACGAGCTTCGCAAAGTCCTGGGCGTGCATGAGCTCAGCCTGCTCGACGAGGTACTCCTCCCCCGGCTCGCCGTAGGTGAGCTGGTGGCGCAGCGTCGAGGTCGACTGGGTCTCCCGGACGAGGATCGCGGCGTGCTCCGCACTGATGCGCCCGGCCGCGAGCGACGCCCGCGCACGCGGAAGGTGGTCCCGGAGCACCCGGGCCTGCCGCACCCGCCGGCCGGACTCCGCGGCGTTCGTCCCCGTCCGGTCCCGCAGCCACACCTTGAACGTGCGCTGCCCGTCCAGCGCCCACATCCCGTCGGACTCCACCTTGGCGGTCACCGCCGCCCGGGCAGCGACAACTCCACGCTCGACCTGTTCGACCAGATCAAGTGCCGACATCGCTTCGGCCTGATTCAGGTCCTGCCATCGGGCGCCCGCCAACTCGTCGACCAGAGCGGCCAGCTCCTCGAGGACCGCCCGTGGCCCGCCCCCTGCTGCGCCGTCCGGCGCATCGGCCGCGACCGGCGCCTCGTGCATCTGCCGTTCGTCGTCGGAAGGGACCGAGCCGGGCACTGCCACGTAGGTCGGAGGCTCGTCGAGTCGTGCCACGCGACCGGGCCCACCGGTCCGCTCGACGCCCGCTACTGAGCCGGGTCCGAGCTCGTCCTCGGGGGACGCCGACGGAGGCTCCCCCACTGCCGGGTATCCGTGAGTGGGATCTCCACCGGCCGGGCCTCGGTGCGCAGCGCAATCCGCCGAGCGGTCTCCCGCTGCCATCGCGGCACGTTCGGCGAGCCAGGCCTCGATCTGCGCCGACAGGACACGCTCGAGCACGGAGGATGCAGAGTCCGGCACCGCGCCGTCGGCCGTCGTCGTGCCTCCGTGCACTGCCCCCACCCCCTCGTCCTGACCTACCAAATCATACTCGAACATATGTTCGAGCGCAAGAGGTGTTGCGTCGCGCATGAAGAAGCGTCGGGCCGCGAGCGGCCGGCGATGCGCGAGCGAGGCTCCACCGGAACGAGCACGCGACCACACGCCCACGCAACCACCCACACGCCCCACATCCACCACCTCCCCCGTCAGCCCCACCCGGGGCACCGGCACCGCCTTCCACGGCGGACCCACCCCTGTGAGCATCCGCGCATCGGCGGGGGGTTCCCGCGCCCCTGATCCCCGGACATGCCACTCTTGAGCCCATGCAGCACTGGCCAGGCCACCCTTATCCCCTCGGGGCCACGTTCGACGGCGCCGGCACCAACTTCGCCCTCTTCTCGACGGTCGCCGACCGGGTCGAGCTCTGCCTCGTCGACGACGACAACTCCGAGGTCCGCGTCGACCTGACGGAGGTCGACGCGCACGTCTGGCACGGCTACTTCCCCGGCGTCCGCCCCGGTCAGCGCTACGGCTTCCGCGTGCACGGCCCCTGGGAACCCTCCCGCGGCCTGCGCTGCGACCCGACCAAGCTCCTCCTCGACCCCTACGCCAAGGCGGTGGACGGGCAGATCGACGGCCACCAGTCGCTCTTCTCCTACGACTTCGCCGACCCGAGCCGGTTCGCCCCGCAGGACTCGCTGGGCCACACGATGGTCTCGGTCGTCGTCAACCCGTTCTTCGACTGGGGCAACGACCGTCCGCCGGGCCACGAGTACCACGACTCGGTCATCTACGAGACGCACGTCGCAGGACTCACGCGCCTGCACCCCGACGTCCCCGAGGAGCAGCGCGGCACCTACGCCGGCCTCGCCCACCCCTCGATCATCGAGCACCTCACCTCGCTCGGCGTGACGGCGGTCGAGCTCATGCCGGTCCACCAGTTCGTCCAGGACCCCCACCTGGTCGAGCGCGGGCTGTCCAACTACTGGGGCTACAACACGATCGGGTTCTTCGCCCCGCACAACGCCTACTCCTCGCAGGGCAGCCGGGGCGAGCAGGTCGACGAGTTCCGGACCCTCGTCAAGGCGATGCACGAGGCGAACATCGAGGTCATCCTCGACGTCGTCTACAACCACACCGCCGAGGGAAACCACATGGGCCCGACCCTCAGCTTCCGCGGCATCGACAACCCGCAGTACTACCGGCTGGTCCACGGCGACGAGGCGCACTACTTCGACACGACCGGCACGGGCAACTCGCTGTACATGCGCAGCCCGCACACGCTCCAGCTGATCATGGACTCGCTGCGGTACTGGGTCCAGGAGATGCACGTCGACGGGTTCCGGTTCGACCTCGCCTCGACGCTGGCCCGCGAGCTTCACGAGGTCGACAAGCTCTCCTCGTTCTTCGACATCATCCAGCAGGACCCGATCATCTCCCAGGCCAAGCTCATCGCCGAGCCGTGGGACGTGGGCGAGGGCGGCTACCAGGTCGGCGGTTTCCCGCCCCTGTGGACCGAGTGGAACGGCAAGTACCGGGACACGGTGCGCGACTACTGGCGCGGCGAGCCCGGCACCCTCGGCGACCTCGCCTACCGGCTGTCCGGCTCGTCGGACCTCTACGAGCACTCCGGCCGCCGCCCCGTGGCGTCGATCAACTTCGTCACCGCGCACGACGGCTTCACGATGCGCGACCTCGTCAGCTACCACGAGAAGCGCAACGAGGCCAACGGCGAGGACAACCGCGACGGCGAGTCGCACAACCGGTCGTGGAACTGCGGGGTCGAGGGACCGACCGACGACCCTGCCGTCAACGCCCTGCGCGCCCGCCAGCAGCGGAACATGCTCACTACCCTGCTGCTCAGCCAGGGCGTGCCCATGATCTCCCACGGCGACGAGATCGGCCGCACCCAGGGCGGCAACAACAACGTCTACTGCCAGGACAACGAGACGTCCTGGGTGGACTGGGACCTCGACGACGACGCACAGCATCTCCTCGGGTTCACCCGCGAGCTCGTCGAGTTCCGCCTCGAGCACCCGGTGCTGCGCCGCCGCCGCTTCCTCACCGGCGAGCCGCTCGCCGAGTCGCCCGACGGCCTGCCCGACCTCGCCTGGTTCGCCCCCGACGGCGCGCCGATGGCGGACCACGAGTGGGGCGGCGACAACAAGACGATCGTCTGCTTCTTCAACGGCGAGGCCATCGCCGAGCCCGACTCGCGCGGCGAGCGCATCGTCGACGACTCGCTCCTCATCGTCCTCAACGCCTCTCACGAGGACGCCCTCGTCACGCTGCCGCTCGCGGAGTGGGGGCCGACCTGGACGGTCGCGCTCGACTCCGCCGGGGAGCGCGCGCAGCTCGGCGAGCTCGTGGCCGGGTCCCAGATCACCGTCGTCGCCCGGTCGACGCTCGTGCTCCTCAGCCCGCAGGGCTCGCGCGAGGCGGCCCCGGCCGACGGCGTGGCACGCACCGTCACCGGTCGCATCCCGACCTCCCCGGCCTGGGCGGGCGGGCGCCGACAGACGGCGGTCACCGCCGACGAGCCCGACGACGCCGCCCTGCCCGACCCGGAGGAGCTGGCCGCCGACACCCCCGAGTGACCCGCGGGCACGTCCGCCCCGGGCCGGCCAGCACGTCCGCCCCGGATCGGCCAGCACGTCCGCCCCCGAGCGGGCAGACTGGGGTGACCGTCGACGACCCGGAGGACCCACGTGAGACCGGACATCGAGTCCACCGACAGCACGGCCGTCAGCACCACGGCCGTCAGCACCTCGGCCACCAGCAGCGCGACACCGGACGGGACGGGCACGAGCACCACGGCCGACGACGACGCCCGGGCCGCGAGCATCGGGCACCTTCCCGGGCCCGGCCGCCGCACCCCGGTGAGCACCTACCGGCTCCAGCTCGGCGCCGACCTCACGTTCGACGACGTCGCCGCGCAGCTGGGCAACCTCGACACCCTCGGCGTCACCGACCTCTACCTCTCCCCCGTCCTCACGGCGGCACCGGGCTCGACCCACGGGTACGACGTCGTCGACCACACGACGATCTCCGCCACCCTCGGCGGTCGCGACGGCCTCGAGCGCCTCGCGGCGGCGGCGCACGAGCGCGGGATGGGCGTCGTCGTCGACCTCGTGCCCAACCACATGGCGGTGCCGACCCCCGTCTGGCACAACCGCGCGCTGTGGTCGGTCCTCACGCACGGTCCGGACTCCCCCTACGCGTCGTGGTTCGACGTCGACCTGTCCGAGGGCGGGGACGGCGTCCTCATGCCCGTGCTCGGCCGGCGGATCGGCGCGGCGCTCGCCGACGGGGAGATCGAGCTGACCACCGCCGTCGTCCCGGGCCAGGAGGAGGCGGGCGAGCAGCACGTCCTCACCTACTACGACCACGTGCTCCCGGTGCGGGCCGGCACCGAGCAGCTCCCGCTCGCCGACCTGCTCGACCGACAGTTCTACCGGCTGGCATACTGGAAGGTCGCCGACGAGGAGCTCAACTACCGGCGATTCTTCGACGTCGGGTCGCTCGCCGCCATCCGGGTCGAGGACGACGACGTGTTCGACGCGACCCACGCGCTCCTCCTCGAGCTCCTCGACGGCGGGGTGATCGACGCCCTGCGGGTCGACCACCCGGACGGCCTCGCCGACCCGCGCGGTTACTTCCGGCGGCTGCACGAGGCCACCGGCGGCGCCTGGGTCGTGGCCGAGAAGATCCTCGAGCACGACGAGGAGCTGCCCGGCGACTGGCCGGTGGCGGGCACGACCGGCTACGACGCGGCGTGGCGCCTGCACGGCATCCAGATCGACCCGTCCGGCCTGGTGACCGCGGGCGCCCTCATGCAGCAGATCGCCGGCGACTCCCCCGGCGACTACGACGCCGTCCGTGACGAGGCGAAGCACCAGATCGTCGACGGCTCCCTCTACGCCGAGGTCCACCGCCTCGCCACCCTGCTCTCCGACGTCTGCGACGACGACGTACGCCTGCGTGACCACTCGTTCCGCCCGCTGCTCGACTGCACGCGCGAGCTCGTCGTCGCGCTGCACCGCTACCGCGCCTACGTCGTCCCCGGCGAGGTCGCGCCCCCGGAGTCCGTCGAGCTCGTCGAGGACGCCGCCGCGGCCGCCCGGGAGCGCCTGGACGCGGATCGTCACGAGACCCTCGACGTCGTCGTCGACCTGGTCCTCGGCCGCGAGGTCGGGTCCGCCGGCCGGACCCGGGAGGCGCGCCGCGACGAGATCGTCGTGCGGTTCCAGCAGGTCTGCGGCGCGGTGACGGCCAAGGGCGTCGAGGACACGACCTACTACCGCTGGACGCACCTCCTCTCCCTCAACGAGGTCGGCGGCGCCCCGCACCTGCCCGCGCTCTCCGTGGACGAGCTGCACGCCTGGGCCGGCCGCGCGCAGATGTTCTGGCCCGCCACGATGACGAACGGCTCGACCCACGACACGAAGCGGAGCGAGGACGTCCGCGCCCGCATCGGGCTGATCTCCGAGCACGCCGAGGCGTGGCGCACGCTCGTCACCCACCTGCGCGAGGTCACCGCCGAGCACCGCCCGCCGAACCTCGACGGCCGCACGGAGAACCTCGTGTGGCAGACGCTGGCCGGCACGTGGGGCCCCGAGGGACCGATCGCGGACGAGCGGCTCACCGACTACCTCCTCAAGGCCGTCCGCGAGCAGAAGACGTGGACCACGTGGACGGACCAGGACACGGCGGGCGAGGAGGCGCTCGTCGCCTGGGTGACCTCGGCGACCGGCGACTCCACCGTCCGCGAGGCGTTCGCCGGATGGGTCGAGACCACCGCCCACTCGCTGCGCACGTCGGTGCTGGCGACCAAGGCGCTCCAGCTCACCCTCCTCGGCGTGGCCGACGTGTACCAGGGCTCCGAGCTCCTCACGGACTCCCTCGTGGACCCCGACAACCGCCGGCCGGTCGACCACGACGCGATCGCCGCCACGCTCGCCGAGCTCGACGCGGGCCGTGCCCCGGTGGGCCTCGGCGAGGAGAAGCTCGCCCTCACGGCGGCGGTGCTCCGGCTGCGCCGGCGCGTCCCCGAGGCGTTCGTCGGACCGCGGTCGGGCTACGCCCCGCTTCCGACGACGACGCAGCACGCGGTGGCGCTGACCCGCACGCTCGACGGCGAACCCCGGGCCGTCACGGTGGCCACCCGCCTGACCGAGGGCCTGCGCGCGCTCGGCGGGTTCCGCGAGCACACCGTGGTCCTGCCCGACGGGACATGGACCGACGTCCTGTCCGGTGCCCGCTACGAGGGCGGTTCCGTCCTGCTCGCCGATCTTCTCGCCGACCGTCCCGTCGCCGTCCTGGAGGCCTCCGCGTGACCGCCGACCGCTCGTCCCACCGCTCCGCCGGCAGCACCGCCGGCGCCGGCACCACCGCCGACGCCGCTCCAGCCGCGCTCCCCCCGCTCGGCGACCGCGACGCTGCCACCGACGCCCTCGTGCGCCACCCGCTCGTCCCGGCGGTGTGGTCGCCGGACGCGAGCGCGATCGAGCTGGTCGTCGAGGGTGGAGGTGCCGACCACCGGCCCGGCGCGACCACGACCTCCGACGACGACACCCCCGCGCGCACCGCTCTCACCCGCCGCTCCGGCGGCTGGTGGACCACGGACGCCCCGCTCCCGGCCGGCACGGACTATCGGTTCGCGCGCGACGGCGGCGACCCGGTCCCCGACCCCCGCTCCGCCCACCAGCCGGACGGCGTGCACGGCCCGTCCCGCCTGTTCGACCCGTCCGCCTTCACGTGGACGGACGCCGGGTTCGCCGGGGTCCCGCTGCCCGGGTCGGTGATCTACGAGCTGCACGTCGGCACCTTCACCCCCGAGGGCACGCTCGACGCCGCGACCGCCCACCTCGCCGAGCTGGTGGACCTCGGCGTGACGATGGTCGAGCTCATGCCGCTCGCGGCCTTCCCTGGCACGCACGGCTGGGGCTACGACGGGGTCGGGCTGTACGCCGTCCAGGACTCCTACGGCGGGCCGGCGGCGCTCCAGCGCTTCGTCGACGCGGCGCACGGGCTCGGTCTCGGCGTGTGCCTCGACGTCGTCTACAACCACCTCGGTCCCGACGGCAACTACCTCGGCGTGTTCGCCGACTACGTGACCGACCGGCACGAGACGCCCTGGGGCTCGGGCCCCGACCTCGACGGCGAGCACTCGGCCGAGGTGCGCGCCTTCTTCCTCGAGAACGCGCTGCGCTGGCTCGACGACTTCCACGTCGACGCCCTGCGCCTCGACGCCGTCCACGCGATCGCGGACTCCTCGGAGCACCACCTCCTGGCCGAGCTGGCCGACCGGACGCACGCCCTCGGGAGGGACCTCGGCCTGCCACGCACGCTCGTGGCGGAGTCCGACCTCAACGACGACTCGATGGTCACCCCGACCGCCGAGGGCGGCCGCGGCATGGACGCGCAGTGGGTGGACGACGTCCACCACGCCCTCCACGCGTGGCTCACCGGCGAGCGCGACGGCTACTACGTCGACTTCGGCGAGGGGGCGACGCTCGCCCACGCGCTCACGCGCGTGTTCGTGCACGACGGCGGGTGGTCGACCTTCCGTGAGCAGGACTGGGGCCGCCCGGTGGCGGACGACGTCGACGGCCACCGGTTCGTCGTCTTCTCCCAGGACCACGACCAGGTCGGCAACCGCGCCGTCGGCGACCGGCCGAGCGAGGCGCTGCCCGACGGCGCTCTCGCGATCTCCGCGGCCCTCGTCCTGCTCTCCCCCTACACGCCGATGCTGTTCATGGGCGAGGAGTGGGGCTCGCGTGCCCCGTTCCAGTTCTTCACCGACCACGTGGACCCGGACCTCGGCCGCGCGGTGAGCGAGGGCCGGCGCGCCGAGTTCGCCCGCCACGGGTGGGGCGCCGACGGCTCCGAGCCCGAGGTGCCGGACCCGCAGGACCCGGCCACGAGGGACGCCTCCGTCCTCGACCGCGCCGAGGCCGGCACCGAGCGCGGCCGCCGCATGCGCGCCTTCTACACGGCCGCCGCCGCGCTGCGCCGCGCCGAGCCGGACCTCGCCTCGGGCGACCGCACGGCGACCGCCGTCGAGACCGACGACGACGCCGGCTGGCTCCGCATGACGCGCGGCCGCATCGCGGTCGTCGCGGTCACGGCCGACGCGCAGGTGACGGTGCCGTTCGACGGGACGGCGTCGACCATCGCTGACGACTCCGGGGCCACGAGCGACGACGCGGCGACCACCGGCGCCGACAGCCCGGCCGCCGAGCTCCTGCTCGCGTGGGACCCGGACTCGACGAGCGTGGCGGACGGCGGCGTGACGATCGCGGGCCCAGGCGTCGCTGTCGTGCGGGTCCGCTGAGGCGACGCGGCCCGCACGGGTCGGGCCGTTCGTCGTCGTCGGGCGGGAGTGGCGGGCCCGTCCCCTCTCCAGGCTTCCCTCGTCCTCGTCAGTAGTAGACGGCGAGCCTGCCGTCCGGGCCGTCGATGACGCGCACGGGGGTGTCGAAGACGCGGGTGAGGACCTCGTCGGTCATGATCTCCTCGGACGGGCCGAAGTCGCAGACCGTGCCGTCCTTCATCGCGCAGATGTGGTCGGCGTACTTCCCGGCGAAGTTGATGTCGTGCAGCACGATGACGACCGTGCGGCCCAGCTCGGTCGCCGCCCGGCGCAGGTGCTTCATCATCTGCACCGAGTGCTTCATGTCGAGGTTGTTGAGCGGTTCGTCGAGGAGCACGTACTCCGTGTCCTGCGCGAGGACCATCGCCACGTAAGCGCGCTGGCGCTGCCCGCCGGAGAGCTGGTCGAGGTAGCGGCCCTCGAGGTCCCCGAGCTGGAGGAAGTCGATGGCCTGGCTGACGAGCTCCTCGTCCTTCGTCGTCAGGCGCCCCTGCGTGTAGGGGAAGCGGCCGAACCCCACGAGCTGGCGCACCGTGAGCCGCGTGATGAAGTGGTTCTCCTGACGCAGCACCGACACGATCTTCGCGAGGTCGCGGGACTTCGTGCTCGCCACGTCGTAGCCAGCGATCTCGATGGCGCCGGAGTCCATGCCGAGCAGACGGCCGATCATCGTCAGCGTCGTCGACTTGCCGGCACCGTTGGGGCCGACGAGAGCGGTGACGCCGCAGGCGGGGATCGTCAGGGAGACCGGTCCGATCGTCACCTCGGAGCTGTACTCCTTGCGGACGTCGTCGAGCGTGATCACAGGCGGCCCTTTCGCAGGATGACGACGAGGAAGACGATGCCGCCGACGAACTCGATGAGGATCGAGACGACGCCCGCGGCCGAGAAGATGTTGCGCATGACGAAGTAGGCGCCGGACAGGACGACGAAGCCGGTGAGTCCCGCCATCGGCAGCGTGTACCGGTGGTCATGGGTGCCGGAGAACTGGTAGGCGAGCGTCGCCACAAGGAAGCCGAGGAACGTCATCCGGCCGATCATCGCGGTGGAGACGGCCATGAGGATCGAGACGAGGAAGAGCACCTTGATGATCTCGGCCCGGTGGTTGACGCCGAGTCCCATGCTGATGTCGCGGCCGAGCGCGACGACGTTGAGCCGTCGGGACCGCAGGAGGATGCCGATCGTGCCGACCAGGCAGAGCGGGATCGCGAGCGGGAGGTAGCTCTCGTCGGCATTGGTCACGGAGCCGAACAGGCGCGCCGTGAGCACGTCGAACTCGCTGGGGGTCAGCAGGCGCTGCATGAAGGTCGACACCGACCCGAGGCCGGCCCCAATGATGATGCCGACGAGCAGCATGACCTGCAGGTTCGCGTACCTCCCCGACAGCAGCCAGCCGTAGAGGAACATCGCGAACAGCACCATGAGCGCGACCTGGAGGGCGAACTGGGGAACGCCCTGGACCGCGACGACGCCGGCCACGCCGAGGAAGTACACCGCCGAGGTCTGCACGGCGACGTAGAGGGACTCGAAACCCATGATCGACGGCGTGATGATGCGGTTGTTCGTCACCGTCTGGAACGCGACGGTCGCCACCGCCTGGCACGTGGCCACGAGCGCCATGACGACGACGTCGGTGGCGCGCATCTTCGCGATGATCCAGAACCGGTCGTCGGAGATCGGGATCGGGTTGTCGTAGGCCAGCAGGCCGAAGCCGAAGCCGAGCGACAGGACGATCATCAGCGACAGCACGAGCCAGTACCGCATCCGCTGGCGGCCCGTCTGGAACGCGCCGGCCCTCCGCGGGGTGGTGCGGGCGGCGCTGCTCGCGGATCCGGGCGCGGCCGACGGCGCTGACGCGTCCACGGTCGGGCGTGCGGTGCGGTGCGCCGTCGAGTCGGTCATCACGTCGTCCTTCCCGGTCGCGGGGGCGGTCGCGCCGGGGGTCGCGGTGCCGGGGGTCGTCGTCGCCTCAGCCACGGCGACGCTGCCTCAGGAGGAGCGCGATGAACGCGATCGAGCCGACCACACCGAGCACGAGCGAGACCGGCACCTCGAACGGGGAGATGATCGTCCGGCCGATGAGGTCGCACACGGTGACCACGCCGATGCCGAGCAGGCACACCCACGGCAGGTTGGAGCGCAGGTCGTCCCCCCGGATCATCGAGACGATGTTGGGGACGATGAGCCCGAGGAAGGGCAGGTTCCCGACGACGACGGTCACCACCCCGGTGGCGATCGCGACGAGGGTGGTGCCGAGCAGGATGATCCGGTTGTAGTTGAGCCCCACGCTCGTCGAGATCTCCTCGCCGAGGCCGGCCACAGTGAAGCGGTCGGCCACGACGAACACGGCGACGCCGACGAGCGCGACGATCCACAGCAGCTCGTACTGGCCGCGCAGCACCGAGGTGAAGCTCCCGGCGAACCACACGCCGAGGTTCTGCAGCATGTCGGTCGTCAGCGCGACGAAGGTGGAGACGGCACCGATGACCGCGCCGAGCATGATCCCGACGATCGGGACGATGAGGGAGGTCGTGAGCGAGACGCGCCGCAGGAAGAGGAAGAAGATCATCGTGCCGACGAACGCGAAGATGACGGCCCCGGTCATCCGACCGAGGATGCTCGCGCCGGGGAACAGGATCATCACGGTCAGCAGGCCGAGGCCGGCCCATTCCGTGGTTCCCGTGGTCGTCGGCTCGACGAACCGGTTCTGGGTGAGCAGCTGCATGATGAGCCCGCACATGGCCATCGCGGCGCCCGAGAGGACGAGCGCGATCGTCCGGGGCACGCGGGTGATGGCGAACATGTCGACGTCCGTCGGGTTGTCGCCGAAGATGTCGTACTCCCCCGTGAGCAGCGAGGCGACGAGCAGGAGCGCGACGACGACGATCCCGACGACGAGCGAGCGGTCGACGAGCCTCCCCCTCGTTCGCGCTCGGGGCGCGGTGCCGGTGGTGGTCATCTCGTCTCTCGTTCCTACGGACGTGCGGCGCCGGGCGGCAGCGGCGCCGGGCACGGGTCCGGGGGGGGGGGGGGGGGGGGGGGGGGGGAAGGAGGGGGGGGGGGGGGGGGGGGGGGGAAAAAAGGGGCGAGAAAGACCCCCCACCCACCCCCCC
>NZ_JBUZNL010000005.1:0-213469 GCF_055326485.1 Georgenia sp. G2120 | reverse complement strand
TTGTGTCCGGGTTGGGCATTGTAGAGGGTGTAGCGACCCCTGTGTCCCCCCCCACCGCGGCGGGATCATCGGGGGTGGGTCAACGCGGGATCAGGCCGCGCCCTCGAGCGCGTCCGCGAAGTCGTTGAGGAACTCGGTGTACGTCTGGATGCCCTCGTTCGTGTAGGTGTCCTCGGGCATGTAGACGATCTGCTCCTCCTCGACGGCCGTGACGCCGGCGAGGGCCTCGGAGCTCGTGAGCATCTCCTGGGCCGGGGTGTAGCCCTCCTCGTCGGCGCCGACGGCGGCGTCGCGGTCCATGACGAGGATCCAGTCGGGGTTCGAGTCGGCGATGGCCTCGACCGAGATGTCGTCGCCCTGGTGGTCGTCGGACGCGTCGTCGATCTCGAGGGCCGGCGTCAGTCCCGCGAAGTCGAAGACCGGGCCGAGGGTGCGGCCGACGGTCGGGGCGAGGTAGCCGATGTTGCCGCCGGAGGTGTTGACGGCCATGACCGTCTGCTCCGGGTCGTACGCCGCGGTCACGCGCTCGACGGCGGCCTCGAACTCCTCGACGAGCGTGGCGGCCTCGTCCTGGTGGCCGAAGATCTCGCCGAGCTGGGTGACCTGGCGGATGAGCTCCTCGTCGAACGGCTCGCCGTCGCGCGGGTCGAGGTCGGTGACGAGGGCATCGGGCGCGAGCTCGGCGAAGTCCGCGGCGTACTGCGTGAACCGCTGGCCGTTGATGATGATGTCCGGGTCGGCGACGACCACGGACTCGAGGTCGGGCTCGCGGTGGCTGCCGAGGTCGACGATGTCGTCCTGGTTGGGGAACGACACCGTGTCGGGCATGAGGGAGACCGCGGCGGCGGTGGGCTCGATGCCCCAGTCGGCCAGCGTCTCGAAGCTGCGGTTGTCCGTGACGACGATCGACTCGGGAGCGGCGTCGAGTGTGTGCGTGCCGTTGTTGTCCTCGAACTCGATGGCGCCGCCCGCGGCGGAGTCGTCGGAGTCGGAGTCGGAGCCGGAGTCCGAGCCGGAGTCGGCGGAACCCGACTCGTCGGATCCGGCGGCGTCGTCGGACCCGGCCTCGGACTCCGCGTCGTCGCCGTCCTCCTCGGGGGCCGACTCGCTCGTGGCGTCACCGTCGGCGGACTCGCTCGTCTCGTCGTCGGAGGACGAGCAGGCGGCGGTCGCGAGCAGGGCGAACGCGGCGGTCCCGCCGATCAGGGTGCGGCGCAGGGTGGTCATGAGGTCTCCATCGTTCTGGGAAGCGGTCCCCACCACGTGAGGTAAGGCGACCCTAATCGACAATTACGCAAGACCGAAGGGATGGAATAGGCGAAAGGCGCGCGGATTTCGAGATCCACGTCACGACGGACGGGAGTCGTCCAGGCGTTGACGCGTCCAGGAGTGCGCGCACCCGGTCGCGGCGCTGCTGAGGACCGGGGCGCTACTCCCCCGGCTGCTCGTCCGCCTTCTCCTCCGAGGCTCCGCCCGAGACCCGGGCACGCGCGGCACCCACGGCCGCGACCGCCCGGCGCTTGCCGGCCAGGGCCGCGGTCAGCGCCCGGTAGAGCACGGGGCGCAGCGGGACGTCCCACGCCCCGGGGACCTCGGTGACCTCGTTCGAGAACTTCGTCTTGAAGTCGCGCACACCCGTCAGGCGGGGCGCGCGGTCGGAGTCGATGCCCATGAGGTCGAACGTCCGGACCCCCTCGGCCTGCAGGGTGGCCGCCATGTGCCAGACGAGCAGGTCGGGCGCACCCGCCCGGCGGCCCGCGTGGCTCGACGCCGCGTAGTAGTAGGTGGCCAGCCCCTCGCCGACCGTGACGATCCCCCAGCACAGGGGCCGACCCTCCCGGTCCCGGACGACGAACAGGCGGCCGTGCTCCGGCCCGAGCGAGTCGAGCATGGTCGTGTACTGGCTCGCCGCGGCGATGCCGAACTCGTCGCGCTCGGCGGTCTCCTCCAGGAGCGCGTAGAGCTCGGCGAAGCCGTCGGCGTCGATGCCCGTCTCCTCGCCGGGCACGAGGTCCTCGTTGCGCCCGGCCTTCCGGACGTCGCGTCGCCCGCGCTTCTTCATCGAGGCGAGCAGCGTGTCGGCGTCGGCGGTGCCGGCGAGGTCGAGGACGACGGTCCGGTCGAAGGTCACGGACTGGAGCAGCTCGTGCAGGTCGTCGGCGCGGTGCCGCGCGTGCAGGCGGACGAACGCCGCGCGAGGCTCCGCGGCGCGCAGCGAGCGGGTGAGCGCCCGGCGGAACGCCCGCTCCGCCTCGGGCGTGTCGGGCGTGAGCCAGATCGGCCCGTGCTTCGCCCACAGGTAGGTAAACCCGCGCCCGCGCAGCCGAGTGAGGGCGAGGACCGCCTGCGGCTCGCCGTCGAGGAGCCACGCAAGGCGCCCCGCGGGCTCGCGGCCCGGCATCGCCTCGTCGTAGGCGTCCCACGCCTCCGACTGCTCGACCGGCAGCTCACCGCCGACACCGGCGACGGCGTCCTCGAGCGCTCCTGGCGTGAGCGGGACGATCTGCGAGCGGGACACGGCACCTCCGGGTGCGTCAGGGGCGGTGGGCGGCTCACGGGCGCCGGACGGGTCACACCATACGCGTCGGCGATAGCCTGTCCCGTGCCCGCAGCCCCGCGAGCACCCACCCACCGGAGGTCACGTGACGCTTCAGCTTCGCCCCAGCGACGACGTCGAGTACCGGCAGCTCACCGCCGACGCCGCGATGCCGGTGGAGCAGACCGTCGAGTGGGACGCGTACGACGCGACCGTGCCCGGGCGCACCCCGTGGGGACGCCTCGTGGCCTGGGAGGGGCGCGACGCCGTCGCCGTCGTCTCCTTCAGCAAGGTCGCCGTGGGCGCCGGTGTCTCGTGGCTCTGGGCCAAGTTCGGACCCGTGTGGCTCGCCGAGCCCACCCCGGAGCGGGAGCGCGCGCTGCGCGACCAGCTCGCGGCGTCGCTGCGCCGGGTGGACCCCGGGATCGCGTTCGTCCGCCTGCACGCCCGGTACGACGACATGGACCTCGTCCCCGTCATGCAGGGCATCACGTTCGACTCGACGGTGGTCGTCGACCTCACCGGCACTCCCGAGGACGTCATGTCCCGGATGAAGAAGCGCGGGCGGCGCGACGTCCGCAAGGCCGAGCGCGAGGAGGGGCTGACCGTCACCGAGGACGCCGGCCTCGACCGCGCCGCGTTCGACGAGCTGTACGCCCTGTTCGAGGAGACCGGCGAGCGCGCGGCGTTCGGCGTGCACCCGGCCGACCGGTACTTCGAGATGATGCGGCTCGTCGGACCCGAGATCATGCGCATGTTCGTCGTGCGCGAGGCCGGGGTCCCGGTCGCGTGGGCCCAGGTCAACGTCATCGGCTCGCACGCGACCTACTCGATCGGCGCGTCCGGCGAGGCGGCCCGCCACTCGGGCGCGCCGGACCTGCTCCAGTGGGAGATCATGCAGCGCCTCCAGGCCGAGGGCGTGACCTCCTACGACCTCGGCGGCGTGGGCTCCGAGGAGTTCGACTCGCTCGCCGGGCTCACGCTGTTCAAGACGAAGTTCCACCCCGACGTCGTCCCCGCCGCCGCCGCGCGCGACCTGCCCGTGCGCACCGCCGTGTACCGCGCCCTCGTCACGGGGCGGGACCTCAAGCAGAGGGCCCGCCGCGGGTTGGCCCGCGTCCGCCGCCGCTGACCGGGCTGTCCTAGAAGCCGGTGTCGGTCGGCCGCGGGTAGTGGGCCGCCAGCGCGCGCAGCTGGTTGATCCCGGCCTGCCGCGCGTAGAGCGCCCGGCGCAGGTTGCGGTCCTTGCGGTAGAGCAGCGGGTTGACGACACCGCGCCGGGCGATGACCCCCAGCACCTCCCGCAGGAGCGCGCGGTCGCGGACGTACCGCGGGAGCACCACCGACGGGACGAAGCCCATGACGCCGCGCCGCTCGGCGACCCGCTCCGGGAGCGCGCGCCCCTCGACCCGGTCGGCGACGAGCGCGGCCATGAGGTTGAGCCCGCCCACGTCGACGAAGTACCCGCCGCGGCCCGCGCGGGGGTTGACGTCGAGCAGCACCCGCCGCCCGTCCCGCGGGTCGATCTTGACGTCGATGCTGAACAGGCCGGTCAGCCCGAGCTCCCCGACCACCCGCCGCGCGTCCTCGAGCAGCTCGGGGTGCTCGCGGACGTAGATGATCCCGGCATTGCCGATGAACCCCGGCTGGTGCAGCCCGAGCAGCACCTGCCCGGTCGCGGCCATCGTCATCCGTCCGGCCTGGTCGACGTACCCGTTGACGACCCAGGTCGTCGTGTCGTCGCCCGGGATCAGCTCCTGCGCGAGGAACGTCCCGGTGAAGCCGGCGGAGCGCACGAGCCGGAGAACCTCGAGCGACTCCTCGTGGTCGGCCACCGGGTAGGCCTTCTTGCGCCCCTCGAAGAAGAGGTTGGCGTAGGTGGTCCCGCCGTCGGCCGGCTTGAGGATGGCCGGCAGCGGGACCTCGGCCAGCGCGCGGCGCCACTCGTCGTCGTCGCCGGGGATCGGGACCTCGACCCCCCGCGGGGTGGCCACGCCGACGGAGGCGGCGACCCGCTCGAGGTTCGCCTTGTCGGACGCGGCCCGCACGAGCTCGGCCGGCGCGAGCCCGACGAGGTAGTGCACCTCGAGGCGCTCGCGGTGGGTGAGCATCATGTCGACGTCCTGGTCCATCGTCGGCATGAGGACGTGCCGTCGGTCCGGGTGGGCGGCCGCGTGCTCGACGAGCCGGTCGAGGACGAGGTCGGTGTCGAGCGTGCCGCCCTTCCCGAGGTAGAGCTGCTCGAGGATCGCGCTGTGGTCGACGGGACCGCGGGGCTGGTTGAGCACGATCGTCGACCGGACGCCGAACGCCTCGTGGAAGGAACGGGCGACCGAGTAGGTGCCGAGGTCGGACCCGAGGACGACGGGACGAAGGTCTGCGTGGCGCACCGAAGGAACTGTGCCACGACCGGCGCGCCGCCGACCACGCGGCGCGCGGCCGCCTAGCCTGTCCGGGTGAGCAGCCAGGGCGGGGATATCCCCGCGGACTTCGAGCGGGCGCTGCTCTCGCTGCGCGAGCCGAGGCTCCGCCGGGAGGTGCACCTCGAGGAGGTGCCCGCGCCCGCGCGTCTCGCCCCGTTCACCGCCGCGCTCACCGCCGAGATCACGTCCTCGCCCGGCGACCTCGACCCCGATGCCTTCCTCGGGCACGGCCGGTTCGTCGTCCTCCACGACCCGGACGGGCAGGAGGCATGGCAGGGCACCTTCCGCGTCGTCGTGCTCGCCCGGGCCCGGCTCGAGGAGGAGATGGGCGCCGACGCGCTGCTCGGCGAGGTCGCCTGGTCGTGGCTGTGCGAGTCGCTCGTGTCCCACGGCGCCGGCTTCAGCCAGCTCTCCGGCACCGTCACCCGCGTCCTGTCCGAGACCTTCGGCGGGCTCGAGCTCGCGGGCGGCGACGTCGAGGTCGAGGTCCGCGCGTCCTGGACCCCCCACACCCCCGAGCTCGGCCCGCACCTCGCGGCCTGGGCAGAGCTCGCCTGCACCGTCGCGGGGCTCGAGCCGGTCCCCGCCGTCGTCACCTCCCTGGCCAGGCGCCGATGAGCGCCGAGCACGAGGGCACGGCCGCGACGACGAGCGGCCCGTCGAGGAACGGGACGACGACGAACGGCCCGACGTCGAACGACGCGGCAACCGACCGCGCGGACGCGCCGCCCCCGCCCGAGCCGCTGACCGAACCCTCCGGCGGCGTGCCCCCGGTCATCGACACCCCCGAGGCCCTCGAGCGCGCCGTCGCGGAGCTCGCCGCGCAGGACGGGGTCGTCGCGGTCGACGCGGAGCGGGCCTCCGGTTTTCGCTACGGGCAGCGGGCGTTCCTCGTCCAGCTGCGCCGGTCCGACGGCGCGATCCACCTCGTCGACCCGATCGCGCTGCCCGACCTCGACGCGCTGGCCGAGGTGGTCAACCCGCTCGAGTGGGTCCTGCACGCCGCGGACCAGGACCTGCCGTGCCTGCGCGACCTCGGCCTGACCCCGGCCTCGCTCTTCGACACCGAGATCGCCGCGCGCCTCCTGGGGCGGGCCCGGGTGGGGCTCGCCGCCGTCGTCGCCGACGAGCTGGGGTACGCGCTCGCCAAGGAGCACTCCGCCGCCGACTGGTCGACCCGCCCGGTGCCCGAGGACTGGCGCCGGTACGCCGCCCTCGACGTCGAGCTGCTCGCCGCCGCGCGCGAGGCCCAGCTCGTCGCCCTCGCCCGCACGGGCCGCCTCGCGTGGGCGCTGCAGGAGTTCGAGCACGAGCGCACCGCTCCTCCCCCGCCGGCCAAGGTCGACCCGTGGCGGCGGACCTCGGGCCTGCAGGAGGTCCGGCGCCCCCGCGGCCTCGCCGTGGCCCGCGCCGTGTGGGAGGCCCGCGAACGACTCGCCCAGGAGCTCGACCGGGCTCCGGGCCGCGTGCTGCCGGCCGCCGCCGTCGTCGCGGCCGCCCGGGAGCTGCCGGAGAGCCGGCACGCGCTCACCTCGCTGCAGGAGTTCTCCGGCAAGGGCACCCGACGACGCGCCGACTACTGGTGGTCCGCCGTCGAGGAGGGGCTCTCCGTGCCCGACGACGCCCTGCCCGCCCGCCGTCCTCCCCGCGACCCGGACGCCCTGCCGCAGCCGCGGTCCTGGGGCGACGCCCGCCCGGACGCCGCGACCCGGCTCGACGCCGTCCGTACCGCGCTGCGTGCCCGGGCCGACGAGATCGGGATCCCCCAGGAGAACCTCCTCGCGCCCGCCGTCCAGCGGCGCGTGGCGTGGGACGGCGCTGCGCCCGCGGAGCTCGACGACGTCCTGCTCTCGCACGGCGCCCGGCCCTGGCAGGTCGAGCAGGCCGGGCCCGTCGTGGCCGCCGCGCTCGCCGAGGCCGCCGCGGGCTGAGGTCAGCCGCGGGCCGAGAGCCGTCACGAGCCCAGGCACGACTCGAACTCGGGCGGTCCTCGGCCGGGGCCCGCCACGGGACCGGCCCCGCCCTGGCCCGAGCCACCCCGCTGTCGCACCGGCCGAACAACCCGGTACCGTGCGTCCCACCTACTTCTTCCAGCGGAGGTCCACGTGCAGCACACCGAGTCGGCCGAGCGCGCGCTCACCGTCACCCGCAGCGATCTGAGCCACGAGCTCGGCACCGTCGCCGTCCTCTCGATCGCCGCCGCCGACCCCTCCCGCCCGGCCACGATCGGTGACCTCGGGCTCGCCCGCCTCACCGAGGCCGTCCGCGAGGTCGATGCGGACGGCCGCGCCGGCACCGTGCAGGCGGTCGTCCTCACCGGGACGGACCGCAGCTTCGTGGCGGGCGCCGATCTCGACCTCCTCGAGTCCGCCGGCAGCCCCGAGACGCTCACCCCGATCGCGGCCGCCGGCCACGTGCTGTCGCACGCGATCCGGGACCTGTCCGTGCCGTCGATGGCCCACCTCACCGGAGTCACCCTGGGCGGCGGCTACGAGATCGCGCTGGCCTGCGGCTACCGGGTCGCCTCGAGCGCGGTCCGGGCGATCGGGCTGCCCGAGACGTCGCTCGGCATCGTGCCGGGCTGGGGCGGCTGCACGCTGCTCCCCCGCCTGGTCGGCCCCGAGACCGCGGCGCGCGTCATCCTCGACCTGCCGGCGAAGGACCGCACGCTCGACGCGGCGGGCGCGCTCGAGGCCGGCCTCGTCGACGCGGTCGTCGAGCCGGGCGACGACCTCGGCCTGGCCGCCGCGATCGACCTGCTCGCCGCCGAGATCGCCGCCTCCCGCGTGAGCGCGGCCCCCGCCGGCGGTCGTCCGGACGCCGACCTCTCGCGCACCACCGAGGCGCTGGGACGCCGGCGCTCCGCCGTCGCCCGTGCGGCCTCCACCGGCAACCCCGCGCCCCAGCGGGCCTGGGAGCTCATCCAGGACTCGGTGACCGCCTCCGTCGCCGACTCGTTCGCCGCCGAGCAGGCGGCGCTCGTCGAGCTCGCCACGGGCGAGGCCGGCCGGTCCTCGATGTACGCGGCCAGGCTGCTGCGCAAGGCCCGGTCGACGGCTCGGTCCGAGGCACGGGCCGCGCGCTCGGGCGGCGACGACGTCCACCGGATCCGTTCCGCGGGCCTCGCCGGCGCGGGGCTCATGGCCGCCCAGCTCGCGCTCCTGCTCGCCTCGCGCCTGCAGGTCCCGGTCGTCATGCGCGATCTCGACGACGAGCGGTGCGCTGCCGGCCTCGCCGCCGTCGACGCCGCGCTGGCGAAGGAGGTCGAGGCGGGCCGCGCCACGGCCGAGGACGCGGCCGCCGTCCGTGGCCTCGTCTCCGCCACCACCGATCTCGGCGACCTCGCCGGCTGCGACCTCGTCATCGAGGCCGTCACCGAGCGGCTCGACGTGAAGAAGGCCGTCCTCGCCGAGCTCGAGGGCGTCGTCGCCGCCGACGCCGTGCTCGCGACGAACACCTCCGCCCTCTCGGTCACGGAGATGGGCGCCGGTCTCGACCACCCGGAGCGGCTCGTCGGGCTGCACTTCTTCAACCCGGTCGGCCGGATGCCGCTCGTCGAGGTGGTGCGGACCGCCGCGACGGACGACGTCACGCACGCGACCGGGCGCGCGGTCGCCGCGGCGGCCGGGAAGATCGCCGTCGACGTCGTCGACGCGCCCGGGTTCGTGGTCAACCGGCTCCTCCTCCGGCTCCTCGCGGAGCTGCTCGGCGCGGTCGAGGACGGGACCCCGCCGGCCGTCGCCGACCGGGCCCTGGACCCGATGGGCCTGCCGATGCGGCCGTTCGCCCTGCTCGACCTCGTCGGCGCCGCCGTCGCCGAGCACGCCATCGGGGCGCTGCGGGAGGGGCTCGGCGACCGCTACCCGGCCTCGCCCGGCCTGCGGTCCCTGGTCACGGACGGCGCGCGGGCGATGACGCCCGACGGCCGCCTGGCCGACGACCTCGCCGCCCGGTTCGGCCAGGACGGCACCGACGCGCCGGACGGGGACGACGACGGCGACCCGGCCGCCGTCACGGAGTCCGGGGTGCTCGACCGCGTGGTCGCGGCTCTCGGCGAGGAGACCCGCCTCCTGCTCGCGGACGGCGTCGTCGCCTCGGAGGACGACGTCAACCTGGCGATGATCCTCGGCGCGGGCTTCCCGCGGCACCGCGGCGGGCTCACGCCGTACCTGCGCAGCGCGGGCGAGCTGCGGTAGCCCGCGCGCCCGAGCTGCTCGGCCGTCGGGCCCGGCGGGCCTTCCCCGCATCCGGTCGGCGATGCCGCGCGCGGCGGGTCCTCACCGGGCGCGCCGCCTCCCTCAGGGTGTCGTCGTGCCTCGCGTGTCGCCCGGGGCACCGGACTCGCGTGCCCCGGCCCGGGTCGCGTCGGCCTCCCGCGCCTCCGACTCGTGGGCGCCGGCCTCGCGGGCGTCGACCCCGCCGCGCCCGGCCGCCACGTGCTCGGCCACGGAGCGCGCGACGTCCTGGGCGCGCAGCCCGGCGGCGGCGACGATCTCCGCGCGGGACGCGTGGTCGAGGAACCGGGGCGCCAGGCCGTGGCTGCGCACCGGGGTGGAGACGTCCGCGCGGGCGAGGGCGTCGCGCAGCGCGGAGCCGACCCCACCGTCGGCGAGCCCGTCCTCGATCGTCACGACGAGCGACACCTCGGCGGCGGCGGCCACGAGCGCGTCCGGCACCGGCAGCACCCAGCGCGGGTCGACGACGCGGGAGCCGATGCCCTGCGCGTCGAGCGCCGCGGCCACCTCGACCGCCGTCCCCGCCATCGAGCCGACGCCGACGACGAGCACGTCCGGCGGGCAGTCGCCGGCCTCGGCGAGCACGTCGAGGCCGTCCACGACGGACAACGCGGGGATCGGGTCCGCGACGCTGCCCTTGGGGTAGCGCACGACGGTCGGGGCGTCGTCGACCTCGACGGCCTCGCGCAGCGCGTGCCGCAGCGTGGCCTCGTCCCGAGGCGCCGCGAGCCGGAGCCCCGGGACCGTGCCGAGCAGCGCGAGGTCCCACATCCCGTTGTGCGACGCGCCGTCGTCGCCGGTGATCCCCGCGCGGTCGAGCATGATCGTGACGCCCGCGCGGTGGAGCGCGGCGTCCATGAGCAGCTGGTCGTACGCACGGTTGAGGAAGGTCGCGTACACGGCGACCACCGGATGGAGGCCGGCGTAGGCCATCCCCGCCGCCGACGTCAGCGCGTGCTGCTCCGCGATCCCGACGTCGATGACCCGCTCCGGCATCTCGACGGCGAGCGGCGCGAGCCCCACCGGCGCGAGCATGGCCGCCGTCAGTGCCACGACGTCGTCCCGCTCCCGGGCGATCCGCACGATCTCGTCCGCGAACACGGCCGTGTACCCGAACCGCGACGGTGCCACCGGCAGGCCGGTCTCGGGGTGGATCTTCCCGACCGCGTGGAAGCGATCGGCGATGTCCGCCTCCGCCGGCTCGTAGCCGCGCCCCTTCTCGGTCTGCACGTGCACGACGACGGGGCCGCCGAACTCCTTCGCCCGCGCCAGCGCCGCCTCGACCTCCTCGAGGTCGTGACCGTCGACCGGGCCGAGGTACTTGAGGCCGAGTGCGCCGAACACGCCGGCGCTCGGCGCCACGACGTCCTTGACCCCGGCCTTCATCGCGTGCAGGGCGTCGTAGGTCATCCGTCCGGGGATGCCGGCGCGCTGGAGGCTCCGGCGTCCCCAACCCAGCACCTTCTCGTAGCCGGGCGCGGTGCGCAGCCCGTCGAGGTGGCGGGCCATACCGCCGATCGTCGGCGCGTAGGAGCGACCGTTGTCGTTGAGGACGACCACGAGGGGACGCTCGGGGCCGTCGGCGATGTTGTTGAGGGCCTCCCAGGCCATGCCGCCGGTCAGCGCGCCGTCCCCGATGACCGCGACCACCGGAGCGTCGTCGCCCGAGACGTAGCGGGCGCGCGAGATGCCCTCGGCCCACGAGAGCGCGGTCGAGGCGTGCGAGTTCTCCACCACGTCGTGCGCCGACTCGGCCCGCGACGGGTAGCCGGACAGCCCGCCGCTCGTGCGCAGCGCGCCGAAGTCCTGCCGGCCCGTGAGCATCTTGTGCACGTAGGACTGGTGCCCCGTGTCGAACACGATCGTCTCGCGCGGGGACTCGAAGACCCGGTGGAGGGCGATCGTCAGCTCGACGACGCCGAGGTTGGGACCGAGATGGCCGCCGGTGCGCGAGACGTTCTCGACGAGGAACTCGCGGATCTCCTTCGCGAGCACGCCGAGCTCGGCGGGGTCGAGGCGCCTGAGGTCCGCGGGCTCACGGATGGACTCCAGCAGGCTCATCGCACTCCTTCTCGGTCGCGGGGATGTCCGGGCCCGACCACTCTAGGCGCGTCGCCACGGCCGGGCGCCGTGATGCGCCGCACCAGCCGCCGCGCGGCGCACCGTGACGGCGGACGCGTCGTCACCCATCCGGACGGCTCCCTGCCCGACGGCGCGTCCGACGTGCACGGCTACGGGGGGCTCGCGTACGCCGTCGGCGGAGTTGTCGACAGCCGCCGTGTGGCGTACGGCACCGGGCGCGTAGCCTGGACCGATGAGCGCCGACGAGGTCGTCCCGCACGTCCGCCCCCACGGCACCTGGCCGTGGCCCGTTCCCGTCAACCGGCTCACCGCCGGCACGCGCGTGGCCGAGCCCCGCCTCGACGACCGGGGCGCCTGGTGGACGGAGCAGCGTCCCGCCGACGGCGGTCGCACGACGCTCGTCCACCGCCCCCTCGAGGGCGAGGTCACCGACCGCGTCGTCACCCGTCCGGACGGCTCCCTGCCGGACGTCGCGTCCGACGTGCACGGCTACGGAGGTCTCGCGTACGCCGTCGGCGGGGGTGTCGTCGTCGTCTCGGACCGCTCCGACTCGCGCCTGCACGGGGTCGTCGACGGGCACGTCCTCACCCCGCTCACGCCCGACGACGGGTCCGCGTGGGGCGACCTCGAGCTCGACCTCGCCCGCGACCGGGTGCTCGCCGTCCGGTCCGCGCCCGGCGCGGACGGCGACCGGCACCGCGCCCAGATCGTCGCCGTCCCGCTCGACGGATCCGCCGCCGACGACCCGGACGTGCTCGACGTCCTGCTCGAGGGCCGTGACTTCCTCACCTCCCCGCGCCTGTCCCCCGCCGGGGACGCGCTCGCGCACGTGGCGTGGGACCACCCCGAGATGCCCTGGACCGGCGGCGAGGTCCTCGTCAGCCTCCTCGACGACGACGGACGCCCCGGACCCTCCGCCCGGATCGCGGGCGGCGCCGGCGTCGCGGCCTCCCAGCCGGTGTGGACGTCGACGGGCGAGCTCGTCCACGCCGACGACTCCACCGGCTGGCAGAACCTCTACCGCACCGAGGCCCCGACGACCGAGGAGCGCCGGAAGCGCGACCTCCACCCCGTCGACTCGGAGTTCGCCCCGCCGCAGTGGGGCCTCGGCCCCCGCACGATCGCCGAGCTCGACGACGAGCACCTCGTGTGCACGTGGGTGACCGACGACCGGTGGCACCTGGGCACCGTGCGGCTCGCCAACGGGGAGGCCGAGGAGTGGGTGACCGGCCTCGAGGCCGTCGGTCCGGTCGCCGCCGGCTTCGGCCGCGTGCTCGCCGTGCTCGCGGGCGCCGACCGGCCGCCCGCGCTGTACGAGCTCCAGGTCGGCGCCGGTCGGTGGGAGCTCGTCGCCGGCGCCGCCACCGGTCCGCTGGCGCCGGGCGACGTCGCGCATGCGCGGTCGGTGGCCTGGACCGGGGACGACGGCGAGGAGGTCCACGGCTTCTACTACCCGCCCACCTCCGAGCGGTACACGGGGCCCGAGGGCGAGCTGCCGCCGCTGGTCGTCGTCAACCACGGCGGCCCGACGGCGTCGACGACCGCGACCTGGAACGGGTCGGTCCAGTCGCTCACCACGCGGGGCATCGCCGTCCTCGACGTCATCCACCGCGGGTCCACCGGTCGCGGCCGCGCGTACGCCGACCGGCTGGACGGGCAGTGGGGGGTCGTCGACGTCGCCGACGTGGCGTCGGGTGCTCGGCACCTCGCGGAGTCCGGGATCGTCGACACGGACCGCATGGCGGTGCGCGGGGCCTCGGCCGGCGGCTACACGACCCTCGCCGCGCTCGCCTTCACCGACGTGTTCAGCGCCGGCATCTCCCGCTACGGGATCGGCGACCTGCGGATGCTCGCCGAGGGCACCCACGACTTCGAGTCGCGCTATCTCGACCGCCTCGTCGGCCCTCTCCCGGAGGCGGCGGCGACCTACGACGAGCGCTCACCGATCAGGCACGTGGACCGGATCACCGCCGCCGTGCTCCTGCTCCAGGGCGACGAGGACCGGGTGGTCCCGCTCGACCAGGCCACCTCGGTCGCCGACGCGCTGCGGGCGGCGGGGCGCGACGTCGAGCTCGTCGTGCTCGAGGGCGAGGGGCACGGGTTCCGCTCGACCGAGGCGATCGTCCGCGCCGCCGAGGCCGAGATCGCCTTCCTCGACCGCGTGTGGGGGCTGTCCGACGGGGCGTGAGCCGCGCGCCTACTCCTCCTCCACCCTCGGGTCCCCGATGACGCCGTGGACGAGCACCCAGCCGGTCTCGCCGTCGACGATGCGCACCGCGTAGGGGCGGTCGACGATCATCTCGGCCCGCTCGGGGGGCTGCGCAACGCCCGACTCCGCGACCGCGATCTCGGTGACGGCGGCCGCGACGACGCCCTCCTCGCCGATCTGCAGGCGGGCCTGCTGGACGGCCTGATCGATGACGTAGCCGTCGCCGGGCAGCATGCGGGACAGGTCGGGAGTCGGACCGAACAGCTCGACGGCGCCGAGCTCGGTGAGCACCGGGGCCAGCCCGAAGCTCGTCTCGACGTCGGCCCGGGGAAGGGCGAGGTCGAGGGCCACCTGGTCCGCCCCGTCCAGTCCGTCGGCGATCGCCGCCCAGTCCTGCGCCGTGAGCTCCGCCGGCGCCGTCCCTTCGCCCGGCAGCACGACCTCGAGGCTCAGCCCGTCGAGCAGCGGGAGGCTCGTCGCCTGGTGACCGTCGACCTCGGCGTACGTCAGCGGGGCCTCGGTGTGCATCGTCGGCACCTCGACGACCTCGCCGCCCGCGAGCGTGAAGCCGTCGTCGGTGGTGGCCGCCTCGTCGAACCGGTCGAGCCACGCCGACGCGACGAGCATCGCGTCCTGCAGGACGAGCACCGTGTCGGCCCTGGCGTCGATCCCGCTCTCCTCGACGAGCTCGGCCGTGTGGAGGCGGACCCACTCGTCGAGGACGTCCTGCATCTCGTCCGGGCTGCTCGTCGCGACCACACCCGCGCCGAGTCGGTGGGAGACCGTGTCGAGCCAGTCCTGCTCGGGGACGACGTCGTCGCGCAGGACCACCTGGTTGGCCGTGTGAAGGATCGCGTGGTCGGGCAGCGGGTCGAGCACGATCGTGGCGGGGTCCTGGTCGAGGTCGGCCCGCTCTGCCCGCAGCGCCTGGATCGCCTCGAGAGCGCCGTCGACGTCCGACCCGAGCAGCTCCTCGACCTCGGAGCGGGTCTCCCCGTCGCTCCCTGCACCCACCATCGCGAGAGCGGTCGCCAGGCTCGAGGGCGAGACGACGAGGGTGTCCTGGTCCTGGTCGGCGAGGACCTCCGCGACGACGTCGGCGCCGAGCGCGGCCGTCGCGGCGAGGTGGGCGTTGAGCGCGGTCGCGTCGGCGAGCGCGACGGGTGCAGGCTGTCCCGCGGGCTCCCCCGTCGGCGAGAGATCGGTGGCGCCGCCGGCGCCCGCGGGCCCGTCCGACGGCGCGGCACCGTCCGACGGCGCGGCACCGTCCGAGGGCGCGGCACCGTCCGAGGGCGCGCCCGGGGGACCCGCGGTCGAGGAGCCGGTGGCATCGCCGGACCCGGCGTCGTCGTCCGTCCCCGGTTCTCCCGACCCGCAGGCGGCGAGGGCGAGGAGCGGGAGGGCGGCGGCGGCCGCGACGGCGCGGCGACGGGTCGACATGGCCCGGACGGTACGCGTCCGGGGTCACCTTCCGGTCACGGGGCGGCGTCCCACCGGATGCGGTCCGCGCGGAGCGCCGATCGGCCGGGCGCGGGCCGGGCGCCCCCGGGCTACCCCTCGCCGCGTGGGTCCGCGACGACGGCGTGGACGAGCACCCACCCGGTCTCGCCGTCGACGACGCGCAGCGCGTAGGGCCGGTCGACGATCAGCTCCCGGGTCTCGGGCGGGGGCGGGATCGCGCCGGCGGCGTCGGTCTCGCTGACCGCCGCGGCCACCACGCCCTGCTCCGTCACCTCGAGGGTGGCCTGCTGGACGGCCTCGTCGACGAACGCGCCCTCGAAGATGCCGCCGAGCTCACCGCCGCCGTCGGCGAACGACTCGGCACCGAGTCCGGGCAGGGCGGACATGAGGTTCGTCGTCGTGGCGAGGTCGGCGCGCGGGAGACCGAGGTCGACGAGCGCCTCGTCCCCCGAGGTCAGCGCGTCGTCGAGGGCGTTCCAGTCCTCGGCCGTCAGCTCGCTCGGCGCGGTCCCCTCGGCCGGGAGGACGACCTGGACGTCGAGCCCGCCCTCGAGGTCGAGGCTGGTCGCCGTCGCGACCTCGGTCTCCGCCCACGGCAGGGGCCGCTCCGCCCGCATCGTCGGCACCGTGACCTCCGAGCCGTCGGCGAGGGTGAACGGGAGGTCCTCGGTGGCCGACCCGGAGAACCGAGGCTCGAAGGACGCGTGCAGGAGGACGGCGTCCTGGACGACGAGGCCCGTGCTCGCGTCCGGGGTGATCGCACTCTCCTCGACGAGCCCGCCGGTGTGCAGGGCCACCCACTCGTCGAGCAGCCCCGGTAGCTCGTCCGGCGATGCCTCGACGACCTCCGCGCCGAGGCCCTCGACAGAGGTCAGCCACGCGTCGCCGGGAGTCACGCCCTCGCGGACGGCGACCTGGTCGGCGAGGTGGAGCACGGGCGAGTCCGGCCACGGGTCGAGGTCGCCGGCGGCCGGGTCGACCTCGAGATCCGCCCGGACCGCCCGAAGGTCGCCGATCGAGGCGAGGACGTCCGACGAACCACCGCCGAGCAGGGTCTCGAGCTCGGCGAGCGTCTCGCCCTCCGCCCCGGCGGCAAGGATCGCCAGCGTGGTCGCGGCGGAGGCCGGCGAGACCACGAGCGACTCGTCCTCGGCGGTCGCGGCGAGCTCGGCACCGAGGTCGGAGACGGCGGCCACGTGCGCGTCGAGCGCGGCGGGGTCCGCGGGCTCGTCGTCGGAGGGGTTCTCGTCGTCGGAGGGAGTCTCGTCACCCTGCGTCGACGTCGATTCCTCGGAGCCGTCCTCGTCCTCGCCGCCGGCGCAGGCGGCGAGGACGAGCGCGAGGCCGGTCGCGAGGACGGCGGGCGGAAGTGCGCGGGAGGATCGCATGGGCCGACGGTAGGTGCGCCGGATCAATGCGCACGGGCGCACGGACGGGGAGGTCCGCCCTCCCCCGCGCAGGTGGGCCGTCGTCGGCCGCGCCGGCGCCCCGGACCTGGGCGCGTCGATCCCGACCGGACGCACCGCGGCCCCGACCCGAGAGGGCCGGGGCCGCGTGCGACCGGACCTGCTGCGTCAGGCGGCGACGAGCGAGCGCAGCACGTACTGCAGAATGCCGCCGTTGCGGTAGTAGTCCGCCTCGCCGGGGGTGTCGATGCGGACGACCGCGTCGAACTCCACGACCTCGCCGGACTCCTTGGCGGCGCTCACGTGGACGGTCTTCGGCGTCGTGCCGTCGTTGAGGGCGGTGACGCCCGAGATGTCGAACGTCTCGGTCCCGTCGAGCCCGAGCGTCTCGGCGCTCTCGCCCTCGGGGAACTGGAGCGGGAGGACGCCCATGCCGATGAGGTTCGAGCGGTGGATGCGCTCGAAGCTCTCGGTGATGACGGCGCGGACGCCGAGGAGCGCCGTGCCCTTGGCCGCCCAGTCGCGCGACGAGCCCGAGCCGTACTCCTTGCCGCCGAGGATGACGAGCGGGACGCCCGCGGCCTGGTAGGCCTGGGAGGCGTCGAAGATCGTCTCCTGCTCGCCGGTGAGGAGGTTCTTGGTGAACCCGCCCTCGACGCCGTCGAGCAGCTGGTTCTTCAGGCGGATGTTGGCGAAGGTGCCGCGGATCATCACCTCGTGGTTGCCGCGGCGCGAGCCGTAGGAGTTGAAGTCCTTGCGGTCGATGCCGTGCTCCGCGAGGTACTTCCCGGCCGGCGAGTCGGCCTTGATCGACCCGGCCGGCGAGATGTGGTCGGTCGTCACGGAGTCGCCGAGCTTGGCCAGCACGCGGGCGCCGGCGATGTCGGTGACGGGCTCCGGGGTGGCCGGCATGCCCTCGAAGTACGGGGGCTTGCGGACGTAGGTGGACTCGGGGTCCCACGCGAACGTCGAGCCGTCCGGGGTCTCGAGGCTGCGCCAGCGCTCGTCACCCGTGAAGACGTCGGCGTAGTCCTCGGTGAACATGTCCGAGCTGACCGACTCCGTGATCGTGCGCTCGACCTCCTCCGGCGAGGGCCAGATGTCGGCGAGGAAGACGTCGTTGCCGGTCGGGTCCTGGCCGAGCGGCTCGGAGTCGAAGTCGAAGTCCATCGTCCCGGCCAGGCCGTAGGCGATGACCAGCGGCGGGGAGGCCAGGTAGTTCATCTTGACGTCGGGGTTGATGCGCCCCTCGAAGTTGCGGTTTCCCGAGAGCACCGACGCCACCGCGAGGTCGTTCTCGTTGACCGCCGCGGAGATCTCCTCGGGCAGCGGGCCCGAGTTGCCGATGCAGGTGGTGCAGCCGTAGCCCACGAGGTGGTAGCCGAGCTCCTCGAGGTAGGGCCACATGCCGGCCTTGTCGTAGTAGCCGGTGACGACCTTCGAGCCCGGCGCCATCGAGGTCTTGACCCAGGGCTTGACCTGCAGGCCCTTCTCGACGGCGTTCTTGGCGAGGATGCCGGCCGCCATCATGACGGACGGGTTCGAGGTGTTGGTGCACGACGTGATCGAGGAGATGACGACGGCGCCGTGGTCGAGCTCGGTCGTCCGGCCGTCGGCGAGGGTGACCTCGACGTTGGCGTGCGGGCGGTGGTAGCCCGCCGGGACGGCGCCCGAGTGCTGCGGGTGCCCGAGGTCCGAGGACGAGTCGTGCGCGTCGTGCGACGGCGCGTCCGAGGCCGGGAACGTGTCGGCGAGCTCCTTGTCCTGCGGGCTCTTCTCGATGTCGTGGCCGTTGACCACGTAGTTCTTGAGGTCGCCGGCGAACTGGCCCTTCGACTCGGTCAGCGCGATGCGGTCCTGGGGACGCTTCGGGCCGGCGATGGACGGGACGACCGACGAGAGGTCGAGCTCGAGGTACTCGGAGTAGACCGCCTCGCGCGAGGGGTCGTGCCACATCCCCTGCTCCTTGGCGTACGCCTCGGCGAGCGCGACCTGCTGCTCGTCGCGGCCGGTCAGGCGCATGTAGTCGAGCGTGACCTCGTCGATCGGGAAGATCGCGGCGGTCGAGCCGAACTCCGGGGACATGTTGCCGATGGTGGCGCGGTTGGCGAGCGGGACCTGGGACACGCCGTCGCCGTAGAACTCGACGAACTTGCCCACCACGCCGTGGCTGCGCAGCATCTCGGTGATCGTCAGCACGACGTCCGTGGCGGTCGCACCGGACGGGATCGAGCCGGAGAGCTTGAAGCCGACCACGCGCGGGATGAGCATCGAGACGGGCTGGCCGAGCATCGCGGCCTCGGCCTCGATGCCGCCGACGCCCCAGCCGAGGACGCCGAGGCCGTTGACCATCGTGGTGTGGGAGTCGGTGCCGACGCAGGTGTCGGGGTAGGCGCGCAGCACGCCGTCGACCTCGCGCGGCATGACGACGCGGGCGAGGTACTCGATGTTGACCTGGTGGACGATGCCGGTTCCCGGCGGGACCACCTTGAAGTCGTCGAACGCCGACTGGCCCCAGCGCAGGAACTGGTAGCGCTCGCCGTTGCGCTCGTACTCGATCTCGACGTTGCGCTCGAACGCGTCGGAGCGGCCGAACACGTCGATGACGACGGAGTGGTCGATGACGAGCTCGGCGGGCGCGAGCGGGTTGATCTTGTCGGGGTCGTCCCCGAGCTCGGCGACGGCCTCGCGCATCGTGGCGAGGTCGACGACGCAGGGCACACCGGTGAAGTCCTGCATGAGCACGCGGGCCGGCGTGAACTGGATCTCGACGCTCGGGTCCGCCGCGGCGTCCCAGCTCGCGAGCGCGCGGACCTGGTCCGCGGTGATGTTTGTGCCGTCCTCGGTGCGCAGGAGGTTCTCGGCCAGCACCTTGAGGCTGTACGGGAGCTTCTCGAGCCCCTCGACGGCGTCCAGGCGGAAGATCTCGTACTCCGTGCCGCCGACGTCGAGCGTCGCGCGGGAACCAAAGCTGTCCAGGCTCATGTTCTCTCCTCGGGTTGTCAGCTGTCCGGCGCCCTCACCGCCGACCCACCCATGGTGTCAGACGTCGACACGCAGGGACGGAAGTTATCTCGACGTCAAGATACTTCGTGGCGGCGCGTCGTGTCCAACCGGCGCGCGGTCTCGGCGAGAGTGCGGTTCAGGTCGGGGTCCTCGACGAGAGTGCGGTCGGTGGCCGGCGAGGAACAGCCGCACCCGTCGAGAGTGCGGTTCACGCGCCCCTCACCCGCCCTCTCGACACGGGTCGACGGGAAAGATCAGGCCCGGACGAGCGAGACGGCGGCCTCGAGGTGGTGCGTGTGGGGAAAGAGGTCGAGGGCGACGACCCGCTCGGCGACGTACCCGGCCGACCGCGCGGCCGCGAGGTCCCGCGCGAGGGCCGCCGGGTCGCAGGCGACGTGGACGATCCGCCGCGGTCCCAGGTCGGCGACCGCCGACATCACGTCGGCCCGGGCCCCGGCACGCGGCGGGTCGAGGACGACGGTCCCGCCCGCCGCCCACTCCGGCTCACGGCCGAGCGCGGCGACCGAGCCCGCGTCGACCGCGCCGCTCAGAGGTCGCGCCCAGGGGGTACCCACGAGGTTCGCGCGCGCGTCGTCGACGGCGCCGGGCGCGCCCTCGAGCGTGAGGACGCCTCCGTCCGGGCCGACGGCTCGGGCGAGGGCGGCGCTCAGCAGGCCGGCACCGGAGTACAGCTCGAGCACGCGCGTGCCGTCGAGGGCGGCGCGAACCGCGTCCGCACGAACCTTGTCGGCGCGGGCGTCCTCGTCGGTCCCTGCCGGTCCGGCCGCCGCGTCCCGCTCCCCCGGTGGACGCTCCCCCGGTGCGCGCTGCCCCGCGGCGTGGTCCGATCCGTGCGCGGTCCCGGCCTCGTCCGGCAGCCACGCGGCCGGGTCGGGCAGCCGGGGCGCGACTCCGGCGGCGAGGGCCAGCACCACCTCGACCAACGTGGCCGGGGCGGCGTGGTGCACCTGCCAGAACCCGTCGGCCGCCACCGTGAGGTCGAGCGGACCGAGCACGGTCGGCACGGTCTCGGCGACCCGGGGTCCGCCCCGGAGGGCGCGCCCGTCGACGAGCACGCGGGGTTCGGCGTCGGGCCCCGTCCCTGATCCGACGACGGCGCGCACCCGCGCGCCGGGATCCACACGCAGGTCGGACAGCAGCGCGGGGGCGTCGAGCCTGGGGTCCGCGAGCGGCAGGCGCGCGAGCGGGAGGACCTCGTCGCCGCGGTACCGGTGCATCCCGAGGCGGCCGTCCGCCGCGCCCGTCAGCTCGACCCGCGTGCGGGTCCCGGGCTGCGCGGGGTCGGCGACGGCGCGGACCGCGGTGGAGCCCTCGGCGGCCGCGACGTCGCCGGCCACCTGCTCCCCGCCGATCCTTCGCAGCGAGTCGTCGAGGACCGCGGTCTTCCAGTCGAGCTGGGCCGCCGGGGCCACGTGCCCGAGGTCTCCCCCGCCGACGCCCCCGGGCCCGGCCTCGGGCCACACGTGCCGCACGCGCGTGCGGGCCGGCTCGATCACCTCCACGGCGTCGGCGAACCACACGCGGGACCGGCGCGCCGTCACCGCGACCCGCACCACCTCGCCCGGCACCGCGTGGCGCACGAGGGTGACGACGGACCCCACGCGCCCGACGACGAACCCCCCGTGCGCGGGGCTCCCCACCGCGACGGGGTCGTCGAGGAGCTCCGCCACGGCATCGGGCGCCGGACCACCGCGTCCGCGACCGAACGAGCCCGAGCCGCCGGGGCGACCCCGACGCGCCCCACCCGGGCGACGGCCGCCGCGGCCATCGCCACGACCACCGGCCCTGCTCCGGCCCGTCCCGCGGAAACCACCGCGGAAACCACCGCGGCCGCCACCGGCCCGGTCGTCCCGCGCGCCGCGCGCGTCGTCGTCGTCGTCAGCCACGGTGGACCTCCTGGTCGCCGATCTCGTCGGCGCTCGAGAGCTGGAACGGGACGGTCGCGACCACCACGCCGGGCACGAGCCGGAGCCGGTCGTGCAGCCGCTTCGCGGAGCCGTTGTGCAGCAGCCGGTGCCGCGCACGGCGCACGACGTACTCGGGGACGTACACGACGACGATCTCCCGCGGGGACGCCCGGCGCACGGCCCGGACGTGCTCGAGGACCGGCTCGGTGACGTCCCGGAACGGCGCGTCGAGGACGGTGAGCGGGACGGGGACCCGCACCTCGTCCCACCGCCGGCGCAGTTCGTCGGTCGACACCTGGTCGAGGAGCACCGTCACCGCCTCGAGGGTCGAGGGGCGGGTCGCCCGTGCGTACGCCAGCGCCCGCGCGGTCGGCTGGTTGAGGGTGGAGACGAGGACGATCGCGTGCACCCGGGCCGGGAGCGAACGCGCCTCCGTGTCCGCCGGCACGGCCACCCGGCGCGCGACGTCGTCGTAGTGCCTGCGCACGGCCCCCATGAGCAGGAACACGAGCGCGATGAGCAGCACCGTGATCCAGGCGCCCCGCGTGAACTTCGTGACGAGCACGACGACGAGGACGAGCCCCGTGAGCACGGCACCGACCACGTTGATCGCCCTCGAGCGCCGGGCGGCCGCTCGCAGACCGGGGTCCTGCTCGGTGCGCAGGACCCCGCGCCAGTGCCGGACCATGCCCGTCTGCGCGAGCGTGAAGGAGACGAAGACGCCGACGATGTAGAGCTGGATGAGCCGGGTGACGTCCGCCTGGAGGGCCACGACGAGGACGGCGGCCGCGGCGGCCAGCGCGAGGATGCCGTTGGAGTACGTGAGCCGGTCGCCGCGGGTGTGCAGGCGGCGCGGCAGCAGCCCGTCGCGCGCGAGCACGGACGCGAGCACGGGGAAGCCGTTGAACGCCGTGTTGGCGGCGAGAAGGAGGATCGCACCCGCGACGACGGCGACGAGCGCGACGAGCGGCGTCCACCCGCCCAGCACGGAGTCGGCGATCTGCACGATGGCGGGGTCCTGGTGGTAGGTCGGCCCCACTGGCACGCCGTCGCGGAGGAGCTGCTCGGCGGGGCGCTCGACCACCCGGACGTCGATCGCCGTGGCGAGCCAGATGATGGACATGAGCATCGCCGAGGAGATGCCGCCCAGCAGCAGGAGGGTCGTCGCGGCGTTCTCCGAGCGGGGTCGGCGGAAGTTCGGCACGCCGTTGGCGACGGCCTCGACCCCGGTGAGCGCGGCGCACCCGGAGGTGAAGGCGCGCAGCACGAGGAACGCGCCACCGAGCGTGGCGATCGCCTGGTCGTGCGCGGGGTCCGGGACGACCGTGAGGCTCGCGGTCGCGGCGTCGGGCAGGCCCGCACCGACCAGCTCCCGGACGGCGCCGACGACGGCGAGGCCGCCGACCGAGGCCATGAACAGGTAGAAGGGCACGGCGATCACCCGCCCGGACTCGCGCACGCCGCGCAGGTTGAGCAGGGCGAGCAGCGCGACGAGCGCCACGGCGAGCGGGACGCGGTACGGCTGCAGCCAGGGCACGGCCGAGGCGAGGTACTGGACGCCGGAGGAGATCGACACGGCGACCGTGAGGACGTAGTCGACGAGCAGCGCGGAGCCGACACCGCGGCCGGCGCGCGGTCCGAGGTTCGTCGTCACGACCTCGTAGCCGCCCCCGCCCGAGGGGTAGGCGCGCACGGTCTGCCGGTAGGACAGGACGACGACGACCATGACGACGACGACCGCCAGGCCCACGGCGGGCGACAGCGCGGTGGCGGCGACCCCCGCGAGGGCGAGCGTCAGCAGGATCTCGTCGGGCGCGTACGCCACGGACGACAAGGCGTCGGAGGAGAACAGCGGGAGCGCGAGCCGCTTGGGCAGGAGCGTCCCACCGAGGCGTTCGGTGCGCACCGGGCGACCCACGACCAGCCGCTTGAGCGCCGAGGCGAGGTCGGGCACGCGGTCGATGCTAGACCGGGGTACCGTCGCGGCGTGCACGTGGTGATCATGGGATGCGGCCGCGTCGGGGCCTCGCTCGCGGAGCGGCTCGACGCCACCGGGCACTCGGTCGCGATCGTCGACCAGGACCCTGACGCGTTCCGTCGGCTGTCCGAGGACTTCTCGGGCCGCCAGGTCAAGGGCGTGGGGTTCGACCGCGAGACCCTGCGGCAGGCGGGCATCGAGGACGCCTACGCGTTCGCCGCCGTCTCCTCCGGCGACAACTCGAACATCATCGCGGCGCGCGTGGCGCGGGAGACGTTCCGGGTCGAGCGGGTCGTCGCCCGCATCTATGACCCGGTGCGCGCGGAGGTCTACCAGCGGCTCGGCATCCCCACGGTGGCCACCGTGCGGTGGACCGCCGAGCAGGTGCTCGCGCACGTCCTGCCCGCGTCGAGCCCCGCCGAGCACGTCGACGCCTCCGGGCTCGTCTCGCTCGTACGGCTCGAGCCGCACGTGACCTGGGTGGGGCGCACCGTCGTCGACGTCCAGGAGGCGACCGGCGGGCGCGTCGCCTTCCTCACGCGCCGCGGCGAGGGCACGGTCCCACACTCGACCTCGGTCCTCCAGGAGGGGGACCTCGTCCACATGGCGGTGGCGACCGACCGGGTCGGTGCGGTCCGCCGCACGCTCGCGGACCGGCCGCGGGAGGCGCGATGAAGGTCCTCATCGCGGGAGCCGGCTCGGTCGGCCGGTCGATCGCGCTCGAGCTGCTGGGGCACGGCCACGAGGTCACGCTGGTGGACCACGAGCCCTCGGCCATGCGCGTCGCGTCGGTCGCCCGCGCAGAGTGGCTCCTCGCCGACGCCTGCTCGCCGAGCGCGCTGACCGACGCGGGGGCCGCGAGCAGCGACGTGGTCGTGGCCGCGACCGGGGACGACAAGGCCAACCTGGTCATCTCCCTGCTCGCGAAGTCGGAGTTCGCCGTGCCCCGTGTGGTGGCGCGGATCAACAACCCGAAGAACGAGTGGATGTTCACCGAGACCTGGGGCGTGGACGTGCCCGTGTCGACCCCGCGGATCATGACGAGCCTCGTCGAGGAGGCCGTCTCCGTCGGCGACCTCGTGCCGCTGTTCCGCTTCCACCGCTCCGGGGCGTCGATCCACGAGCTCACGCTCCCGGACGACTCCCCCGTGGTCGGGCGGCGCGTCGGCAGCGTCGACCTCGGGCCGCACGCCGTGCTCGCGGCCGTCATCCGGTCGGGGACGGCCTACGGTGCCGAGCCGGACCTCACGCTCGAGGCCGGCGACGAGCTGCTCCTCGTCCTGTCCGCGCAGGGCCAGGACGACCTCGGCGCGCTCCAGGACGCGCTCGCGCCGCACTGACCGCGCGCGGCTCCTCACCAGGAGGTCGCCCTCGCCGAGGGGCGCCCCGGGGACCGGGTCACCCCGGGGACCGACGACGCCGGACGGGGGCCGGTCAGCCGGCGGTCGCGGCCGGGCGTTCCCGCACGAGCGCCCACGTCAACCAGGCGGCGAGCGCGAACAGCGGGATCCCCATGACGAGCCGGGCCACGCCGAGGGCCGCGACCTCGCCGGAGAGGTAGAGCGGCACCTGCACGGCCAGCCGGGCGGCGAACACGCCGACCCACAGCCACGACGCGGCGACGTACCGGCGGCGCAGCGGCGCCAGCTCGGGATCGGTGCGCCACTGCATGCCGCGCCCCTTGAGCAGCTCGACGAGCACGCCGATGGGCGCCCACCGGACGAGGATCGCGATCAGCAGGCCGAGAGCGTAGGCGCCGTTGACGTACAGGCCCCAGGCGAAGAAGTCCTCGGCCTGCCCGGAGCGCCAGGCCCACACCACCCCGATGCCCACCCCGAGAAGGCCCGACAGCGCCTGGGTGAGCGGGGCGCGCTGGACGAGCCGGACCGCGCAGAGCAGGACGGCGACGGCGAGCGAGGCCACGAGCGGGATCGTCAGCTCGCGGGTGATGACGAAGGCGGTGACGAAGACGGCGCCGGGCGCGACCGCCTCGACGACGCCGCGGACGCCACCGATCGACTCCGCCAGGGAGAAGTCCTCGGCGACGACCTGGCCGAGGCCGGACCGGCGCCCGGCGGCGCCCGCGGCCCCGCCCAGCGGGTTCGCGCCGGGGCCGCCCGGGTCGTCGGAGCGGCCGTCGGTACCGGGGTCGATGACCTCGTCCGGCTCGAGCGCCGTGTCCGGCTCGACCGCCGGGCGCGTCGCGGGCTCGTCGTGGTGGGCGGGACCGCGATCGTCGGGCGCGCTCACCGGTGCCGCCCGGCGACCTGGTCGATCTCCTCGAGCTCGGCCAGCGAGGGCCGCAGCTCGTACGCGGGGTCCACCAGGGTGGGTCCGTCGTCGTCGAGGACGACCCCCTCGGCCACGAGGCGCCGTCCCGGGACGATGCCGGGGACCTCGCGCCGTCCGCGCAGGACGATCGCGAGCTCGCCGGTCCCGTCGTAGAGGTGGGCGCGCAGGTCCGGCGCGTCGTCGACGGGCGGGTACGTCACCGACCGCAGGATCCCGGCCACGCGCACCCGCTCCCGGGGCGCGACCGAGCCGATGGGACGGCAGCCCTCGACCCGGGAGGACTCGCGCTCGTCGAGGGCGTCGAGCTCCGCCACCGTCGAGAGCAGGCGACGCCGAACGGTCACCGGGTCTCCTGGATCTCGGGTCCGCGCTGCAGGTCCTTGAGCGTGAGCGTCCGGCGGGCGGGGGCACCGCCCGTGTCGACCTCGTCGGTGGTCTCCCCGGTCCCCGGCGCGGTCAGTGCCACGACCTCGCGCGGTGCCCGCGCCTCGGGACCGCGCACGACGACGACGTCCGCGAGGACGTCCCGCAGCGGCTCGGCCGCGGCCTCCTCCTTCGCCGCCAGGCCGGAGAACATGCCGCGCAGGAACCAGCGCGGACCGTCGATCCCGACGAAGCGCAGCACGTTCATCGCGCTCGTGCCATCGGACCGGGTGACCGGGAGGTGGACGACGAGCTCGTCGCCCCAGCGCCCGGTCGCCTCCTCGACCATCCCCTTCTGCTTCTCGACGGACGCGGCGAGCTCCGTGCGCACGTCGTCCCACAGGCCGGCCGAGCGGGGCGCGGCGAACAGCTGCAGCTGCAGGGCGGAGCCCTCGAGCGCCACCGACGTCCCGATGACGGTGCGCCGTTTCTTCTCGAGCTCGAGCCGCACCTTCATCCCCGACGCGCGCGGGATGCGCAGCGCGCCGAGGTCGAGCCGCCCGTCGAGGTCGGGCCGGTCGGCCACGTCGAAGGGCCCGGTGGCGCCGTCGTCGTGCTCGGTCGTCGAGGTGTCGTCCTGGTCCGGCTCCGGCGTCTGGTCCGCCTTGTGCCGGCCGCGTGAAAACAGTCCCATGCGTTCCTCTCCTGCCCGCCGTCGCCGCGGCCGCAGCGCGCCCGGCGGGCACCGCGTGCGAGCCTACCCGCGGCCCCCGGGCCTCGGTCACCGGGTCGGGGCCCGCTTCTCCCCGGGCGAAGCCGCCGTCCGCCCGCCGGCGGTGGCAGGCTGTGGCGGTGACCTCCTCCCCCGCCGCCTTCCGCGAACGACTCACGCCCGGCCCGATCCAGCTCGTCCTCGCCGCCGGGCTGGGCCTCTCGCTCGCGCTGGCCACGCTGCCGTTCGGCGCGGCGGTGGCCGTACCGGTCGGGGTGGTCTCGGCCGTCCTCGTCGCGGTCGCGCTCTGGCTGTCCGCACCCGTCGTCGAGGTCACGGCCGACGGGCCGGGGGCGCAGGGGGACGAGGGCGAGGAGGGGCCGTGCCTGCGGGCGGGCGGGGCCGTCATCGGTCTGCACCACCTGGGGGACGCGCACGTCCTCGACCCGGTGGGGATGCGGGCGATCCTCGGTCCGCGCGCCGATGCCCGGAGCTTCGTGGTCCACCGCTCCTGGGTGGGGCACGGGGTCGTGGTCGTCGTCGACGACGACCGGGACCCGACCCCGATGTGGGTGATCTCGACGCGGCGGCCGGACGAGCTGGCCGCCGCGCTGAGATCAGGTCAGGCGGCGCACTCGGTGCAGACGAGAGAGCCGTTCTCCTCGTAGGCCAGCTGGCTGCGGTGGTGGACGAGGAAGCAGCGCGAACAGGTGAACTCGTCGGCCTGGCGCGGGAGGACCCGCACGCTCAGCTCCTCGCCGGACAGGTCGGCGCCGGGGAGCTCGAAGCCCTCGGCCGCCTCGGTCTCGTCCTCGTCCACCGAGCTCGAGGACTGCTCGGCGCGGCGCGCCTTCAGCTCCTCGATCGAGTCCTCGCCCAGCTCCTCTTCGCTCTTGCGGGGTGCGTCGTAGTCAGTCGCCATGCTGGCGTCACGCTCCGGGTTCTACTCGTGGTTCATGGGGTGGGAAGCGCCCCTGGATCGCGTTCAACGCACGCCTGCGAAAATTGTTCCCGACCTTGGTCGGACGGATTGTGCACCACAAATCGTCCGGCGGCCACCCATATCCACGGTCCTGCACCTGTGCCGCGACAGACCGCGCCACCGGGGCGCGGACGGCCCGCGCCGACGGGGTCGCACGACGCTCGAACTGTGAGGCGATCCACTGCCGTACGGGGCACGGGCGTCGCCGTCGGGGCCGTGGCCTCCCGCTCCCCCGGACCTCGTCCACCTATCCTGAGTGCGCCCGGGACCACGGGCAGTCGCCGATGGAGGACCGCATGGTCGAGCTGACCGTCACCGGAACGTCCGAGTCCGGCGAGCACCTGCTCGTCGCCGGACCGGACGGCGCCGAGTACCACCTGCGGATCGACGAGGACCTGCGCGCCGCCCTGCGGAGGGCGGCGGCCAGCACCCGTCGGTCGACCGAGCCCACGCACCTCTCGCCCCGGGAGATCCAGGCCCTGCTGCGCTCCGGGTACGACGTCGACGAGATCGCGGACGAGCACGGCCTCCCGCGTGAGCGGGTCGCCCCGTTCGAGCCGCCGGTCACCGCCGAGCGGAACTTCGTGGTCGAGCAGGCCCGTCGGCAGCGCGTGGGGCACGACTCCGACTCCCCCACCCTCGGCGACCTCGTGGTGGACCGCCTCGCGGCCCGGGGCGTCGAGGTCGAGGACCTCGCGTGGGACGCCCGACGGCGCGCCGGCGAGTCCTGGCAGGTCGGCGTCACGTTCGTCGCCGCCCGCAAGGAGCGCAGCGCGGTGTGGACGGTCGACCTGCAGTCGCGCACGCTCGTCGCGGTCGACGACGAGGCCCGGTGGCTCTCGGAGACCGAGGTCGGTTCCACGCGGCGCCCGGGTCGTGCCGACGGCCCGCTGGGTGCCACCCGGCCGCGCGGCGGTGCCGAGCCGCCGTGGGCGCGCGACGAGACCTCCCGCGCCCGGTCCGGCACCGACGGCGAGACCGCCGTCGAGGTCGGAGCACCGCGGGGAGCGGACGACGCCGAGGACGAGGTGACGTCCCCGGCCGACCTGCCCGAGTCGGACACGACCCAGGCGCTCCTCGACGACCTCGCCGCGCACCGGGGCACGCGGCTCGATCTCGACGACCTCCAGGACGAGCTCGACCTCGACTCCCTCGACGACGACACGGCGCCAGACACGACCCCGGTCGACGACGTGCCTGCGGCACACCCGCCCGCGTCCCGTCCCGACCAGGCGCGCGACGCCCAGGTCCTCTCGCTCGACGCCCACCGGCGCTCGCGCCCGCTCCCGGGTACCGGGCCGGACCCGGACGCGCCGGCGCTCGACCCCCGCGGGACGCACCCCTCGGGGCGCGGCCGGACGGCGCCGACCGGCACGGGCTCCACTGATTCCCGGCCGCAGGGTGCCGGTGAGCCCGGGGCTGGGCCGACCGCCGCCGGGGCCGCCGGTTCGGGTTCCGGTCCCGAGGCAGGATCCGGCTCCGGACCGGACCCCGACGCCGAGTCTGCGGGGGCCGGTTCGACGGGGACGACGACCTCGGCGTCGGAGTCTGCGTCGGACGACGAGACTGCCGCGACGGGATCGTCCGCCGGCCCCGCGACCGGGTCCGGTACGACCACCGTCGACGACGCCGCCACGCCCTCCGGCGACGCGGGCGGCACTGCCGACTCGCCCGGCACCGGCACCGGCGCGAAGCCGACCGACGCGCCCGAGCGGTCCGACGCCGATCCGGACGAGGCCGACTCCCCCGCGCCCGCTCCGCGCCCTGCCCGCTCGTCGGGCCGCAAGCAGCGCCGCTCGGTCCCGTCGTGGGACGAGATCGTCTTCGGGTCCCGCTCCGACTCGGACTGACCCGGGAGGCGCGGCAGGCAACTCTCGCTGCTCGCCTGGTCCGGCGATCGGTCGCCGGCGCCGGGGGGTGTCAGTTGCCCGCGAGGTCGAGGGTCGGCGGGCTCAGCTCTCCGGCGCCCGCGCGCGCGGCGGTGAGCCCGCGCATGTGGTGGCGCCGGCACAGCACCTCGTACGCGACGTCGGCCCTGACGCCTCCGTCGGCCGTGTCCCCGACGACCACCTGCTCACCCTCGGTCACCATGACCCCGCCGACGGTCCGGGCGTTGTGGGTGGCGCGCGCCCCGCACCAGCACAGGGCCTCGACCTGAAGCCGCTCGACCCGGTCGGCGAGCTCGACGAGGCGCGCCGCACCGGGGAACAGCCGGGTCCGGAAGTCGGTGGTGATGCCGAAGGCGAAGACGTCGACGTCCATCTCGTCCGCCACCCGGGCCAGCTGCTCGACCTGCTCGGGGCTGTAGAACTGGGCCTCGTCGCACACGAGGTAGTCCACGCGCCCGCCGGCCGTCCGGCGGCGCACGACCTCGGCCCAGAAGTCGGTGGAATCGGAGACCTCGACGGCGTCGGCGCGTAGGCCGAGCCGGGACGACAGGACCCCCGTACCCGCACGGTCGCTCCGGCTGAAGCGCAGGCCGTCGCGCCCCCGGGCCGCGTGGTTGTGGTCGACCTGCAGCGCGAGCGTGGACTTCCCCGAGTCCATCGTCCCGGAGAAGAAGACGAGCTGACCCATCAGCCGGCCGCCACGAGGAGGGGGACCTCCTGCTCGGCCGGCGTCGACGAGCCGTGGACGCCGACCAGCCTGGTCGAGCCGATCGCCTCCGAGCCCTCCTCGAGCACGACCGTCGTACCGCCGAGGAACGCGACGACCTGGCCGACGGCGGCCGCGCGGTCGTCGGGCACCTCGGCGCCGAGGGCCCCTGACGACACGAGCTCCTCGCGGGTCACCACGGCGGACTCCGGGCCGAGGACCTCGCGCCAGCGCGCGGCGACCCGTGCCGGCTCGGCGTCGTCGTCGAGGAAGAGGTGGCACGCACGAGGCTCGCCGGCGACGAGGGCGACCCCCTCGCGCAGCTCCGGGTGCGACGCGAGGTCGATCCGCTCGGCGACGTCGACCATGCCGTGGTCGGCCGTGACGAGCACCAGGGTGTCGCGGGGCACCTCCCGGGCGAGCCGGCGCAGCTCGGCGTCGGCGGCCATCAGCTCCTCGCCCCACTCCCACGAGCCCCAGCCGTGGACGTGCCCCACGTGGTCGACGTCGCCCCAGTAGAGGTAGGCGAGGCGTGCATCCGCCCTGAGGGCGCCGACCGCGGCGTCGACCCGCGCGGCCAGCGACTCACCGGTCAGGCCCCGGCCGCCGCGCAGGGCCGAGCGGGTGAGGCCGGAGCCCACGAACCGCGCCGGCCCGATCGTCACGGCGCCGCGCGGCTCGCCGGTCGCCTCCGCGGCCTGCTCGAACAGCGTGGGGACACGCTGCCAGCGTTCGGCAGTCATCGGCGCCTCGGCCCAGGTCACGAGGTTGACGAGGTCACCGGTCGGCGGGTGCCGGACGGTGTAGCCGAGCATCCCGGTCGCGCCGGGCAGCTCGCCGGTGCCGAAGGTCGTCAGCGCCGAGGCCGTGGTCGAGGGCAGGCACGTGTCGAGCGCGATCGCGTCCGGCAGCAGCGAGCGGAGGAACGGGGCGTGCCCGCCTCGCTCGGTGAGCTGGGCGAGTCCGAGCCCGTCGACGAGAACCACGCAGACCCGGCGCGCGTCCGGCAGGCCGAGGCCGCCGCGGTCCTCGGCCGAGGTCCGTCCGGCGGACCGGGTGGGTACGCCCACGGCGTCGAACGCCGCCGGCAGGACGGCACGCAGGTGCCGTGAGAGGTCAGGTGCTCCCGGGGTGCGGGCCCGCATCTCCTCGCGCCTCAGGTGGTGGAGGCGGTCGCGCGCGAGAGGTCGCGGGCGAACCCGAGCGCGCGGTCGAGGGCGTCCTGTCCGTCGGCCTGGGCCGCCACGCGGATGACGACGTCCTCCGGGGAGAGCGTCCCGGTCATCCCGTGGTCGGCCTCGCAGT
Source organism: Georgenia sp. G2120 (assembly GCF_055326485.1). NCBI lineage: Bacteria > Bacillati > Actinomycetota > Actinomycetes > Allobogoriellales > Allobogoriellaceae > Georgenia > Georgenia sp. G2120. Next base: position 181,956 of record NZ_JBUZNL010000005.1, on the reverse strand, counting down.
CCGGGTCGCCGCAGGTCTGCCGCTCGAGGTCGACCCGGTGGATCGCGCCCCAGCCCACCGAGAGCGTGAGCTCGGAGGTGCTGCCGGTCCCCGCCGGGTCCAGGACGCCGTGCGTGAGCGCCACGGTGCGGATCTCGTGCAGGGCGACCGTCTCCGAGGTGGCCAGCGCGCCCGGGCCCGCCTCCTCGTCGGCGACGTCGTCGACGTGCACGACGACGAACCGGCTCGGGGTCAGCGCGAGGACGGTGAGGTGGCGCCGCAGCTCGTGGTCGAAGGTGGTCTCCGGGTGCACGAGGTGGGCGGTCACGGCCTCGCCCGCCAGCGCGACGTCGAGCACGTCCGCGACGAGCTGGGGGTAGAAGCCCGCGTCGTCGAGGTCTTGGCGCAGAGAGCTGGTCCGAGGCACCGTCTCATCCTGCCACTCCCGTCCACCTGCCCGGAGCGCGGGGGCGAGTCCGCCGTCACGGAGCGCCCGCGGCGCCCTCCGCGCCGGGCCGCGGGAGCGTGCGCCGACCGGCGTCGAGCCGGCTCGGCGCCCGCAGCGTCACGCGTGCGCCCGCCACGGCGAGGCCCTCGCGCGCGACGATGACGGGGTTGAGCTCGAGCGCGGCGATCTGCGGCAGGTCGTCGACGAGCGCCGCCACGCGGGCCAGCAGGTCGGCCAGCGCCGCGGTGTCGACCGGGGTGAGTCCCCGGTCGCCGGTCAGGCGCGCGGCGGCCCGCAGGTCGGTGATCATCGTCGCGACGTCACGGGCGGTCACGGGCGCGACCCGGTAGGTGCGGTCGCCGAGGATCTCCGAGGCGTCGCCGCCGACCCCGAGGGAGACGACCGGCCCGTAGACCGGGTCCTCCCCGCCGTGCACGACCACGGCGACGCCGGGCTCGGCCATCGCCTGGACCTCGAGGGCGCACTGGCGGCCGAGCACCTCGCGGGAGCGCTCCCGGACCTGGTGGACGGCCGCCGCCACGTCGTCGTCGTCCCTCAGGTCGAGCCGGACGCCCCCGAGGTCCGCGCGATGGCGCAGCACGTCGTCGGCCGCCTTGAGCGCGACGGGGTGGCCGACCTGCCGGGCGAGCGCGACCGCCGCCTCGGCGACGTCGTCGTCGGAGCTCTCGACGGGGACGTCGACGGCCCGTGGGAGGAGGACCTCGATGCCGTAGGTGCCAAGGAGGTCCGCCGCGCGCGCCGGGTCGAGGTCGACGCTGTCCCCGCTCGTCGCCGTGGGCGCCACGTCGGCGAGGGTGGCGCGTGCCGCGAGCGGGTCGGTGCCGTCGGGCTCGAGCAGCGCGCCGACGTCGTCGTCCCGGCGCGCGGCGGCCGCGGCACGCAGGGCGACGGACCGCGCCGCGACGTCGAGCGAGCCCACCGCGGGCAGCACGTGCTCGCCCCGGCGCAGCCGGTCGTCGAGGCCGTGCACGCCCGACACCCACGCGACCCAGGGCCGGTCCGCGTCGGCGGCGGCGGCCGCGGCGACCGCCTCGACCAGCTCGTCGTCCACCCCGCCGAGCACGTCCGCGGCGGCGACGACCACGGCGTCCACGTCCTCGTCGAGCACGACGCCCTGGAGCCGTTCGCGGGCGTCGACCGGGCCCGAGTCGAGCACGACGACGGGACCGACCGGGGTCAGACCGCTCGCGCGGGCGGTCGCCGAGAGGGTCGCGGCGAGGGAGTGGGAGGTCGCGACGAGCGCGACCCGCACCCCGTCCGGGGTCGGCTGCGTGAGCGCGACGGCCGACAGGTCGAGCGCCTCCGCGACCGACCGCGCCGGCAGGGCGCCGGCCTGCGCGAGCACCGAGTCGATGACGCTGGGCGGCAGGGGCGAGGTGGCGACGGCGTGGCCAGGCAGAGTGGCGACCGCGGTCGTCGCCGAGGTCAGGACCACGAGCGCGCGGTCGGCGGAGAGCCGCCGGGCGACCCGCGTGAACTTCCGCGCGTTGCCGAGCGTCTGCAGGTGGACGATGCCGACCCCGATGCGGTCGTCCGCGGACCAGCCCTGCATCGTGTCGTTGCCCGAGACGTCGATCCGGTTCCCGGCGGCGACGACCGCGACCTCCGGCAGCCGCCGGTTCGCGGCGCCCCGGCGCAGCGCGAGGGCGGCCTCCCGGGTCTGGGCGAACACGCCCACCCCGCGGCCACCGACCTCGCGCACGAGCGCACCGCCGTCGAGCCCGAGCGCCGGGTCGGCGAGCGTGAGGTCGTAGGACCCGGCCGAGCCGTGGCCGAGCACGCCGTACGAGGCGGGGCCGAGGACGCGCAGCCCGGCGAGACGGGTGGCGCGGAGCAGGTCGAGCTGCAGCTCGCGGCCCGGCCCGATCGCAAAACCACCGGTGAGGACGACGAGCGAGCGGACGCCGAGGGAGCGCAGCCGGGGGACGACTCCGACGACCCGGGCCGGCTCGCCGGCGACGACGGCGAGGTCGAGGTCGGCGCCCTCGACCAGCTCGGGGACCGCCTGCTCCATCGCGGTGACGTCGGCGACGTGCGGAACCCCAGCAGGGTCGAGGTCGCCGACCGCCACGAGCGGGATCGTGCCGCCCTCCCCCGCGGCGGCGCGGGCCCGGGCGAGCACGCGGGACGCCATCGCCCGCCCCGACTCGTCGAGCGCCACGACGACCGCGCCGCGGGCCGCGGTGAGCGTGTGCATCGAGAGCGACTCGGCGCGCCGCTCCCGCTCGGCGAGCACCTCCCAGGACCGTCCCGTGCTCCGCAGCGGGATCTCGATGGCGACGACCCCGTCGTCGTACCGGGACCGGACCTCGTACCCGGCGTCGGAGAAGACCCGGATCATCTGCGTGTTGTCCGGGAGGACGTCGGCGACGAACGTGTGGACGCCGCGCTCCCGGGCCGCCGCCACCACGTGCTCGAGGAGGATCGACCCGAGCCCGCGGCCCTGCTCGGAATCCGCGACCGCGAACGCGACCTCGGCCGTCCCGTCCTCGACGACGTCGTACCGACCCACCCCGCGGATCGACGGCCCCTCGGTCAGCACGAGGGCGACCCGGCGGTCGTGGTCGACGTTCGTGAACCGGTGGACGTCCGACGGCGAGAGCCGCGGCATCGGGGCGAAGAACCGCAGGTACTGGGACCGCTCGGACTGGGCGGCGTGGAAGTCGGCGAGGGCCTCGGCGTCGTCGGGCGAGATCGGACGGATGTGCATGGTCGCCCCGTCGCGCAGGACGACATCGGCCTCCCACTGCGCCGGCGCCCCGGCCTGGGCCAGCCCGTCCCTCGAGGACGCGTCGCCCCTCGGGCCGGCATCGTCCCGCGAGGTCGCGTCGTCCTCGGCGGCCGCAGGCGTTCCCATGGACCCAATCTAGTCCGGGACGTGACGCGGCCCACGCCCGGGGCCGCGGCGGCACGGGAGTGGCGGCGTGCCGCGCCCGCCCGGCGGCCCCGGGCGGTGCGACGATCGTCGGCATGCCGAAAGCACCGCCGCCCGTCGTCGAGGAGAACATCGTCGACATCGACGTCGCCGCCGAGATGGAGGGCTCGTTCCTCGAGTACGCCTACTCGGTGATCTACGCGCGCGCCCTTCCGGACGCGCGGGACGGCCTCAAGCCCGTGCAGCGGCGGATCCTGTTCCAGATGAACGAGATGGGACTGCGCCCCGACAAGGCCCACGTCAAGTCCTCCCGCGTGGTCGGCGACGTCATGGGCAAGCTCCACCCGCACGGCGACACCGCCATCTACGACGCGATGGTCCGGCTCGCCCAGGACTTCGCCATGCGGCTGCCCGTGGTCGACGGGCACGGGAACTTCGGCTCGCTCGACGACGGGCCCGCGGCGCCCCGGTACACCGAGGTGCGCCAGGCGAAGGCTGCGCTCGCGATGGTCGCCGACCTCGGCGAGGACGTCGTCGACATGGTCCCGAACTACGACGGGTCGACGACGCAGCCCGAGGTGCTGCCCTCCGCGCTCCCCAACCTGCTGGTCAACGGGGCCTCGGGCATCGCGGTCGGGATGGCCACCAACATGGCACCGCACAACCTCGTGGAGGTCGTCGCCGCCGCCCGGCACCTCGTCGCCCACCCGGACGCGAGCCTCGAGGCGCTCCAGCGGTTCGTCCCCGGGCCCGACCTGCCCGGCGGCGGGCGGATCGTCGGGCTCGACGGCGTGCGCGAGGCCCAGGCCGGAGGGCGCGGCGCGTTCCGCACCCGGGCCACCGTGCGGGTCGAGCAGGTCACGGCCCGCAAGAAGGGCATCGTCGTCACCGAGCTGCCCTACATGGTCGGCACCGAACGGGTGATCGGGAAGATCAAGGAGGGCGTCGACGCCCGCCGGATCGACGGCATCTCCAACGTCGTCGACCTCACCGACCGGCACCAGGGCCTGCGGCTCGTCATCGAGCTGAAGACCGGCTACAACCCGGATGCCGTGCTCGAGCAGCTCTACCGCTACACCCCGCTCGAGGAGTCGTTCAGCATCAACAACGTCGCCCTCGTCGACGGGCAGCCCCGCACGCTCGGGCTCAAGGAGATGCTCGAGGTCTACGTCGACCACCGGCTCACCGTCACCCGGCGCCGCTCCGAGCACCGACTGCGCAGGGCGCGCGAGCGCGCGCACCTGCTCGAGGGCCTGCTCACCGCGGTCCTCAACATCGACGAGGTCGTCCAGCTCATCCGGTCCGCCGAGAGCGCCGAGGCCGCCCGCACCCAGCTGATGACGGTCTTCGACCTCAGCGCCGAGCAGGCCACCTACATCCTCGACCTCCAGCTGCGCCGACTCACCCGCTACTCCGTCCTCGAGATCGAGGGCGAGCACGAGGAGCTGCTGCGCCGCGCCGCCGAGCTCGAGGAGATCCTCGGGTCCGACCAGGCGCTCCGTTCCCTCGTCTCGTCCGAGCTCGCGGAGGTGGCCCAGGCCCACGGCACCCCGAGGCGGACCGTGCTGCTCGAGTCCGCGGGCGGGGCCCCGAGGTCCGGCGCCGAGGCGGAGGCGGCGCCTGCGCGCGGACGCAAGGGCGCACCGGCCGCGCCGCTCGTCGAGCCCGACGACCCGTGCTGGGTCCTGCTCGGCGGCACCGGCCGGATCGCCCGCACGCCCGGCGAGGAGGCACCGCCGCGGACCGGCGGCCGCGTGGCCCACGACGCCGTCACCCACGCCGTCGCGACGACCGCCCGCGCCGACGTCGGCCTCGTCACCTCGGCCGGCCGGGTCGTCCGCCTCGAGGCGCTCCACGCCCCGGCGCTGCCCGGCACCTCGACGGCCCCCGGGCTCTCCGGCGGCACCGCCGTCGAGGAGCTCGTGGCGCTCGAGCGGGAGGAGTCCGTCGTCGGGCTCGTCGCCCTCGGGGACGACGCGGCGCCGGTCGCGCTCGCGACCGCGAACGGCGTGGTCAAGCGGGTCTCCCCCGCCGACCGTCCCGGCAACCGCGAGTCGTGGGACGTCATCACCCTCGCCGACGGCGACACCCTCGTCTCCGCCCGGCACGCCGGCGACGACGACCAGCTCGTGCTCGTCTCGTCCGACGCCCAGCTGCTCCGCTTCGACGCCTCGCTCGTCCGGCCCACCGGCCGCGCAGGCAAGGGCGTGGCCGGGATCAAGCTCACCGGCGGCGCCCGGCTCGTCCACATGGGCGTGGCCCCGAGCGCGGACCTCGGCTCGTACGGGGTCGTGACGATCGCGGGCCCGGCGAACGCGCTGCCGGGCACCACGCCCGGCAGCGCCAAGGTCACCCCGCTCGACCGCTACCCCGCCAAGGGGCGCGCCACCGGGGGTGTGCGCGCGCAGCGGTTCCTCCGCGGTGAGGACGAGCTCCAGCTCGCCTGGGTCGGCCCGACCCCGGTCCGCGCGGTGGGCGCCGGCGGCCAGGCCGTCGAGCTGCCCGAGGTCGACGAGCGGCGCGACGGCTCCGGCAAGGCGCTGCCCGTCCCGGTCGCGGCGATCGGCTGACGCCGACGGGGCAGAGCTCCCGCACCGCACCGACGTCTCGCCGCTCCTGGCCCGCGTCCCCGTTCCCGATCAGGGAGCGGGGCCGCCTCGCGTCGTCCGCACCCGTGCTCCGTGCGCTCGTTCGGCCGGCAGGACCGCGCTCACTCGTGAAGCAGAAGTCCGCTCACTCGTCGTCCCGAAGGGTCGCCGGCCGGCCCGAGGACACCGTCGACACGCCGGGGGTTGTGTCCCGAACCCCGCGGCCCTACTCTGCGGAAAGCGCTTTCGCGCATGCTCGTTCCGAACAAGGAGGCTCGGATGTCGACGAAGATCGTCAGGCTCACCACGATCGCGGCAGGCGCCGCTCTCGTCCTCGCCGCGTGCGGCGGCTCGGACGACTCGGGCGGCGGTGAGGACACCGACGACCCCATCGTCATCGGCGTCTCGCTGCCGCTGACGGGCGACTTCGCCGAGCCCGGGCTCGGCGTGCAGCGGGGCTACGAGGCATGGGCCGAGATCATCAACGACAACGGCGGACTGCTCGGCCGGCAGGTCGAGCTGCAGATCCTCGACGACGCCTCGGACGCCGCCCGCGTGGTCGCCGACTACGAGTCGCTGATCGCCCAGGAGGAGGTGGACCTCGTCTTCGGCCCGTTCTCCACCCGCCTCGTCGTGCCCGCCTCCCGCGTGGCGTCGGAGTACGGGATGCTCTTCGTCGAGCCGGCGGCCGCGGCCGCCGAGGTCTTCGAGCAGGGCTTCGAGAACATCTTCTACGCGGCCCCCGCGATCGCTCCCGACCACTACAACCACCTCCTCGAGGCCATCGAGGCCATGCCGGAGGAGGAGCGCCCGCAGACCGTCGCCGTCGCCGCCATGGACGACCCGTTCGCGCAGGGGACCGCCTACGGCCTGCGGGACGGGCTCGAGGAGATGGGGCTGGAGATCGTCGTCGACGAGGTCTACCCGCCCAACGCGACCGACTTCTCCGGCATCGCCGCCCAGATCGCGTCCGCCGACCCCGACGTCGTCATCGGCGGCACGCAGTACCAGGACGCGGTCAACCTCATCCTCGCGCTGCAGCAGCTCGACTACCAGCCGCGCCTGGCCGCCTTCTCCACCGCGCCCACGAACCCCGAGTTCGTCGAGGCCATCGGCGGCAACGTCGAGGGCATCATCGCCCCGACCGGCTACACGCCCGAGTCCGAGTACCCCTCCAACGCGGAGTTCGTCGAGGCCTACACCGAGATCCACGGCCACGCGCCCGGCGAGGACGAGGCCAACGCGTACACGACCGGCCAGGTCGTCGCCGCCGCCGTCGAGGCCGTGGGCTGCGCCGAGCAGGGCGACTGCCAGCAGGAGCTCATCGACTGGCTGCACGAGAACTCGGTCGACACGATCGTCGGCACCCTGTCCTGGGACGAGGCCGGCCGGCCCGACGGCGCGCACCTGATCCAGCAGTACGTCGACGGCGAGATCGCCATCGTCCTGCCCGAGGAGACCGCCACGACCGAGCTCGTCTACCCGAAGCCGGAGTGGTGACCGGATGGTCTCCGGACCCCTGCTCTTCCAGACCCTCATCCTGGGGATCCTGCTCGGTGGCCTCTACGCGCTCCTCGCGGCCGGCCTCACGATGTACTTCGGCATCATGCGCGTGGTCATGCTCGCGCACGCCGCGTTCATCGTGCTCTCGGCCTACATCGCCTGGCGCTGGCACGGTGTCACCGGCTGGGACCCGCTCCTGTCGCTGATCGTCACGATCCCGCTGTTCTTCGTCATCGGGTTCGTCATCCAGCGCTACCTGCTCAGCCGGCTCAAGCCGGCGACGATGACGATGATGTCGGTGCTCCTCACCTTCGCGATCGCCCTGGCGATCGAGGGCGGGCTCGGCATGGCGTACTCGGGCACGCAGCGGAGGATCAACCTCAGCTACGGCTCGGACAGCGTCGAGCTGCTCGGCGCGCAGATCCCGGTCGTCCAGATCATCTCGTTCGCGCTCGCCGTCGTCGCCCTCGTGGCGCTGTGGCTCATCCTCCAGCGGACACGGCTGGGGCGTGCGCTGCGCGCCACGATCCAGCACCCGCAGGCGGCCCAGCTCGTCGGCATCGACACGAACAAGATCGCCGGGTTCGGCTTCGGGCTCGGGCTGGCCACGGCTGCCGTCGGAGGTGCCGCGCTGTCCCTCCAGGCGACGATCTACCCGTCGTTGCACTGGCACTGGGTCGGGCCGCTCATGGCGATCATCGTCGTCGGCGGTCTCGGCTCGGTGCCCGGGGCGGCGATCGCCGCCCTCGTCCTCGGCGTCATGCGTCTGCTCCTCGAGCTGCCCGTCGGCTCGACCTGGGCGCAGACGATCTTCTACCTCGCCCTGTTCCTCACGCTGATGTTCCGACCGCAGGGACTGTTCGGAGGCCGCCTTGCGCAAAGATTCTGACACCGTCACCGCACCCGCCCGCGTCACGCGCGCCCCGCACGCCAGCGAGCGCTCCTCCGGACAACGACGCGTCCGCAGCATCGGCGCGATCGTCGTCGTCGTGGCCCTGCTCGCCCTGTGGCCCCTGCTGGCCCCGAACGCCTACATGCTCTCGGCCGGCGTCATCGTGCTCAACTACGCGGTGCTCGCCACCGGGTGGAACATCATGGGCGGGTTCACGGGCTACATCTCGCTCGGGCACATCGCCTTCTTCGGGCTCGGCGCCTACGGGACCGGTCTGATCGTCCGCGACACCGGCATGAACAGCTTCGTCGCGCTCGGCATCGCCGCCCTCATCGTGCTCGTCGTCGCGATCCCGGTCGGGTACGCGGCGCTGCGGGTGCGCGGGGCGTCGTTCGTCATCGTGACGATCGCGCTCGTCCTCGTGCTCCAGCTCGTCTTCCAGTCCTGGCGCTCGTTCACGGGCGGCTCCGAGGGCCTCGTGGTCCCGCGGCCCTTCGACATGCTGCGGCCGGAGATGCACCAGACCTTCTACTTCCTCTTCCTCGGGCTGCTGGCCGTGGCCCTGCTCGTCTGGGCGATGATCGACCTGTCCCAGTTCGGGTCGGGGCTCAAGGGGGTCCGGGAGGACGAGGACAAGGCCGAGTCGCTCGGCATCCCCACCGCGGGGCTCAAGCTCGTGGCGTTCGCGGTATCGGCGACGGTCGTCGGCCTCGCCGGGGGCCTGTACGGCCTGTGGTTCGGCGACCTCGACCCGATCTTCCAGTTCGACGTGGTCCTCAGCTCGCAGGTGGTCCTCATGGCCCTCCTCGGCGGCTCGCGCTTCCTGTTCGGGCCGCTGCTCGGCGCGATCATCGTCGGCTCCGCGCTGGAGTACTTCGTCCTCGAGTTCGGGCAGAGCCAGTTCCACCTCGTCGCCACCGGCATCCTGCTCGCCGTCGTCGTGCTCTTCCTGCCCGACGGCGTCCTCACCGGCGCGCAGAGCCTGTGGCGGCGGTTCCGGCACCGGGGCGAGACCTCGATCCGCGAGATGAGCGCCGAGGAGCTGCGCGCGACCCAGACGGCCTCGGCAGGGTCCTCCGGCTCGTCCGGCTCGGCACCTGTGGCCGGTTCGGCACATGCAGTCGGAGCTTCCGGCGCCACCTCGACCCACGGGCGGAGAACGGCCGACGACGACGAACGACCGGACGCCGAGCAGGCGGACGACGAGGGAGACAACCATGTCCGTGGCTGAGCCCCAGGCACGCACCGCCGAGGGAACGGCGGTCCTGCGCACCGAGAGCCTGTCGAAGTCGTTCGGCGGCGTCCACGCCGTGGCCGACGCGTCGGTGACCTTCCTCGACGGGAGGATCAACGGCCTCATCGGGCCCAACGGGTCCGGGAAGACGACCTTCTTCAACTGCGTGACGGGCATGATCAAGCCGGACTCCGGACGCGTGCTCCTGCACGAGAAGGAGATCACCCGGTGGGCCCCCCACCGGATCGCCCGGGCGGGCCTCGGCCGCAGCTTCCAGCTGTGCCGGGTCTTCCCCCGGATGACCGTGCTGGAGAACATGCTCGTCGCCGTCCAGCCGCGCACGCTCGGCCAGTACCTCGGCGGGAGCACGTCGCCCGCCACGGTCGAACGGGCGCGCGAGATGCTCGCCCGGGTGGGCATCGACCACCTCGAGCGCTCGGAGGCCCGGGACATTTCCTACGGGCAGCAGAAGCTCCTCGAGCTGGGCTCCACGCTCATGGCCGACCCGCCGTTCGTCATGCTCGACGAGCCGGCCGGTGGCGTGAACCCCTCGCTCATCGAGCGGATCGCCACGCTCGTGCGGGAGCTCAACAAGGAGGGGACGACCTTCCTCATCGTCGAGCACAACATGGACCTCATCATGAGCCTGTGCGACCACATCGTCGTGTTCGACCGGGGTGCCCCGATCGCCGACGGCCCCCCGTCGGTCGTCAAGACCGACCCTCGAGTCCTGGAGGCCTACCTTGGCGTCTGAGTCCGACATCATCCTCGACCTCGACCACATCGAGGCCGGCTACGGGAAGGCCGCGCTCGTCCTGCGCGGCCTGTCGATCCAGGTCCCCCGTGGGACGGTGGTCTGCCTCGTCGGCCCGAACGGCGCGGGCAAGTCGACCGTGCTCAAGGTCGCCAGCGGCCTGCTCACGCCCCGCTCGGGCACGATCCGCCTCAACGGCGAGGACGTCACCGGCAAGGGCCCGCAGCCGCTGCTGCGGAAGGGGCTCAGCCACGTCCTCCAGGGCCACTCCGTGTTCAAGGAGATGACCGTCGAGGAGAACGTCATGCTCGGCGGGTACTCGGTCAAGGACCAGGGTTCGCTGAGCGAGCGCGCCGACTTCGTGCGCGAGATCTTCCCCGTGGTCGCCGAGAAATGGTCGACCGTCGCCGGCGTGCTCTCGGGCGGTCAGCAGAAGCAGGTCGAGTTCGCCCGCGCGCTCATGGTGCGGCCCGACGTCGTCCTGCTCGACGAGCCCTCGATGGGCCTGGACCCCAAGCGCACGACCGTCGTGTTCGAGGAGGTCGCGCGGATGCGCGACGCCGGTGTGGCCGTGCTCCTCGTCGAGCAGAACGCACGGCGCGCGCTCGAGATGGCGGACATCGGGTGCGTCCTCGACCTGGGCACCGTGTTCGCCACGGGGCCCGCGCGCGAGCTGCTCGCCGATCCCAAGCTGAGCGACCTCTACCTCGGCGGCCGGCCGGCCGCCTGAGGCGCGGGCCCCGCAGGTCGGGGCGGGGCCCCGCAGGTCCGCCTGCCGAGGTGGGTTCTCCGCCTGCCGGCGCGGGTGCTCCGCCGCCCGCCGGGACCAGCCCCACGGTGCGGTCCCGGCGGGCGTTCACGGGAGGTCTGGGTTAGCGTCGCGGCGATCCGGTCGCGGCGAGGGTCCGCGCGAGAGCACGAGGAGGGGCGATGGTCGAGCAGGGGGCTGGACGACCCGCGGCACCACGCGCGGGCGGACGGGGCCGCGTCACCCTGTCCCAGGTGGCCCAGGAGGCGGGCGTGTCCCTCGCGACCGCCTCGCGCGCCATCAACGGCAGCTCCGAACGCCGGGTCCGGGAGGACCTCCGGGAACGCGTGCTCGACGCGGCGCAGCGGCTCGACTACTCCCCCGACGCCAACGCCCAGGCCATGGCCCGCGGCCGGACCGACACCGTCGGCCTCATCGTCCAGGACATCGCCGACCCGTACTTCTCCGCGATCGCCGCCGGCGTCATCAACGCGGCCGACGAGGCAGGCTGCGTCGTCACCCTCGCGACGACGCACCGCGACCCGGTGCGTGAGCTCGAATTCATCGCCACCCTCCAGAACCAGCGGGCGCGCGCGATCATCATCGCCGGTGGCCGCGTGGAGGACGCCGCCGTCAACGAACGCCTGCGGGACGTCCTCGCGACCTACCAGGACCGCGGCGGCCGCGTGGCCCTGGTCGGTCAGCCCCTGCCCGGCCTCAGCACCGTGGTCCCGGACAACGCGCGCGGCAGCGCCGAGCTCGCCCGGGCGCTGCACGGCCTGGGCTACCGCGACGTCGGCATCCTGGCCGGCCCCGACTGGCACACGACGGCGCGCGACCGGCAGGCCGCCTTCCGCGACGCGCTGGCCGAGCGCGGCGTCGAGGTCCCGGACGACCGGGTCGTCCCCGGCGACTTCACCCGCGACGGCGGGCACGCCGCAATGACCACCCTGCTGCGCGGCGAGGGCACACCGCGCCTCGTCTTCGCCGTCAACGACGTCATGGCGGTCGGCGCGATGTCCGCCGTCCGCGAGGCGGGCCTCGACGTGCCCGGCGACGTCGCCGTGGCGGGCTTCGACGACATCACCACCCTGCGGGACGTCGCGCCCGGCCTGACGACGGTGGCCCTGCCCATGGTCGAGATGGGCCGGCTCGCCGTCCCCCTGGCGCTCGACCTCGCCGACGGTCCCCGCGAGGTGCCCGTCGGCGCGTCCGTCGTCCTGCGCGAGTCCACGCCGCGGATCGACTGAGGAGCCCGAGGGCGCGCTCACCCGCACCCTCGACAGGCGGGGCACCCTCACCCGCACCCTCGACACGCGGGGCGCGCACACGCGCACTCTCGACACCTCACGAAGCACCCTCACCCGCACCCTCGACACGCGGGGCACCCTCACCCTCACCTTCGACACGCGGGGCGCGCACACGCGCACCCTCGACACCTCACGAAGCACCCTCACCCGCACTCTCGACACCTCGCGGGCGTGGACCTCGTTGACACCCGGTGCCCCGCCCCATAATCTGGAAAGCGCATTCCGCCCCGCACTCGATGGAGAGACCATGACCACTCGCACCCTCCGTATCGCCATGAACGGCATCACGGGACGTATGGGCTACCGCCAGCACCTCGTCCGCTCGATCCTCCCGATCCGGGACGCCGGGGGCGTCCGGCTGAGCGACGGGAGCCTCGTCCAGGTCGAGCCCGTGCTCGTGGGCCGGAACGCCGACAAGGTCGCGGAGCTGGCGCGCCGGCACGGGGTCGAGCACTGGACGACGGATCTCGGGTCGGTCCTCGCCGACCCGTCGATCGACGTGTACTTCGACGCGCAGGTCACCTCCCGCCGGGTCGAGGCGATCACGGCCGCCCTCGACCGGAGCAAGCACGTCTACACGGAGAAGCCGACGGCGGAGACCCTCGACGAGGCGGTCGAGCTCGCGCGCCGGGGCGACGAGGCGGGCGTGACCATCGGCGTGGTCCACGACAAGCTCTACCTCCCGGGCCTGGTCAAGCTCCGCCGCCTGGTCGACGAGGGCTTCTTCGGCCGGATTCTCTCGATGCGCGGCGAGTTCGGCTACTGGGTGTTCGAGGGCGACGTCCAGCCCGGTCAGCGGCCGTCGTGGAACTACCGCAGCGAGGACGGCGGGGGCATCACCACGGACATGTTCTGCCACTGGAACTACGTCCTCGAGGGCATCGTCGGCACGGTCGACACCGTGACGGCGCGGACCGTCACCCACATCCCCTCCCGCGTGGACGAGCAGGGGGCGACCTACACCGCCACCGCCGACGACGCCGCCTACGGGATCTTCGACGTCACCACCCCCGGCGGCGACCCCGTGGTGGTCCAGATCAACTCCTCGTGGGCGACCCGCGTCCACCGCGACGAGCTCGTCGAGTTCCAGGTCGACGGCACCCACGGCTCGGCAGTCGCGGGCCTGCACTCGTGCGTGGCCCAGCAGCGCGCCCACACGCCCGCCGCCGTGTGGAACCCGGACCTGCCCGTCACCGAGTCCTACCGCGACCAGTGGCTCGACGTGCCCGCCAACGCCACGCTCGACAACGGCTTCAAGGCCCAGTGGGAGGAGTTCCTCGACGACGTCGTGGCCGGCCGACCGCACCGCTACGACCTGCTGTCCGCCGCGCGCGGGGTGCAGCTCGCCGAGCTCGGCCTGCGCTCCTCGGCCGAGGGCCGGCGCCTCGACGTCCCGGTCGTCTCGTTCGACACGGCGCACGGGTCCGCCCCCGCGCCGGCCGCGCCCGCGGAAGCGGCCCGATGACCGGCACCGGCACCGGCACAGGCACCGGGCCGGGCGTCACGCTGCCCGGCGCCGACGGCACCCTGGAGGACCACCGGCTCGCGCCGGCCCGGGGCTGGGACCGCCCGTCGGCCCCGTTCACCTCGCGGGTGGCCTACGCGGCCGCCCACGTCGTCCCCGTCGTCACCGCAGAGACCGCCCCGGGCGCGCCCGCGGTCCTCGACTGGGACTCGACGCTGGGTTTCCGGCACCACCTGTGGTCGCTCGGACTCGGGGTCGCCGAGGCGATGGACACGGCGCAGCGCGGCATGGGGCTGGACTGGCCGGCCGCGGCCGAGCTCATCCGCCGCTCGTCGGCCGAGGCCGCCTCCGTGGGCGGCACGATCGCCTGCGGCGCCGGCACGGACGAGGTGCTGCCGGCCCAGGTCGACGGCGCGGACCCGGCCGGCGCGCTGCGCACGGTGACCGACGCCTACCGCGGCCAGCTCGACGTGGTCGGCGAGGCCGGCGCCCGGCCGATCCTCATGGCGTCCCGCGCGCTCGCCGCCGCCGCCCGCGACGCCGACGACTACCGCTCGGTCTACGCCGACCTCCTGTCCCGCTCGTCGGCGCCGGTCATCCTCCACTGGCTCGGCGAGGCGTTCGACCCGCAGCTCGCCGGCTACTGGGGGCACGACGACCCGTACGCGGCCGCCGAGGTCCTCCTCGACCTCGTGCGTGAGCACCGGGGCGCGGTCGACGGCATGAAGATCTCGCTTCTCGACGCGGACCTGGAGATCTGGGTCCGGGAGCGCCTGCCCGAGGGCGTGCGGATGTACACAGGTGACGACTACAACTATCCCGACCTCGTGGTCGGCGACGAGCGCGGGCACTCGGACGCGCTCCTCGGGATCTTCGCCGCCATCGCTCCGGCCGCGTCCCACGCCCTGAGCGCCCTCGACGCCGGGGACACCGCGGGTGCGCACGCCACGCTGGCTTCGACGCAGGCGCTCGGACGACACGTGTTCGCCGCCCCGACCTTCTACTACAAGACGGGCGTGGCCTTCCTCGCGTGGCTCAACGGCCACCAGCCCGGCTTCCAGATGGTCGGCGGCCTCCAGTCGGGCCGCTCGGTCCCGCACCTCGTCGAGCTCGTCCGCCTGGCCGACGCCGCCGGGCTGCTCACCGACCCCGACCTCGCCGCCGCGCGGATGACCCGCTTCCTCGACGTCGCCGGGATCGGGGCCGGACGATGAGCGCCCCGGACCTGTCCCGGCTCTCCCTCAACACCGCCACGACGAAGCGCTGGACCCTCGAGGAGGCCGTCGAGGGCGCGGTGGCCGCGGGGATCCCCGCCCTCGGGCTGTGGCGCGACCGGGTCGCCGAGGCCGGGCTCGAGCGCGCGGCCCGGCTCGTGCGCGAGGCGGGCCTGCGCGTCTCCTCGCTGTGCCGCGGTGGGTTCCTCACCGCGGCCGACGACGACGGGAGGCGCGCCGCCCTGGCCGACAACCGCGCCGCGATCGACGAGGCGGCCGCCCTCGGCACCCGCGAGCTCGTCCTCGTCGTCGGCGGGCTGCCCGCGGCCACCGGCCCCAACGGCCCGCCGTCGGCCGGCGGCGACAGGGACCTCGTGGCCGCCCGCGCCCGGGTGGCCGACCGGATCGCCGAGCTCTCGGAGCACGCTGCCGGCAGCGACGTACGCCTCGTGCTCGAGCCCTTGCACCCCATCTTCGCGGCCGACCGCGCGGTGCTCTCCACCCTGCGCCAGTGCCTCGACCTCGCGGCCCCCTTCGCACCCGGGACCGTCGGCGTCGTCGTCGACACCTACCACGTGTGGTGGGACCCGGACCTGCGCGAGCAGGTCGCCCGCGCCGGCGCCGAGGGACGCCTCGCGTCCTACCAGGTGTGCGACTGGAACCTCCCGATCGCCGCCGACCCGCTGCTCTCCCGCGGTTTCCCCGGGGACGGGTTCGTCGACTTCGCCACCATCACGGGCTGGGTCGCCGACGCCGGGTACACGGGCGACGTCGAGGTCGAGATCTTCAACCAGGAGATCTGGGACGCGCCCGGCGACTCCACGCTGGCCACGGTGGCCGCGCGCTACGCCGAGCTCGTCGAGCCCCACCTGCACCGCTGAACATCGCTCGACGGCGGCGCAGCCGCGCGCTGCGTCGTCGTCCGGCGTGCTCGTCCAGGGCGACGGATCCGCGTCAGAGCTCGAGGACGTACAGGGCGGACCGGCTGGTCGGGACGTAGTCGAGGCTCGTGTACAGCGCCATCATCGAGTGCGGCTCCGGATGGTCGACGTCGAGCGAGAAGTCGACGTCGACGTCGAGCCCCGCGTACTCCATGCCGTCGGCCGCGTACGCGCGCATGACGGCGCTCAGCAGGGCGCTGCCCACGTGCTTGCCGCGCCACTCCGACAGCACGCCGAGGACCTCGGTGTACCCCTCGGTCCAGCCCAGCGCCTCCCAGTCCTGCTCGTACCTGCTGGACACGACGTAGCCGGCGACCTTCGCGCGGTCCGAGGACCGGTCGAGGGCGACGAAGCTCCAGCCCGGCTCGAAGGCCGTCGCCTCCGGGCCCCACAGCTCGGCGCCGCGCTCCATCGCGCCCTCCGGCTGGTCGGCGAACGCCCGGCCGTGGGCACGCCGCACCTGGTCGGCGAGCTCGGGCGTCCAGGGCTCGACAGACACGTACGGGGGCAGCGGGATCGTCGGGATGTCGAGCGACAGGCTCCGGCGCATCTGGACGTACCAGCGCCGGGGCCGGAACCCGTGCTCCTCGAGCAGCGCGCTGAGATCCGACTCGCTCTCGTCGACGTGGACGACGACGGCGCCACGCTCGGCCCCCGACTCAGCGAGCAGCGCCTGCGAGGTCGCCACCTGCCAGCCGACGAGCGCGGCGCCCGCGCCCTTGAGCCGCAGCGCGTCGTCGACCCCGCCGGAGCAGGTGAACGAGGGCATGCCGTCGACGACCTCGCCCTTGGGTCGCACCAGGCCGAACGCCCGCAGCACGCCCTCGGCGTCGTCCCCGGCGACCGCCCGGTAGCCCTCGCGGGCGGCGAAGTAGCTCTCGACCTCCTCGGCAGAGGTGCGCAGCGGGGTGCCGTCGGCCGACTCGATGCGGGAGACGAGGGCGGCGAGCTCGGCTGCGCGCGGCGCGTCGAGCACCGACCACGTGAGCCCGTCGACCGCCCGCGGCAGGAGCCGGTCGGTCGACCCGGTCGAGGGGTCGGGCTCGGCGAGGACGTGCATGGCCACGGTCTCGCCGGAGGGACGCCGGGTCGAGGTGCGCAGGCCCGTCAGTGCGGCGCGCAGCCCGCGCCCGGGAGGCTGGCTCACAGCACCACCGCGAACGTCCGACCCGGCGCGCCGGGTTCGGGGGCGAAGCCGGCAGCCGCACAGAGGCGACGGCGGTCGCTCTGGTGCGGGTCGACCTCGATGACGATGCGAGCCGGCCCGGCGGGTGCGGCGTCGGCGAGGAGCTGACGCGCTCGGTCGTCCTGCCAGCCGAGCAGGGCCTTGCCGATGCCCAGCCCGCGCCTGCCCGGGTCGATCGTCGCGCGCAGGCGGACCTCCGCGCCGTCGCCCTGGAGCGTGAGGACGAGCGCCGCCGCCGCGCGCAGGATCCCGTCGGCGTCGAACCCGCCGAGGGTGTCGCCGGCGTCGGCCGCGGCCGAGAGCAGCCGGTCGACGTCGGCCCGGGTCGTGCGCGTCCCGCGGGAGTCGACGGCGTCGGAACGGTCCCACAGCGCCGCGACGTCCGCCCCGTCGTCGGCGGCGAGGGTGCGCCAGCGCAGGCCCAGGTGGGGACCCGGGACCGCGGCGGAGGCCGGCGGGTCGAACCGGCGCGCGAGCTGCGCGGCGGACCCGGCCGAGGACACGATCATGCCCGGAAGTCTACGTCGCCGTGTCGCCGGGCCCGAGGACTCCCCCGCCTCAGGCGTCGATCCGCTCACGGTCGACCGCGGCCGCACCGGCCACGATGAAGTCCTTGCGCGGCGCGACCTCGCTGCCCATGAGCAGCTCGAAGACGGACTCGGCGCGGGCCACCGCCTCCTCGTCGGCCCCCGTGATGCGTCGCAGCGTGCGGCGCGCGGGGTCCATCGTGGTCTCGGCCAGCTGGTCGGCATCCATCTCACCGAGGCCCTTGTACCGCTGCGGGGTCGACCGCAGGTTCTTCCCGGCCTTGTCCAGCTTGGCGAGCAGGCGGGCGAGCTCGGCGTCGGAGTAGGTGTAGTGGACCTCTCCCTTGCGCCCGCCCGAGCCCGCGACCTCGACCCGGTGCAGCGGCGGGACCGCGGCGAAGACGCGGCCCGCCTCGACCAGCGGCCGGCAGTACCGGAAGAAGAGGGTGAGCAGGAGGGTGCGGATGTGGGCGCCGTCGACGTCGGCGTCCGTCATGAGGACGATCTTCCCGTAGCGGGCGAGGTCGAGGTCGAACGTGCGCCCCGACCCGGCCCCGATGACCTGGAAGATCGTCGCGACCTCGACGTTGTTGAGGATGTCCGCGGCCGAGGCCTTCTGGACGTTGAGGATCTTGCCCCGGATCGGCAGCAGCGCCTGGAACTCCGAGCTCCGCGCCCGGCGCGCGGTGCCGAGAGCGGAGTCGCCCTCGACGATGAACAGCTCGGAGCGCTCGACCTCCTTGGAGCGGCAGTCGACGAGCTTGGTCGGCAGCGACGAGCTCTCGAGGGCGTTCTTCCGTCGCGAGATGTCCTTCTGCGTGCGGGCGGCGACCCGCGCACGCATCTCGCCGACGATCTTCTCCAGCAGGGCGTTCGACTGCGACCGCTGCGCGGCCTTCGTCGAGGTGAGCAGGTCCGTGAGCTCGGCCTCCACCACCTTCGCCACGACCTGCCGGACCTGCGCGGTCCCGAGGACCTCCTTGGTCTGCCCCTCGAACTGCGGCTCGGGCACGCGGACCGAGACCACTGTGGTGAGGCCGGCGAGGACGTCGTCCTTCTCGATCCGGGGGTCCTTGGCGGTGACCTTGAGCCGACGCGCGGACGCCTCGATCTGCTTGCGGGCCACCTTGAGGACGGCCTGCTCGAAGCCGGCCACGTGCGTGCCGCCCTTGGGGGTGGCGATGATGTTGACGAAGCTGCGGGCGGTCGTCTCGAACCCCGTGCCCCAGCGCAGCGCGACGTCGACCTCGCAGACCCGCTCGACCTCGACGGGCCGCAGGTGGCCCTTGCCGTCGAGCTGCTGGATCGTCTCGGTGAACGCGCCCTGACCGGTCAGGCGCCACACCTCGGTCACCGCGGTGTCCGGAGACAGGTACTCGACGAAGTCCGCCGTACCGCCGTCGTGCCGGAACTCCTCGGTCGTGTGCTCCTCGGGGTCCGACGCGCGGCGGTCGGAGACCACGATCGTCAGGCCCGGGACGAGGAAGGAGGTCTGCCGGGCGCGACCGAGCACCTCCTCGAGGCTGAACTCGGCCGTGGCCGGGAAGATCTGTGGGTCCGCCCAGTACCGCACGCGCGTCCCGGTGACACCACGGCGCACCTTGCCGGTGACCTCCAGGCTCGACGCCTTCTCGAACGGCTGGAAGTCGGCGTCCGCCGAGGGGCCCGCGGCCGGGTCGTCGAACGTGCCGGGCTCACCGCGGCGGAACGTCATCCGGTGGGTCTTCCCCCCGCGGTCAACCTCGACGTCGAGGCGCGCCGAGAGCGCGTTGACCACCGACGCTCCGACGCCGTGCAGTCCGCCCGAGGTCGCGTACGACCCCGAGTCGAACTTCCCACCCGCGTGGAGCTTGGTGTAGACGACCTCGACACCGGACAGCCCGACGCCGGGGACCTCGTCGACCGGGATGCCTCGTCCGTCGTCGCGGACCTCGACCGAGGAGTCCGGGTGCAGGACGATCTCGATGCGGGTCGCGTGCCCGCCGAGGCCCTCGTCGACCGAGTTGTCGACGATCTCCCACAGGCAGTGCATGAGGCCCCGACCGTCGGTCGAGCCGATGTACATGCCCGGTCGCTTGCGCACGGCGGCCAGTCCCTCGAGGACCGACAGGTGCCGTGCCGAGTACTCGGCGGCGGAGGTGGGATTCACCGAAGGATCGTACGGCGGGGCCGCCCGACGGGCGCGGAGGCGTGGCCGACGGGCGCGGAGGCGCGGTCGACGGTCGCGGAGGCGCGGTCGACGGCCGGTGACCGGGGCGACACGCGGCTACGCCGGGGGCGAACTCCCCCGCCACCTCGGCACAGAACGGGGTCCGGGATGATTACATGCCGGTGTGACCACGACAGCGACCGAACCCCAGCTCACCGCCGCCGACCGCTGCGACGCCTGCGGCGCACAGGCCTACGTCCGCGTGACCCTGCGCTCCGGCTCGCTCCTGTTCTGCGCGCACCACGCCCGCCGCCACGCCGACAAGCTCGACGAGGTGGCCACGAAGATCCACGACGAGAGCGACCGTCTGCTCAGCGCGGACGCCTGACCCGGCACGCCCCGAACGGCTGCCGCCCCGCGCGGGGCGGCAGCCGTTCGTCGTCCCGGGTGCAGCGGCCCGCCACAGATGATTCGATGCCCCGGTGGACAGCGACTCGATGAAGGACCAGGTCGACCAGGTCAAGGACCAGGCCGACGAGGTGGCCCAGGACGCTCAGGACTCCGCGCGTGGAGGGTGGCTCCACCGGCTCGGCCAGGTCGGCTTCGCCGCCCAGGGCGTCGTGTGGTTCGTCGTCGGCTGGATCGCCATGGGCCTCGCGATCGGATCCGGCTCCTCCGAGGACTCGACCGCCTCGGGAGCGATCGAGGAGATCGGCAGCACGCCGCTCGGCGCCGCCCTGCTCGTCGTCATGGTGCTCGGCCTGCTCTGCTACGTCGTCTGGCAGCTCGTCCTCGCGGTCGTCGGGCACCCGGACGAGCACGGGTCCTCGGACCTGGCGCGGCGGATCGGTTCGGCCGCCAAGGGGGTCGTCGCCGCTGCGCTGGCGGTGACCGGCGTCGTCGTCCTCATGCGCGGCAGCTCCGGGTCGGGGAACACCGAGGAGCAGGGTGCGCAGACCCTCCTGTCCCAGCCGGGCGGGCAGATCCTGCTCGCGTGCGTCGGCGGCGCCGTCGTGGCGGTCGGGCTGTGGTGGATCTGGACCGGCGCCACGGAGCGGTTCGCCAAGAAGCTCGACCCGCGCGTCGACCGGAAGGTGCTGCTCGCCGGCCGCGTCGGGCACGCGGCACGCGGGTTCGCCTTCACCGTCCTCGGCGTCCTCGTGGCGCTCGCGGCGCTGCGGTCGGACCCGGACCAGGCCGGTGGCACCGACACCGCGCTCGTCACCATCCTCGGCTGGCCCGCGGGCCCGGTGCTCGTCGGCGCGATCGCGGTGGGCCTCATGCTCTTCGGCGTGTTCCACGTGCTCGCCGCGCGGCACGTCGTCAAGGACTGAGCCGGACCGACAGGTCCTGACGGGCCCGACCGGAGGGGGCGGGCCGGACCGACCTGCCGAAACGCTGTCCGGGTGCCGCCCGAGCCCCTAGCCTGGGGGCCGTGCTCCCCACCAGGACCCCGCGCCGGCTTGGCGCTCTCGCCGCCGTGTCCGCCCTCGCCACCCTCGCAGCGCTCACGGCCCCCGCCTCGCCCACGGCGGCCACCGGGGAGGTCGGCGGATCAGGGACCGAGTTCTTCCTCGACGACGACCTCGACGGCGTCACCGACCGGCACCTCGTCTACGGCCGCGCCGACGACGACGTCCTGACCGGCGACTGGGACGGGAACGGCACCGACACGCTCGCGGTGCGCCGCGGCCAGGTGTACCACCTGCGCAACACGCTGACCTCGGGGCCGGCCGACCGGCAGATCGCCTACGGCCGGGCGGCCGACGTCGTCCACGTCGGCGACTGGGACGGGGACGGCACCGACACCCTCGCCGTGCGGCGCGGGAACCGGTACTTCCTCTCCGACACCCTCACCTCCGGCAACGCCGAGATCGAGCTCGACTACGGCCGCGCCGGGGACACCGTCCTCGTCGGCGACTGGGACGGGGACGGCACCGACACCCTCGCCGTGCGGCGCGGGAACCGGTACTTCCTCTCCGACACCCTCACCTCCGGCAACGCCGAGATCGAGCTCGACTACGGTCGCGCCGGGGACACCGTCCTCGTCGGCGACTGGGACGGGGACGGGACGGACACGCTCGCCGTGCGCCGCGGCACCGAGCTGCACGTGAGCACCACGCTGGCCGGCGGGAACGCGGACCGCACGATCTCCTTCGGCCGCACGGACGACACGGCCTTCGCCGGCGACTGGGACGGGAACGGCGCCGACACCTTCGGCCTGCGGCGCCCCGCGGCCGCCCCGACTCCCCCGCCACCGCCTCCGACGCCGCCCACCAACGGGGGGCTCGTCGGTGCACCGCCGTGGTCCGGGTCGGGCACCTTCGCGGTCGTCCCGGGCTCCGTGCCCGCCCCGAACGACTCCGCGCGGACGGTCCGCGTGCGGATCGAGACCGAGCGCGGCATCTCCGTGGTGCGCCCCGAGTTCGCCGACCTCGTCATGACCACCCTCAACGCCTCGCGCGGGTGGGGGCGCCACGGCGCGGTCTCGTTCGCCCGGACGGACGGGCCCGCCGACGTCGTCCTCCGCCTGACCTCGCCCGCCACGGTGGACCGCCTGTGCTACCCGCTCAACACGAACGGGTACACCTCGTGCCGCGTGGGGACGTCGGTGGTCATCAACGCGAACCGCTGGGCGTACGGCGCCGCGCCGTTCACGAACGCGGGTGGCTCGTTGACGAGCTACCGCGACTACGTCGTCAACCACGAGATGGGCCACTTCCTGGGCCACGGACACGTGCGCTGTCCCGCGCCGGGACGGCCGGCTCCCGTCATGCAGCAGCAGACGCTCGGCATGCAGGGGTGCATCCCCAACGGGTGGCCCTACCCCTGATCCCCCTCGCTCGCGCGCGTCGCGGCGGGTCAGCGGTACGGCAGCATGACGCCATGGACATGCTCCGCCATGCCGGGCACGCGCTGCCGCGCGTGCTACGCACGCCCGACGAGCGCCCGCACGCCTGGGAGGGTGTGGCCTACATGGCGGGCGCCGAGCGCTTCGGTCCGCGGCCGAGGTTCGACCTCGGGTCGCCGCTGGACATGCTGCTCGGCCTGCCGACCGACTACACCGCCGATCTCGCGGACTCGGTGGTCACGGGCGTGTCCCTCATAGGTTGGCCGGACTGTCTCGCCACCGAGGTGCGCGACGCGATCGACCGCTGCGAGACGTTCCCGTACCTCCTCGTCACGTCCCACCGGGTGGTCCTCACGACGAATCCCCTCGAGAGCGCACCCGAGATCCTGTGGGACCTGCCGCGCGACGTTGTCCGCGGTGCCCGACGCCGAGGCCGACTGCTGCAGGCCGGTCGGGTCGAGCTCGTCCTCGCCGACGGCTCCTTGCTTCGCGTCATGCTCGGGCTCGTGCTCACCGGGGCCGCACGCCGGCTCGTCGTCGCGTTCGCGACCACCGCGCGGCCCTGGGGTCCGCCGTGGCCCGGCGCGCGACCCGACCGACCCCGACCGCCAGGTACCTGACCCCTGTGCCTGACCGGCGCCGCACGCGCCGCTGTGCCACGCTGGACTACGCCCGACCGAGCGAGACGAGGAGTCCCGAGATGGAGCAGCGCGAACCAGGCTGGCACCCGGACCCGTGGCAGGAGGGCCTCGAGCGTCGATGGGACGGCACACGATGGACCGCCGACGTCCGGGAGCCCGGGACGGCCGGCCCCGACGAGTACCCGGCTGCGGGCCCCGAGCAGTACGGCGCCTCCGCCGCGCCCACCCCGGCCGGCGAGCGGCCCGCCTCCGACCCGTACGGCATGAACGGGCCGGACGCCTCCGGCGCCCCTGGCGACGGGTCAGGCGGCTACGGCGACGCGTTCGGCGCCGACGGCGCCGAGCCGCCGCCCTCGCGGATCTCCGATGCCGAGCGGGCCGTCGCGGCCCACGAGGGCCGGGAACCCGGGCCGACGATGGCGGGCCTCCCCTTCGGACGGTACGACGACGACCCGCAGTCCCGGCGGACGACCAGCTTCCTCATCAAGGGGCTGTGGGGCGTGACGATCGCCTTCGGCGTCCTGCTCGCCATCTGGGGCGTGATGACACTCTTCTAGGCGGCGCCGGAGCTCGACCGCCCGTCGTCGGCCTCCGTGGCGCGTGGCGTCCGTGCCGGAACGCCCGATATCTGTACCGGCCGGGGATGCCGACGGGCCCGGGCCGCACGATGAGGTGCGACACGGGCCCGTCGGGTCGGTCGTTCGGTCGGGGTCAGTCCAGGTAGTCGCGCAGGACCTGGGAGCGGCTCGGGTGACGGAGCTTCGACATCGTCTTGCTCTCTATCTGCCTGATGCGCTCGCGGGTGACCCCGTAGACCTTGCCGATCTCGTCGAGGGTCTTGGGCTGGCCGTCCTGGAGGCCGAACCGCATGGAGACCACGCCGGCCTCCCGCTCTGAGAGCGTGTCGAGCACGGCGTTGAGCTGCTCCTGCAGGAGCGTGAAGCTCACGGCCTCGGCGGGCACGACGGCCTCGGAGTCCTCGATGAGGTCACCGAACTCGGAGTCGCCGTCCTCGCCGAGCGGGGTGTGCAGGGAGATGGGCTCGCGGCCGTACTTCTGGACCTCGACGACCTTCTCCGGGGTCATGTCGAGCTCCTTGGCGAGCTCCTCGGGCGTGGGCTCGCGGCCCAGGTCCTGGAGCATCTGCCGCTGGACGCGGGCGAGCTTGTTGATGACCTCGACCATGTGCACGGGGATGCGGATGGTGCGGGCCTGGTCGGCCATGGCGCGGGTGATGGCCTGACGGATCCACCAGGTCGCGTACGTGGAGAACTTGTAGCCCTTGGTGTAGTCGAACTTCTCGACCGCGCGGATGAGGCCGAGGTTGCCCTCCTGGATGAGGTCGAGGAACAGCATCCCGCGACCCGTGTACCGCTTGGCCAGGGACACGACGAGTCGCAGGTTCGCCTCGAGGAGGTGGTTCTTCGCGAGGCGGCCGTCGTTCGCGATCCACTGCAGCTCCCGGGAGAGCTTGCGCTCCATCTCGGGCTCCTGGGCCAGGCGCTCCTCGGCGAACAGGCCGGCCTCGATGCGCTTGGCGAGCTCGACCTCCTGCTCGGCGTTGAGGAGGGCCACCTTGCCGATCTGCTTGAGGTAGTCCTTGACCGGGTCCGCGGTCGCGCCGGCGGTGACGACCTGCTGGACGGGCTGGTCGTCGTCGTCGGAGTCCGAGACCACGAACCCGCTCGCGGTCGTCTCCTCCTTGCCGGACTTCCCGTCCTTCGTGGAGGACGCGTCCGGGACGACGGCGAGCTTGCCGCGGCGCGAACCACGGGTTGCGGACTGCGCCGGGGCCGGCTCCTCGGCGTGGTCCTCGTCAGAGGCATCGTCCGTGTCGGCGCCGTCGGTCTCGTCGTCCGAGTCGTCGGCCTCGTCGGCGCTGTCGGTGTCCGCCGTGCCGGTCTCGTCCACGAGCTCCGACTCGTCGACGTCCTCGGGGGTGGTCGTCGTCTCCTCGGTCTCCTCGACCTCGTCCGCCGGCTTCGCGGCCTTCGCGCCACGCATCGGAGCGGCCGCGGTGGTGGTCTTCTTCGCGGCGGTCGACGACTTCGCCGTGCTGCCCGACCTCGCGGCGGTGGTCGACGACTTCGCGCTGGACGTCTTCTTCGCCGTGGTCTTCTTCGCGGCGGTCGTGGACGAGGTCGTCTTCTTCGCCGCGGGCTTCTTCGCGGTGGTCTTCTTGGCGGTGGTCTTCTTGGCAGGTGTCTTCGCCGCGGGGGTGGTCGTGCTCGTGCCCGTCGCAGGCTCAGTAACGTCGGTACTCATCGGTAGGGGGCCTTTCGCCGGGGGTGGGGGCGTCGTGGTCTCAACACGCCCGTCGCGCCGCATGTTCCATGCCGACCCGCAGAACGAGCCCGGGGCGGCGCGCGCCGTCCCTACAATTATAGCCGACACAGACATTACACCCTTGTCGGCGTCGACGCACCTCCGGCTGCGCGCCGACGCCGACGGGGCGTCAGTCGGTCCCCTGATACGCCCCTCAGACCTGGGCGAACGCCTCCGGGGGCGGGCACGAGCAGACGAGATTCCGGTCCCCGAACGCGCCGTCGACGCGCGCCACCGGCGGCCAGTACTTGTCCTCCTCGCCGGCCGGGAACGCGGCCTCGGCGCGCGTGTAGGGGTGCGTCCACTCCCCTGCCAGACGTGCGGCGGGGTGGGGGGCGTTGACGAGCGGGTTGTCGACCGCCGGCCACCGCCCCTCGGCCACCGCCCGCGCCTCGGCCTCGATGGCGAGCATCGCGTCGACGAACCGGTCGATCTCCGGCAGGTCCTCGGACTCGGTGGGCTCGACCATGAGGGTGCCGGGCACCGGGAAGCTCATCGTCGGCGCGTGGAAGCCGAAGTCGATGAGGCGCTTGGCGACGTCGTCGACCGTGATGCCGGTCGCGGACTTGAGCGGGCGCAGGTCGAGGATGCACTCGTGCGCGACGGCGTCCCCCGGGCCGCGGTAGAGCACCGGGAACGTGTCGCCGAGCCGCGCCGCCACGTAGTTCGCCGCGAGCACGGCGTCCTCGGTGGCGCGCCGCAGCCCGTCCGCACCCATGAGCCGGATGTACGCCCACGTGATCGGCAGGATCGACGGGGAGCCGTAGGGAGCCGCCGACACCGCCCCGTCCGCGCGCAGGTCGCCCTGCGCGAGCGGGTGCCCGGGCAGGAACGGCGCCAGGTGGGACTTGGCGGCCACCGGCCCCACGCCGGGTCCGCCGCCCCCGTGTGGGATACAGAAGGTCTTGTGCAGGTTGAGGTGGCTGACGTCGCCGCCGAACTCGCCGGGCCTGGCATGGCCCAGCAGCGCATTGAGGTTGGCGCCGTCGAGGTAGACCTGGCCCCCGTGCTCGTGCACGACGTCGCACACCTGCCGCACGTGCTCCTCGTAGACGCCGTGCGTGGACGGGTAGGTGAGCATGATGGCCGCGAGGTCGTCGGCGTGGGACGCGGCGAGCTCGGTGAGCGCGTCGATGTCGATCGAGCCGTCCGACGCGGAGGGGACGACCACGACCGACAACCCGGCGAGCACCGCCGAGGCCGCGTTCGTCCCGTGCGCGGACGCCGGGACGAGGCAGACGGTGCGTCGCTCGTCCCCGCGGGACCGGTGGTAGCCGCGGATGGCAAGGAGCCCGGCGAGCTCGCCCTGGGAGCCGGCGTTGGGCTGGAGCGACACCGCCTCGTACCCCGTGAGGGCGGCGAGCCAGCCCTCGAGGTCCTCGACGAGGCGCAGGTAGCCGGTCACGTCCTCCGCGGGCGCGAACGGGTGGACCGCGGCGAAGCCCGGCCAGCTGATCGACTCCATCTCTATCGCGGCGTTGAGCTTCATCGTGCACGAGCCCAGCGGGATCATGCCGCGGTCGAGCGCGTAGTCCTTCGCCGCGAGCCGCGTGAGGTAGCGGAGCATCGCGGTCTCGGAGCGGTGCGCGGAGAACACCGGGTGCGTGAGGAACTCGGTCGTCCGGCGCATCGACGCGGGGACGCCCGTGCCGTCGGTCGGGTCGCCCGGCGCGGTCGGCCCGGCCCCGCCGGCGGGCTCGGACCCACCCGCAGGCGCGGCCCGGCCGGCGCCCTCCCCCGGCGTCCGGTCCTGCCCGACGACGACGCGCACCACCGTGTCGAGGTCGCCGGCCGTCGTCGTCTCGTCGGTGGAGATGCGCAGGGTGTCGGCGTCCTCGACCCACAGCCACACCCCGTCCGCCGACGCGGCGGCGGCGAGCTCGGCGGCCCGCCCGGGGACGCGGACCTCGACGGTGTCGAACCGGCCGCCGACCGCGACGTCGGCGCCGCCCGCCCGGAGGCGGGAGGCGAGCTCGTTCGCCGACCGGGCGGCGTGCGCGGCGATCTCGGTGAGTCCCTCGGGGCCGTGGTAGACCGCGAACGACGAGGCCATGACCGCGAGCAGCACCTGAGCGGTGCAGATGTTGCTCGTGGCCTTCTGGCGGCGGATGTGCTGCTCGCGGGTCTGGAGGGCGAGCCGGTGGGCGGGCCGTCCGTCGGCGTCGACGGAGACGCCGACGAGCCTGCCCGGCAGCTGTCGCTCGAGGCCCTCGCGCACCGACATGAAGCCCGCGTGGGGACCGCCGAAGCCCATCGGCACGCCGAGTCGCTGGGAGGAGCCGACGGCGACGTCGAACCCCAGGTCGCCGGGCGCCGTCATCAGCGTGCACGCGAGCAGGTCGGTGGCGGCGATCGCGAGTGCCCCGGCGGCGTGGGTGGCCTCGACGACACCGCGCAGCACCTCGGCGTCGGGGATGCGTCCCGAGGCCCCGGGGACCTGGACGACGACCCCGGCGACGCCCTCGAGGTCCGGGAGCTCCCCGGCCGAGAGGTCGGCGGGGACCAGCTCGATGCCGACGGGCTCGGCCCGGGTGGCCAGCACGGCCGCGGTCTGCGCGAACAGGTCGGTGTCGACGACGATGCGCGGGCCGGCGCCCTTGACGGCGCGGCGCGCGAGCAGCATCCCCTCGGCCACGGCCGTGGCCTCGTCGAGCATCGACGCGCCGGAGACCGTGAGGCCCGTGAGGTCCGAGACGAGGGTCTGGAAGTTGAGCAGCGCCTCGAGCCTGCCCTGGGAGATCTCGGGCTGGTAGGGCGTGTAGGCCGTGTACCAGGAGGGGTTCTCCAGCACGTTCCGCCGGATCACCGCCGGGGTGTGGGTGCCGTAGTAGCCCTGGCCGATCATCGACCGCCGCACGGTGTTGGTCGCCGCCATCGCACGGAGCTCGGCGGCGACCTCGGCCTCGCTCGCCGCCGCCGGGATCGGCAGCTCGGCGGCGAGGGTCTCGGCGTCGTCCCGGATGCTCGGGGGCAGGGCGCGCGCCATGAGGTCGGCCGACGACGAGGCGCCCACCGCGGCGAGCATCGTCTCGCGCGCGGCGGCGCCCGCGCCGAGGTGGCGGTCGACGAAGGGCCTCACTTGGCGGCCTCGTCGGCGAGCGCGGCGTACCCGGCGGCGTCGAGCAGGTCGGACGGCAGCTCGCCGACCGTGATCTCGTAGAGCCACCCCTCGCCGTGGGGGTCGTTCGTGATGAGCGCCGGGTCGGCGTCCGCGGCGTCGTTGACCGCGGTGACCTCGCCGGTGGCGGGGGCGACGAGGTCGGAGACCGACTTCGTCGACTCGACCTCTCCGCAGGCCTCGCCGGCCGTCACGGTGTCGCCGACCTCGGGCAGGTCGACGTACACGGCCTCGCCGAGCGACTCCGCGGCGAACCTGGTCAGCCCGACCCTGGCGGTCGCGCCGTCGACGGCGATCCACTCGTGCTCTGCGGTGTACTTCCGGTCCTCGGGGTAGCTGCTCACGGCGGTCTCCTTCGGGTACGTGGCGGATCGGGACGAGTCTGACGGGGACAGGTGGGGCGAACGGGAGGAGGCGGGTGAGGAGGGGACGTCGCGGGTGCGGCGCGACCGGTCGACGTCAGGACGGGCGCTTGTAGAACGGGGTCTCGACGACGGTCATCGCCTGCCGACGCCCGCGCACGTCGGCCTCGGCGGCCGTGCCGGGCTCGAGGGGGCGATCGACGAGGGCGAGCGCGATCGGGTGGCCGAGGGTCGGGGAGAGCGCCCCGGAGGTCACCGTCCCGACCTCCACGTCCCCCACGAGCACTGCGGACCCCGCGCGCGCGGCGCGACGGCCCTCGCCGGACAGCGCGACGAGCGCCCGTCCGGTCGGGCGCTCACGCGCGGCCTCCACCGCCGCGCGGCCGACGAACGCGTGCTCCTCGGTCAGGTCGACGAGCCGGGTGAGGCCGACCTCGTCCGGGCCCGTGGACCGGGAGAGCTCGTTGCCGTAGAGCGGCATGCCGGCCTCGAGGCGCAGCGTGTCGCGGGAGGCCAGCCCGGCCGGGACGAGGCCCTCCTCGGCGCCGGCCACGAGCAGGGCGTCCCACACCGAGCGGGCGTGGGCGGCACCGAGCATGAGCTCGTAGCCGACCTCCCCGGTGTAGCCGGTGCGCGCGACGAGGAGGTCGACGCCGGCCACCGTCGCGCGCCGCGCCCGGTAGTACCGCAGCGTGTCGAGATCGTCGTCCGTGACGGACGCGAGGATCGCCGGCGCCTGCGGACCCTGGACCGCGATCAGGGCGCGGGCGGTGGTGCGGTCCTCCACCGAGACGTCGGCGACGCCCTCGGCCCGACGGGTCAGCTCGTCGACGACGACGAGCCGGTTGGCGGCGTTCGCCACGACGAGGAACTCGTGCTCGCCGAGGCGGTACACGACGAGGTCGTCGACGATGCCCCCGTCGGGGTCGAGCATGACCGAGTACCTCGCCCGCCCGACCTCGGCGGTCGAGGGGCGGGTGACGAGCGCCCGGTCGAGCGCCTCCCCGGCACCCGGGCCCTCCACGACGACCTGGCCCATGTGGGAGAGGTCGAAGAGGCCCGCCGCGGTGCGGACCGCCCGGTGCTCCTCGAGCTCGGAGCTGTAGCGCAACGGCATGTCCCAGCCGGCGAAGTCGGTCATCGAGGCGCCGGCGTCCAGGTGGGCGACGTGCAAGGGGGTGTGCTGGACGTCCTGCTCGGTCACGGCGGTCCTCAGGTGCGACGGTGCGGCGGGTGGGCTGCGCCCTCCAGCGTACGGCGCCGGGGACGCGGCCGGGCGGGATCAGGGATGGACGACCAGCACGGGGCACGGCGACTCGAGCAGGACGTGCTGGGCGCCGGAGCCGAGGCTGAGGGTGCCCGTCGGTGCGCGGCGCGTCAGGCCGAGGACGACGAGCCGGGCCTGCGTGTCCACGGCCGCCTGCACGATCTCGTGCCCGGCGTCCCGCCCCAGCCCGACGTACCGGATCTCGTAGGCGAGGTCCGCCTCGTCGAGGCGGGCGCGGGCGGCGTCCGCATCGACCTCGACGACCGTCTGCGTGTCCACCTCGGTCCGCGCACGGGTGAGGACGACGACGACCCGCTCGTCCCGCTCCGTGGCGGCGGCGATCGCCTCCGAGAGCGCGGCCTCGCCCTCGGGCGTGGCCAGGTACGCGACGACGACGTGCATCGGGTCCTCCTCCGCGCGGCCACCCGTGCGGTGCGCGCCAGGACGACGCTACCCGGACGTCCCGGGCGACGCCTGCCACCGCAGCGCGCTCGGCGCGGCCCGCGCCGTCCTCACGTGGTCCCCGAGCGCCCGTCGCCCCGCTCGATCTCGTCGATCAGCTCCTCCGTGTACATCTGCAGGCACCGGTCGTCGGTCGGCGGACCACCGAGCCACCACGACCCGTCGGGGCCGTCCTCCTCGATGTCCGAGAGATCGTCGAGGTCGGGGTGCCCGCCGGGCTCGTCGAGGAACGGCGACGGACCGAACCAGTCGTCCGCGTCATCCTCGAGCGCGTCATGCCGGGCTGCCGGCGGGATCGCCCCGGATGCCTGCACCTCGAGCACGAGGCGGGCGAGGCTGTACTCCGGCCGATCCTCGAGCGCGAGCTCGGCGAGCACGGCCGCGCGCGCCCCCTCCCCGCGGCGCCACGCCAGCAGGGCGAGGAGCGCCGACGTCGGCGCCACGACCCCCGAGGGGGCGAACCTGGCCAGCACCTCGAGCGGTCGGCGACGGTCGGCGGTCTCGATGGGACCACCCGTCCACAGCTGCCCGACGAGCTCGGGCTCCGTCAGCAGCTCGACCGGCATGCCCGTCCCGACGAGCACGCGCGTGAGCACGGCGTCACGGACGCCCGGCCGCTCGAGGCCGAGGAGGAGCCGGGCGAGCAGCTCCCGGTCCCGCCCGCTCAGCCCCTGGTCGGGACGGAGCCTGCGGGTCACGAGCTCGTCGTACGCGCGCACGGTCAGCACCACCCCCGGCAGACGCCGCTGCATCCGGTCCGCGAGCGCGTCGAGCAGGAGGCTCCCGGTCGCGGAGTCCGGCTCGCGCGCGATCCCCAGGTCAGCCCGACCCGCGACTGGCGCCGAGCCCGTGAGCACGAGCTCGGTCACGGCCCGTGCGTGCCCCAGCTCGTCGAGCGGGCGCGGACCCGACCGGTCCTCGAACGGCGCGTGCCCCGGGAGGCGCTGCCACCCGTCGCGCGCCACGACCCACGCGCCGACGCGAGGGTCGTCGAGCTCGCGGACCCTCCGGACCGCGGTGAGCACGACCGGCGACTCGCACGCGTCCCTCAGCGGGAGGTCGGTGTGCACGACCGCGGCGTAGATGCCGAACCTGTCGCGGGCGAACCGGGAGATCACACCGGAGACGTAGGGCTGCCCGCCGGGGCCGCCCGCCTCGGTCAGCTCGAGCCGCGCGGCCGGTCCGACCCCGGGAGGCCCCGGCGGCATCGGCACCGTGAGCAGCGAGAGGGACTCCTCGGGCACGAACCCGAAGAGGTGCGGGACGGCGCCGACCAGGTCGGCGTCGCAGGACAGTCGGAGCGTCGTTGGCGTCATGCGAGCACGCTGGCAGCCGGCTCCCACCGCCCGGAGCGGCCCTGTGCACAGCACCGCCGCACGGCGACCTGTGGACTCGCCCGGGGACCTCGTGGCCGACCCGCGCCCGTACCCTGACCCCATGGCCCCCGACGCGTTGCCCGCCCCCCTGCCCGCCGTCCGCTCGGCGGTCGACGCGGCGACGCGCACCGAGCTCGAGGCCACGCTCGCGCGGCTCGAGGGGCTGACCGGCCGGCTCG
This sequence comes from Georgenia sp. G2120, assembly GCF_055326485.1. Taxonomy (NCBI): domain Bacteria; kingdom Bacillati; phylum Actinomycetota; class Actinomycetes; order Allobogoriellales; family Allobogoriellaceae; genus Georgenia; species Georgenia sp. G2120. The sequence continues at coordinate 149,541 of NZ_JBUZNL010000005.1, read as the reverse complement.
ACGCCCTCGTCGACCCGGGTCGCGCCCTGCTCGCCCGCGGGAAGCGGTCGCGCGCCCTCCTCGCCTACGCGGGGCACCTCGCCGCCGGAGGCCCGCAGGAGGTCGACGCGCCGGACCCGGTCGTGCGCGCCGGGGCGGCGCTCGAGCTCTTCCAGCTGGCGGCGCTCGTCCACGACGACGTGATGGACGGCGCCGACGTGCGCCGCGGGCTCCCGGCGGCGCACGTCGCCATCTCCGGGACGCACCGCGAGCAGCGGCTCGACGGCGATGCGGTGTCGTTCGGCGTGGCCGGGGCGATCCTGCTCGGGGATCTCCTCCTGGCCGCCTCGTCGGCCTCGATGGATGCCGCCCGCGCCGCCGTCGACGCGGGACCGGGCGCGACCGCCCGGGCGATCTACGACCACATGTGCGCGGAGGTCGCCGCCGGGCAGTACCTCGACGTCCGGGCGGCGGCCACCCCGCTGCGCACCGACCCGGACGGCGCGCTCACCCGCTCGCTCACGGTGCTGCGGCACAAGTCCGCGCGGTACTCGGTCGAGCACCCCCTCGCGCTCGGAGCGGCGCTCGCGGGCGGCGCGCCGGAGCTCGTCACCGGGCTCCGGGCGGTCGGCGAGCCGCTCGGCGAGGCGTTCCAGCTCCGCGACGACGAGCTCGGCGTGTTCGGTGATCCCGAGGTCACCGGGAAGCCCGCGGGCGACGACCTGCGGGAGGGTAAGCGGACCGCCCTGCTCGCGCTCACGTGGAGCGCCGCGGGGCCGGACGAGCGGGACGAGATCGAGGCGCTCGTCGGCGACCCCGCGCTCGACGCCGCCGGGGTGGACAGGCTGCGGGAGGTCATCACCTCGACCGGCGCCCGGGCGGCGCACGAGCGCCTCATCGACGAGCGCGAGCAGGCCGCCGGCCGGGCCCTGACGGACCTTGCGCTCGACGACGCACCCCGTCAGGTGCTCGAGGCCCTCGCGGCCGCGCTCGTCACCCGCTCGGCCTAGGAGAGCGGCCCGGCCCTCAGAACGCCTGCGCGAGCGCCACGCGGCGTACCGCGTGCACTCGACCGGACCGCAGCGCCTCGATCGGCGCCTCCTCCAGCTCGTCGTCCCGCTCCCACAGCCAGTCGACGACCGTCTCGGGTGACATCCCACCGTCGCCCAGCAGCGTGAGGGTGCCGGCGAGGCCGTCGAGGACCGCCGGGGGCTCGGCGGCCAGGTCGAGCATCTCGCGAGCGATCCCCGCCGCCCCGGTCGACGACCGCACCGTCACGAGGCGACCGTCCCGGACGAGCTGACGGACGTCGCGGTCGCGGATGCCGAGCAGGTCGGCGGCCTCGGGCACGGAGATCCAGGTCGGTCCAGGCATGACGGCCAGCGTAGTCGCGGCAGCCCCTCGGTCACGCCGGGGTCAGACGCCGACACCCCGGTCGCCGGCCCCTCCCCGCTCCGTCCACGACCCCGCACCCGCCGACCGCCGCGCCGGCGGCTCCCGACCCGCCCGGCCGTCCAGGACGCGCCACACGTTCGACTCCTGCCCCAACAACCACTAGTGTCCCAATCGTTACACCAGTAACACCTGTCAATCTGTTCACACCCGCAGCCTGGGGGCATGCTCGCAGGGGTGGGTCGCGTACCACTTCCCGGAGGACACATGCCCGCCGTCGCACGCGCGCATCGCCGTACCACCCACCGACCGATCACCCTCGCCGCGATCGCCACCACGGCGATCGGTGCGCCGACGCTCCTCGCCGTCCCGGCCGTCGCGTCGGACGTCCCGGCGCCGGCCACGCTGACGCCCGCCGCCCAGGACGCGGCGCTCCAGGTGCCCGTCACCACGCACGCACCCGCACCGGTCGCCACCTCGGCACCCGTCGCCGTGGTCCGCACCTCCCCCGCCACACCCGTGCGCCTCTCGCCGGAGGAGACGAGCTACACCGTCCGCCGCGGGGACACGCTCACCGGGATCGCCCGCGAGCTGGGCACCACGGTGCGCGAGATCCAGCGGGCCAACTCCCTGTCGGGCTCGCTCATCCTCGCCGGCCAGACCCTCACCGTCCCGGGCGCGACCGCGCCCGCGAACGCCGAGCAGACCTCGTCGACCGGCGGCAGCTACCTCGTCTCCGCCGGTGACACGCTCATCGGCATCGCCCGTGCCCACGGCACGTCGGTCCGCGAGATCCAGCAGGCGAACTCCCTCACCGGGACGGTCATCCGCACCGGGCAGACCCTGACGATCCCGGGCGCGGGCGGCGCGGAGGCCACGGACGCCGCGGCCCCGTCGTCGTCGGCCTCGTCCACGGGCGGCAGCTACACGGTGCGCGCGGGAGACACCCTCACCGGGATCGCCCGCGCCCAGGGCACCTCGGTGGCGGAGATCGCCGAGGCCAACTCGATCGGCTCCGACGGCCGGATCTACGTGGGCCAGACCCTGACGATGCCCGGCGCCGCGGCCACCGGCCCCGCCACCTCTGACCCCGGGAACACCTCCGGCGGGGTCGGCTCGACCTTCGCGGGACGCACGTACCCCGAGGCCGTCGTCGGCGCGGCGAACGCCAACCGCACGGCGCTCGTCGCGTCCGGGGTCCCCTCGCGGGCCTCGATGCAGGAGCTCGTGCGCAGCACGGCCGTGTCGATGGGCGTCGACCCCCGGCTCGCCCTCGCGCACGCGTTCGTCGAGTCCGGCTTCAACCACGCCGCGGTCTCCCCCGCCAACGCGATCGGCACGATGCAGGTCATCCCGTCGTCGGGCGAGTGGGCCTCGGACCTCGTGGGCCGCCCGCTCAACATCATGAACCCGCAGGACAACGTCGTCGCCGGCGTCGCCATCATCCGCGCGCTCCAGCGCTCGGCCGACGACTCCGACCAGGGCATCGCCGCCTACTACCAGGGCCTCGGCGGCGTCCGCGCCCACGGCATGTACCCCGACACCGAGAACTACGTCGACACCGTCCGCGCGGCGATGAACCGGTTCTGACCAGGGACGTCACGACCGCGCCGGGACCGGGCCGCCCCTGCCACCAGGGGTGTCCGGCCCGGCGCGGGTCCACCTGAGGCCGTCCGCGCCCGGATAGCATCCGCCCGTGGACACCCGCGCCGACCCGCTGGCCGGCCACCTCGTCGACGAGCGCTACCGGATCATCGAGCGCATCGCCCGGGGCGGCATGGCCAGCGTCTACCGTGCGCAGGACCTGCGGCTCGAGCGCGTGGTCGCGGTGAAGATCATGCACCCCCACCTCGCCGAGTCCCCGGACTTCGTGCGCCGGTTCCGGCGCGAGGCGAGGGCCGCCGCCCGCCTGTCGCACCCCGGCGTCGTCGCCGTCCACGACCAGGGCGTGACCGGCGAGTCCTCCTACCTCGCGATGGAGCTCGTCGACGGCCCCAACCTCCGCGACGAGCTGCGGGCCCGCGGCTCGCTCACCCTCGGGCAGACCCTCGACGTCCTCGAGCAGGTCCTCGACGCCCTCGCCGCCGCGCACCGAGCCGGCCTCGTCCACCGGGACATCAAGCCGGAGAACATCCTCGTCACCGCGGACGGCCGGGTGAAGGTCGCGGACTTCGGCCTCGCCCGCGCCATCAGCGAGACGACGGCGGCCACGTCCGGGACCGTGCTCGGGACCGTCGCCTACATCGCGCCCGAGACCGTCCTCGAGGGCGTCGCCGACCCGCCCGCCGACGTCTACGGCGCCGGCATCGTCGCCTACGAGCTGCTCACGGGCGGGCAGCCCTTCACCGGGACGACCCCCGCGCAGGTGGCCTTCCAGCACGTCAACAGCGCCGTCCCCGGCCCCGGGTCGGAGCTGCCGTGGATCCCGCGCGAGGTCGACGACCTCGTCGCCGCGCTCACGGCCCAGGACCCGGACGACCGGCCGGCCGACGCCGGAGAGGCGCTCGCTCTCGTGCGCCGCACACGCGCCGTCCTGCCCGACGACGTCCTCGACATGCGTTCCGACGTCGAGCCCCGCCCGCCGGCCGTGTTCGACGACGAGCCGACCGGCACCTCGGCCGACACCGGCGCGGTCGACACCGCCTCGCGGTCGGTCGCGATCCCGATCGGCTCGATCCGTCCGGACGGGCGACCCGCACCCCGCAGGGCGAAGGCCTCCGCCACCGGGTCACGACCCGCGCCCACCGGATCGCGCCCGGCCGCCTCCGCCACGCGCCCCGTGCCCGCCGGGTCGCGCCCGGCCGCCTCCGCCGGTCCGGCCGCCTCCGCCGGTACGGCCGGATCGGGCGCGCGCCCCGCGACGTCGGACGTGGACACCGGCGCGCGGGAGACCGCCGACGGTACGGCACGCACCCGCGCTGCGAACGGCGCGGCGGCCCGTCCCGGGTCGCCCGCCCGGGCCGCCGCGGGATCGCCGGACGCGCCGACGACCACCCCGGCGCCGCGCGAGCGGGACGCGTCCGGCTCCGCGTCCCACCACGACGCACCGTCCCGACACGACACCCCGGTCCACCCGGCCACCCGGCCCGTCAGGGCCACCCCCGCCGACTCCCACGACACCCGCCCGATCGCCCTGCGCGGTGCCGGCGACGACGGGCCGTCGTCCGACCACCCGGGGTCCCCGACCGGCTCCGGCCCCTCGCACCGGGGCCGGGCCGCACGCACGTCGTCCACCCGCGCGCGGGTCGTCCGGCGGCGACGCACCGGCGTCGTCTCGCTCCTGCTCGTCGTCCTCGCGGCGCTCCTCGCGGGCGGCTGGTGGCTGCTGACGGCGGGCCCGCTCGCGGGCACGACGGTCCCCGACGTCACGGGCCGGACGAGCGACGCGGCGGTCGCCGCCCTCGAGGACGCCGGGCTGAGCACCGAGCTCGAGCAGGCCTACTCCGACGACGTCTCCGAGGGCAACGTGGTCGCCACGACGCCGGCGGCGGGCGAACGCACGCGTGACGACTCCGTCACCGTCATCGTCTCCCTCGGGGTCGAGACGCTCGCGGTCCCCGACGTCGTCGGCACGCCCCTGGAGGACGCGGAGTCCGTGCTGGCCACGGCCCGGCTCACCGTGGGCGAGGTGACGACCGCCTACGACGACACGGTGCCCGAGGGCGAGGTCGTCTCCACCGAACCGGCGGCGGGCGAGGTCGTCCCCCACGACCGCCCCGTCGACGTCGTCGTGTCCGACGGGCGCGAGCCGGCCGAGGTGCCGGACGTGACGGGCGAGACCCGCGCGGACGCGGCCGACGCCCTGCGGGAGGCGGGGCTCGAGCCCGACGTCGTCGAGGAGCACTCCGACACCGTCGACGAGGGCCTGGTCATCTCGCAGGACCCCGCCGACGGCGACGCCTACGTCGGCGACCAGGTCGAGATCGTCATCTCGCTCGGCCCCGAGCTCGTCGAGGTCCCCGACCTCCTCAACGAGAACGTCGACGACGCGATCGCCCGGCTCGAGGAGCTCGGGCTCGAGCCGGAGCGCGAGGACGTGCTCGGCGCGTTCTACGGGACGGTGCGGGAGCAGACGCCCGCGGCGGGGGCCATGGTCGAGCCCGGCACGGTCGTCACGCTCCGCGTGGTCTGACACCCGGTCGGCGAGAACCAGCCGGGCCACATCCGGCCATTGCGAACCGTCCGGGTCCAGGCCGGGACCGGGCGCGGGGCGGCCCGGACCTCGCCGCTCCCCGCCGCGGTCCGCGCGGCCTCAGCTGCGCAGCATCTCCGCGACCTCGAACGCCATCTGGAGCGACTGCTGGTGGTTGAGACGCGGGTCCACCAGCGTCTCGTACCGGCGGGCGAGCCCCGCGTCGTCGATCGGGTCGGCGCCGCCCATGATCTCGGTGACGTCGTCCCCGGTCAGCTCGACGTGCAGGCCGCCGGGCACGGTGCCCATCTGCTGGTGCACCTCGAAGAACCCGCGGACCTCGTCGAGGATCGTGTCCATCTCCCGCGTCTTGTAGCCGGACGGGGAGGTGATCGTGTTGCCGTGCATCGGGTCGCACACCCAGGTCACGGGCCGGCCGTCCGCGACGACCGACTCGACGATGCCCGGCAGCGCGTCGCGGACCGTGCCCGCGCCCATGCGCGAGATGAAGGTGAGCCGGCCGGCGAGGCCGTCGGGGTTGAGTCGGTCGATGAGGCTGCGGACCTCGTCGGGCGTGACCTTCGGGCCGAGCTTGACGCCGATCGGGTTGCGCACGCGCGAGAGGAGGTCGACGTGGGCGCCGTCGAGCTGGCGGGTGCGCTCGCCGATCCACAGGAAGTGGGCCGACGTGCCGTAGGGCTGCCCGGTGCGGTGATCGATGCGCGTGAGCGCGGCCTCGTAGTCCAGCAGCAGCGCCTCGTGCGAGGAGTACATGTCGACCGTGCGCAGCGCGTCGAAGTCGACGCCGGCGGCGGCCATGAACCGCAGCGCGCGGCCGATCTCGCCGGCGAGCGACTCGTAGCGGCCGTGCGCGGGGTTCTCGATGAACCCGCGGTTCCACTCGTGGACGAGCCGGAGGTCGGCGAACCCGCCGCCCGTGAAGGCGCGGATGAGGTTGAGCGTCGTCGCCGAGCGGTGGTACATCCCCAGCAGCCGCTGAGGATCCGGCGTCCGGTCCGCCTCGGTGAAGCCGTGCGCGTTGACGGCGTCCCCGCGGTAGGAGGGCAGCGTGACGCCGTCCCGGGTCTCGAGGTCGCTCGAGCGCGGCTTGGCGTACTGGCCGGCCATCCGACCCATCTTGACGATCGGGAGGCTCGCGCCGTAGGTGAGGACGACCGCCATCTGCAGGATCGTGCGGATCTTGTTCCGGATGCGGTCGGCGGTCGACTCGGCGAAGGTCTCCGCACAGTCGCCGCCCTGGAGGAGGAAGGCCTCCCCGCGTCCGGCGGCAGCCATGAGACCGGTGAGCCGGTCCGCCTCGCCGGCGAAGATGAGCGGGGGGCTCGACTCGAGCTCGGAGACGACGGCCGACAGCGCCTCCGGGTCGGGATAGGTCGGCTGCTGGGCGGCGGTCATGCTCCGCCACTGCTGCAGTCCGGCCAGGGTCTCCGCGGTGGGCTCGACGTTCACCGCGCCATCGTAGGCAGGGCGTCGCGGGCCGGGGCCCTCCCGCCCGGTCGTCGGACGTGACCTACGACGCGCGGGCGCGGTGACGTCGCCGCCACCGCGCCCGCGACGCGTCAGTGCGCGGTCTGCTCCGCGGCCCGGACGTCCTGGCCGGTCGCGGCCATGAGGTCGGTGAACCACTCCTGGGAGATGTCGAACGCCTTGCCCCCGGCGACCCGCTCGTGCTCGATCGCGCGCAGGAGCCCGCCACGCTCCTCGTCGTGCCCGATGAGGCCGGAGCCACCCTCGAGCGCCACCTGGACGGCGAGATCGGTCATCGACTTGATGAGGCGCAGGTCGTCCGGGTCCGCGGCCGCGGAGCGGGAGAAGTAACCCGACTTCTGCACCATGACCTTCTCGGCGCCGAGCTTCTCGGCGAACTGCTCGGCGAACCAGGCGCCCGGGTTGATCGTGTCGAGCTTGACGTGGCCGAACGGGTCGCGCTCGACCTTCTCGCCGCTCGCCTCGAGCTCGGCGACGATCTCGGGGACGCCCGCGCCCTCGGAGAGGAAGACGTTGACGTTGCCCTGGGCGTCCATGATCGCGCGCAGGCGCTCGGCCTCGGCGTCGATGTCGAGGTGCAGCTCGGGCATGAAGACCGCGTGCACGTCCCACCGCTCGCGGGTCAGGCCCAGCGCCGGCGCCCACTCCTGGGCGTCGAGCCACGTCCGGTAGCGCCGGGCGGCGGCCGCCGTGAGGTATCCGCAGTGCCGCCCCATCACCTCGTGGACGATGAGCATGCGGGGGTTGGACCGGTGCTCGCCGACGATGTTGGCGGCGAACTCGGCGGCCTCGCCGGCGGCGGTCCAGGCACCCAGCGACTGCCGGACGGGCACGATGTCGTTGTCGATCGTCTTCGGGAGGCCGACCACCGTCATGTGGTGGCCGTTCTCCTCGAGGAACTGCGCGAGGTCGGCGGCCGTGGTGTTGGTGTCGTCGCCGCCGATGGTGTGCAGGACGTCGATCCGGTCGGCCACGAGCTGGTCGGCGGCCACCTGGAGCGGGTTCTGCCCCTCCGCCACGAGCCCGCGCTCGACGAGGTTCTTGACGTTCGTCAGCTTGACGCGCGAGTTGCCGATCGGGCTGCCCCCGAACCGGTGGAGGATCGGTGCCTGCGCGCGCGCCTCGGGGGTGATCTCGATCGAGGTGCCGGTGAGCAGCCCGTGGTAGCCGTGCTGGTAGGCGATGATCTCGACCTCGGGGTCGATCTCGGTGTAGCGCTCGATCAGGCCGCCGACGGCGGAGGACAGGCACGGGGCGAACCCGCCCGCGGTGAGCAGGGCGACGCGGCGGACAGTCATGGGTGGCCTTTCGACGGCGAGGTCATCGTGGACCCCTCCATCCTAGGAGCGGGGCCGCCGCCCCCGCGGCCCGCGCGGGCGCCCGCGGCGATACCGTGGCCGGGTGACCACGTACCCCGAGGAGCCGGGCGACGACGAGCGGACGTCGGTCGGCCCGCCGTCCGCGGGGAACGACCACGGGCGCGAGCCCGGTCCCGGCACCTCTCCCGAGGATCCCGACGACGAGAACCCCTCCGACGACCGGTCCCCCTCCGACGACGGCACCCCCTCCGGCGCGGGGCGGCCCGACGGCGCGAACACCTCCGGCGCGGGCGAGCTCGACGACGCCGAGGTGGACCGCCAGTTCGCGTCGATCCTCGACCAGCTCGGTGCCGCGCCCGTCCGCTCCCCGGCTCCCCCGGCCACCCACGACCGGCCGGCGCGCACGCCCCGTCCGCTCGGGCCGCGCGACGAGCTGCTCGAGGAGCACCCGGAGGACCCGGCGTGGGGCATCGACGGTTTCGTCGAGCCCGACCCGCCCGGACCGGACCTGTCCGACCCCGGCGCGGTTGTCGGGTGGCTCCTCGCGATCGGCCCGATCGTCGCCGGCATCGTCCTCGGCCTGGTCGGTCGTCCCCCGTCGGTGCTGATCATGCTGCTCGGGCTCGCCGTCACGATCGGGGGCATCACCCTGCTCGTCCGTCGGCTCCCCGGCGAGCGCGGCCACGGCTCGGACGGCGCTGTCGTCTGACCGGGACGCCCCGCGGCCGGTCGCGCCGCGCGCCGGGCCGTGCGCGGCGACGCGCCGGGAACGGCTGCACCGGCGACGGGCGCAGACACCGACACGGCCGGACCGCGTCGTCGCGCCGCGCGCAGGACCGCCCGCCGCCGCCTACTCTTGCCCCACCAACGACGTCAGGGCGGCCGAGTTCGCCCGGCAGGACCACGAGCCGACGGAGGCCCCCATGTCCAGCGAGCACGCCCCCCGCCCGATCGCCTCGCTCCCCCGCGTGATCGACGTGCCCGACGACTCCTCGATCACCACGCTGCTGGTCGACCACGCCCGGGAGACACCGGGCCGCGTGCTGTTCCGGGAGAAGGTCGACGGCGAGTGGGTCGACCGGGACGCCGCCTGGAGCCTCGCCCGCGTCGAGGCGCTCGCGAAGGGCCTCGTCGCCTCAGGGGTCGGAGCCGGCGACTCGGTCGCGATCATGTGCCGCACCCGGCTGGAGTGGACGCTCCTCGACCTCGCCGGCTGGTACGTCGGAGCGGTGCCGGTGCCGATCTACGAGTCCTCCGCGTCCGACCAGGCCCAGTGGATCGTCAACGACGCCGCGGTCACGGTCGCGTTCGCGGAGACCGGGGCCAACGCGGAGGTCCTGCGCGAGGCGGGCACGCTCGAGGGTGGCACCCCGACGCTGCGCGAGGTCCTCGTCATCGACGACGGCGCCCTGGAGGAGCTGACCACCCGCGGCGCCGACGTGACCGACGAGCAGGTCCGGGAGCGCCAGCGGGCCGTCCGGCTCGCCGACCTCGCGACGATCATCTACACCTCGGGCACGACCGGCCGCCCCAAGGGCGCCGAGCTCACCCACGAGAACTTCGCCGTGCTCGCCGTCGAGTCGGTGCACGACCTCCACGAGGTCGTCGCGCAGCCCGGCTCCTGCACGCTGCTGTTCATCCCGCTGGCCCACGTCTTCGCCCGCTTCGTCGAGGTCCTCATCCTCGCCGCCGGCGTCCCGCTCGGGCACGCCCCCGACCCGAAGGAGGCGGTCGCGGACCTCGCCGTCTTCCGGCCCACCCTCCTCCTCTCGGTCCCCCGGATCTGGGAGAAGGTCTACAACTCGGCCGAGCAGAAGGCGGGCAGCGGCATCAAGCTCAAGCTGTTCCGCGCCGCGGCGCAGGCCGCCGAGCAGTACTCGCGGGCGCTCGACACCCCCTCGGGCCCCTCCGCCCTGCTCAAGGCCCGCTTCCGGGTCCTCGACCGCCTCGTCCTCGGCAAGCTGAGGGACGTCATGGGCGGCCGCCTGAAGTACGCGGTCTCGGGCGGTGCGCCGCTCGGCGAGCGGCTCGGGCACTTCTACCGCGGTGTCGGCCTGGTCGTCCTCGAGGGCTACGGCCTCACCGAGACGACGGCGCCGATCGCCGTCTGCCGGCCCGACTCCCTGCGCATCGGCACGGTGGGCCTGCCGATGCCCGGCACCGAGATCCGCATCGCCGAGGACTCCGAGATCGAGGTGCGGGGCCTGCCCGTGTTCCGCGGCTACCGCGGCGGGGTCGGCGCGGACGCCTTCACCGAGGACGGCTTCTTCCGCACCGGCGACCTCGGCTCGCTCGACGACGGGCACCTGCGGATCACCGGCCGCAAGAAGGAGATCATCGTGACGGCCGGCGGCAAGAACGTGGCCCCCGCCCTGCTCGAGGACCCGCTGCGCGGACACCCGCTCGTCTCCCAGTGCGTGGTGGTGGGCGACAAGCAGCCGTTCATCGCGGCCCTGCTCACGCTCGACGAGGAGATGCTGCCCGGCTGGCTCGCGAACCACGGCCGGGACCCGCTCACGCCCGAGCAGGCGCGCACCGACCCGTTCGTCCGCGAGCGGCTCCAGCAGGGCATCGACCGGGTCAACACGAAGTTCTCGCGCGCCGAGCAGATCAAGGAGTTCGTCATCCTCCCCGAGGACCTCACGGTCGACAACGGCTACCTCACGCCGTCGCTCAAGGTGAAGCGGTCCGCGGTGCTCGCCGATCACGCCGACGTCGTCGACTCGCTCTACTCCGACGCCCGGACCCGACGCGACAACGGCGGGGCCGGCACCTCGTCGTGACCGCGGAGCCATGTCACGCGGCCGACGGGAACGCCGTCGGGCGCGGACCACGGCGCGTGGGGCCACGCCGCTCCGACGCGCCGGACCCGTCCCGCTCGCGCGCGTTGTCGGCGCGCGTCCGTAGCCTCACGGGATGACCTCGATGCTCGCCCCGCCGCCCGGTCGCCGCCTCGCGACCGAGGACGGCGGGCCGGGCGGCCGGCCCTACCAGGTCGGGCTCGACGAGCTCGGGACGCCGCTGAGCGAGGTGACGTTCGTCGTCGTCGACCTGGAGACCACCGGCGGGGCGGCCAGGTCGGACCGGATCACCGAGATCGGTGCCGTCAAGGTCCGCGGCGGCGAGGTGCTCGCCGAGCTCGGCACGCTGGTCAACCCGGGCGTCCCCATCCCGCCGCAGATCACGGTCCTCACCGGCATCACGACGGCGATGGTCACGCCCGCGCCGCCGATCGAGGAGGTGCTCCCCACCTTCCTCGAGATGGCCGGCCTGGAGACCGGCTCGGTGCTGGTCGCGCACAACGCGCGGTTCGACGTCGGCTTCCTCAAGGAGGCGTTCCGCCGCGCCGGGCGTGAGTGGCCCCGGCCGATGATCGTCGACACCGTCCAGCTCGCCCGCCGCGTCGTCACCAACGACGAGGTGCCCAACCGCAAGCTCGGCACGCTCGCCGCGTACTTCGGGGCGACGACGACGCCGGACCACCGGGCCCTGTCCGACGCGCGCGCGACCGTCGACGTCCTGCACGCCCTCATCGGCCGACTCACCCCGCTCGGCATCACGCACCGCGAGGACCTGCCGACGCTGGCCGAGCAGGTGCCCGCCCACCGCCGACGCAAGTCGACCCTCGCCGACGGGCTCTCGCGCGGCCCGGGCGTCTACCGGTTCGTCGGCCCCGATCAGCAGGTGCTGTACGTCGGCCGGGCGACGAACCTGCGCCAGCGGGTGCGCTCCTACTTCACGAGCGCCGAGCGCCGGGCGCGGATCGGCGAGATGGTCGACCTGGCCGTGTCGGTCGAGGAGATCCCGTGCGCCACCGTGCTCGAGGCCCAGGTCCGCGAGCTGCGCCTCATCGCCGAGCTCGACCCGCCCTACAACCGGCGCTCGAAGCGGCCGGCGCGGATGCCCTGGGTCCGGCTGACCGACGAGGCGCACCCGCGGGTGACGATCGTCCGCTCCCTGCCGGCCGGGGGCCTGGACTCCGCGATCGGGCCGTTCACGTCCCACAGGGCGGCCCAGCGCGCGGTCGAGGCGATCCAGGCCGCCGTGCCCGTGCGTCGCTGCACCACGCGACTGCCCGCCACCCCGCGCGCCGACGCCCGCGCCTGCGCGCTCGCCGAGCTCGGCCAGTGCTCGGCGCCGTGCGTCGGCTCCCCCGCACTGCTCGAGATCCGCCCCCGCACGCGTGCCGCCGGCACGTCGGAGCCGCTCCCGCACGAGGACGCGGTCGCGGCGGTGCGCCGGGTGCTGGCGGGCGACGTCTCGGAGGTGAACGCCCGGCTGCGTGCCCGGATCCGGGAGCTGGCCGCACGGCAGCGGTACGAGGAGGCCGGGACGGAGCGCGACCGGCTGCGGGCGCTGCTCGTCGCGGCCCGGCGCACCGAGCTGCTGCGTCCGCTGGTCGCGACCGCGCAGATCGTCGCCGCCCGCGCCCTGGCCGCCGGCGGGTGGGAGATCGTCGTGGTGCGGCACGGCCGGCTGGCCGGGACCGCCGTGTCCCCGCGGGGCGTCGACCCGATGGACACCGTGGCCGACCTCGTCGCGACCGCCGAGCACGTGCAACCGCCGAGCAGCGGGTGGGGCGCGGCGTCGGCGGAGGAGACCGAGATCCTCGCCGTCTGGCTGTGGCGGGGCGGCACCCGGATCGTCGAGCACTCCGGCGACGCGCCGCTCGGCTCGCCGACCGGCGGTGCCGCCTCGCTGCCCCTGCCGCCCGGACCCGACTCGCTCATCGGGGATGATGGGGGCCGGCGCCGCTGACGCCGTCACAGCCCCGGCACCGCCCGGCGACCGACCGACCTCCAGGAGGAGACATGCTCACCGCCATCGTCATGATCGAGGCCGACGTGGCCAGGATCCCCGAGGTCGCCCAGGGCGTGGCCGACCTCGACGGCATCGCCGAGGTCTACTCCGTCACGGGGGACTTCGACCTCGTCGCGATCGCCCGGGTGGCGCAGCACGAGGACCTCGCGGTCGTCGTGTCCGACCGGCTCGGCAAGATCGAGGGCGTCACGGGGACGACGACGTACCTCGCGTTCCAGGCCTACTCCCGCAACGACCTCGAGCAGGCGTTCCACATCGGCCTCGACTGACTGCCCAATGAATCAAGCGGGAGGACTGGATATCGAACAATCCAGTTCTCCCGCTTGATATTCTGGGCGAGGTCCGGCCCTCAGCTGGCGGTGAGCTCGATCCAGCGGTCGAGCCGGGCGCGCGCGGCGCCGGTGTCGACGGACTCCCGGGCGTGGTCGATGCCCGTCCGCAGCCGCTCGACGAGGTCCGGCTGCTCCGCGCGGTCCAGCCCGGGCAGGGTGCCGTCGGCGACGAGGGCGGCGGCCGCGTTGAGCAGCACCGCCTCGCGCACGGGACCGGTCTCGCCGGCCAGGAGCCGCTCCGCCACACCGGCGTTGTAGGCGGCGTCCTGGCCCCGCAGGTCCTCGACCGTGGTCGGGGCCAGGCCGAGCTGGGCGACGGCGTCGATCTCGCGGGCGTGCACCTCGCCGTCCGTGACCTCCCACACCTGGTTGACGGTGGTCGACGACAGCTCGTCGAGCCCGTTGTCGCGTCCGCGGAACACGAGCGCAGAGGTGCCGCGGGCCGCGAGCACGCCGGCGACCAGCGGGGCGCTGCGGACCGGGGAGACGCCGATGGCGCCCGCGCGGGGGTGGGCCGGGTTCGTCAGGGGCCCGAGCAGGTTGAACGCCGTCCCGATCCCCAGCGCGCGCCGGGTGGGGGCGGCGTACCGCATCGAGGGGTGGAACATGTTGGCGAAGCAGAACGTCAGGCCGTTCTCGTGGAACACCCGCTCGACCGTGGGCACGTCGAGGTCGAGATCCACCCCGAGCCGCTCGAGGACGTCGGCCGAACCGGACGCGGAGGACGACGCCCGGTTGCCGTGCTTGACCACGCGCACGCCGGTCCCGGCGATGACGAGCGACGCCATCGTCGAGATGTTGACGGTCCGCAGACGGTCGCCCCCCGTCCCGACGATGTCGACCACGTCGGAGGGCACGTCGACCGGCAGGGCGTGCGCGAGCATCTCGTCGGCGAGCCCGCGCAGCTCCTCGACGGACTCGCCCTTGGTGCTGAGCGCGGTGAGGAAGCCGCCGAGCACCACGTCGTCCGTCGCGCCGGTCATCACCTCGTTCATCGCCCATGCGGTGTCCCGGGCGGAGAGGTCCTCCCCCGCGACCACGCGGGCGAGGAGGTCGGGCCAGCGGGCGGCGCGCCCCGACCTCACGACAGGCGCTCGCGGAGCAGGCCGGAGAGGGCCTCCTGGAGCTCCCGCGGGTCGACCGGGTAGGTAGCGACGGCGTCGGCCTCCGACCAGGTGGCGAGCCACCGGTCCTGGGGACGGGCGATCATCAGCAGCACGGGCGGGCAGTTGTAGACGCTCGTCTTCAGGCGGCGGGTGAGCGACATCCCGCCCTCCTTGGCCGCCTCCGCGTCGAGGACGAGAGCGGCGATCCCGCCGGCCTCGACAGCCTCGACGACCGCCTCGGCCGTGGCGGTCTCGACCAGGTCGACCAGGGGGACGTCGCGCGCGGGGCGCCGCCCGACCGAGGAGACGATCTCGCGGCGGGTGGCGGAGTCGTCCGAGAACACGAGGACTCTCAGGCGTCCCTCGTCGACGTCCTTCGCCGGCTCGGCCCCATGGTCGGCCCTGGTCACGGTCATGTCCTGCTCCTCACAAGTCCGGTGCCCGGCGGCCCGGCACGGCCGGGCTGCCCCGCACATCGTAGGCCCGCCGCGCCGCGCCACCCGGCCGTGGCGCGACCCACAGACCGCCGGGACCGGCCGCCTCCCCCGCGGGTACCACGTCGCGCGGCCGTCCCGACCTGTCGGCGCGCCGACGGGAGAGGTCCGCGCACCTCCTCGGGTGGGTCATAATGACCGGGTGTCGTCTACCTCTGCACCCGCCCACGTCCCGGGAACGGTGAACCGGCCGAACCCGCTGTCGGTCGGCGTCATCGTCTGGCTCAGCTCGGAGCTGATGTTCTTCGCGGGACTGTTCGCGATGTACTTCACGCACCGGTCCGTCGCCGGACCGGAGGCGTGGTCGGACGAGGCGTCCGTCCTCAACTTCCCGTGGGCGCTGAGCATCACGATCATCCTCGTCGCCAGCTCGTTCACCTGCCAGATGGGTGTGTGGGCCGCCGAGCGGTTCCAGCAGTCCCGCACCGGCTCGATGCTCGACATCCGCCGCTGGGGCATGAACGAGTGGTACGTGCTCTCCTTCGTCCTCGGCGCGATCTTCGTCGCCGGTCAGACGACCGAGTACATCGAGCTCATGCACCACGGCGTGACGATCCAGGCGAGCTCGTACTCGTCGGTCTTCTACATCACGACCGGCTTCCACGCGCTGCACGTCATCGGCGGGCTCATCGCGTTCCTCTACGTCCTCGGCCGCTCGTACCAGGCCAAGGTCTTCGGCCACCTCGAGGCCGGCTCCGCCGTCGTCGTGTCGTACTACTGGCACTTCGTCGACGTCGTCTGGATCGGCCTGTTCATCATCATCTACGTCATCAGATAGCGTCGCCGGGGCGCGGCACGGAAAGGTCCGGACCAGCCCCGACATCCCACGACCCCCACCACCGCACTCACCACCGAGAGGTCGAGAATCGTGAAGGCACTCGCCGCCCGCAGGAGGAGCCGGTACGCACCGGTCATCCTGCTCCTGCTCGCACTGCTGATGACGGGCGGGGTCCTCGCCCTCGTCGACGCGGGCACCGCGGACGCGACGTCCGCCGAGAGCTCCTCGGAGGACGCCGAGACCGGCGAGCGGCTGTTCCAGGCCAACTGCGCCACCTGCCACGGCCTCGACGCCACGGGCACGGACATCGGCCCGTCGCTGGTCGGCGTCGGCGCGGCGAGCGTCGACTTCCAGATGGCCACCGGCCGGATGCCGATGCGCATGAACGGCCCGCAGGCCCCCGCCGGCAACCCGAGCTTCACGCCCGAGGAGATCAACCAGGTCGCCGCGTTCGTCGCGGCCCTCGGCCCCGGCCCGTCGGTGCCCACCGCCGAGCAGGTCGACCCGGAGATGGGTGACGCCGCCAACGGCATGGAGCTCTTCCGCACCAACTGCGCGATGTGCCACAACGCGGTCGGCGCCGGCGGCGCCCTCTCGGAGGGCCGGTACGCGCCCGCCCTCGACGGCTCCACCCCGACCGAGATCTACGAGGCCATGCTCACCGGCCCACAGTCGATGCCGGTGTTCAACGACGCCAACATCACCCCCGAGGGCAAGCGGGACGTCATCGCCTACCTCGTCGCGCAGCGTGACGTGTCCGTGGGCGGGCTCTCGCTCGGCTCAGTCGGCCCCGTCAACGAGGGCGTGTGGGTGTGGATCGTCGGCATGGGCGTCCTCGTCGCCGCCTCGGTCTGGATCGGAGCGAAGTCCTCGTGAGCACCACCCCCCACAACGACGACCACCGCGAGGTGGCGACCGGCCGCGAGAGCGACTCCGCGGTCGCGGTCCAGGAGCGGTTCGAGAACCCCGGCCTGGCCCCGCACAAGCACCGCCTGGGCGACTCGGACCCGGCCGCCGCCAAGCGGTCCGAGGCCATCGTCGTGGCCCTGCTGACGATCTCGATCGTCGCGTCGGTCGCCGGCATCGTCCTCTACGTCGTCCTGCCGCTCAACGCCGAGATGATGAGCGTCCGGCTCTCCAACCTCTCCCTCGGCCTGGGCCTCGGGATCGGCGCGCTGGGCATCGGGATCGCGGCCGTCCACTGGGCGAAGTCGCTGATGAACGACGAGGAGCAGATCGAGGAGCGCCACTCCGTCGCGTCCGGCGCCGCCGAGCGGGCCGAGGCGCAGCAGATCCTCCAGCGCGGCGCGGACGACTCGAACATCGCCCGCCGACCGCTGCTCAAGGGCGCGCTCGCCGGCGCCCTCGCCCTCGCCCCGCTCCCCTTCGTCGTGCCCCTGGTCGGCAACCTCGGCCGGGACTGGGACGTCGACAAGTTCCGCCACACGATCTGGGGCGACACGCCCGAGGACGCCGACCCGAGCTTCTTCGGCGAGACGGCCGACGGCCGCGTGGGCCGCCGCCTCGCGATCGACCCGACGGGCGACCCGCTGCAGGCCGCCGCGGTCACGCGCGGCTCGGTCTTCCACATCGTCCCGCAGGGCATGGACGCCGAGGAGCACTACTACGAGGAGAAGGCCAAGGCCGTCGTCATCCTCGTCCGGATGGACCCCGGCATCATCACCGAGGCACCCGAGCGGCAGGACTGGAGCTACGACGGCATCGTCGCGTACTCGAAGATCTGCACGCACGTGGGTTGCCCCGTCGCGCTCTACGAGCAGACGACGCACGAGCTGCTGTGCCCGTGCCACCAGTCGACGTTCGACATGACCGACGGCGCGAAGGTCGTCTTCGGCCCGGCCAAGCGCCCGCTGCCGCAGCTGCCGATCGCCGTCGACACCGAGGGCTACCTCATCGCGACCGCCGACTTCGACGAGCCCATCGGGGCGAGCTACTGGGAGCGTCTCAAGTGACCACGACCGCCACCCCCAACGCGCTGCCCGCCTCCGCGCCGCGGACCGCGGCCGGCAAGGCCGGCGTCATGCTCGACGAGCGTGTCGGCGGAGCGAAGCTCGTCAAGGAGTTCGCCCGCAAGCTGTTCCCCGACCACTGGTCGTTCCTGCTGGGCGAGATCGCGCTCTACAGCTTCATCACGCTCATCATCACGGGCATCTTCCTCACGATGTTCTTCGTCCCCTCGATGGGCCACACCGTCTACCCGGAGGACGCCCTCCCGGTGACGATGCAGGGCGTCGAGATGTCCGAGGCGTTCCGCTCGACCGTCTACATGTCCTTCGAGGTCAAGGGCGGTCTGCTCATGCGGCAGATCCACCACTGGGCCGCCCTGCTGTTCATGGCGTCGATCGTCACGCACATGTTCCGCATCTTCTTCACCGGTGCGTTCCGCAAGCCGCGCGAGATCAACTGGCTCGTCGGCTTCGGCCTGATGATCCTCGGCCTGCTCGCCGGCTTCTCCGGCTACTCCCTGCCGGACGACGTCCTCTCGGGCAACGGCCTGCGCATCGCCGACGGCGTGGCGAAGAGCATCCCGATCATCGGTAGCTACGCCAGCTACGGGCTGTTCGGCGGGGAGTTCCCGGGCACCGACATCATCCCGCGGCTGTTCACGGTGCACATCCTCATCATCCCGGGGCTCATCCTCGCGCTCGTCGCCGTCCACCTCATGCTCGTCGTGGTCTACAAGCACACGCAGTACCCCGGCCCCGGCCGGACCGAGAAGAACGTCGTCGGGTTCCCGCTGTTCCCGGTCTACATGGCCAAGGCGGGCGGCTTCTTCTTCGTCGTCTTCGGTGTCCTCGCGCTCATGGGCGCGACGATGTCGATCAACAACGTGTGGAACTACGGGCCCTACGACCCCTCCCCCGTCGGCGCCGGCGCCCAGCCCGACTGGTACATGCTCTTCCTCGAGGGCGCGCTCCGTCTCATGCCCGGGCAGACCGAGGTCGTCATCGGCGGGTTCACGATCCCGTTCAACGTGCTCGTGCCCGGCGTCGTCGTCCCCGGCATCCTCTTCGGGCTCCTGGCCATGTGGCCGTTCATCGAGCAGTGGGTGACCGGCGACCGCCGCGAGCACCACGTCCTCGACCGCCCCCGCAACGTGCCCGTGCGCACGGCCGTCGGCGTCATCATCATCGCCGAGTTCGGGCTGCTGTTCGCGGCCGGCTCGAACGACATCATCGCCACCCACTTCGACCTGTCGATCAACCAGATCACGTGGGCGTTCCGGGTCGCCTTCTTCGCGCTCCCGTTCATCCTCTTCCCGCTCGTCAAGCGCATCTGCCTCGCGCTGCAGCGCCGGGACCGCGAACTGGTCCTCGAGGGCCACAACACGGGCCGGCTCGTCCAGCTGCCCGACGGCTCGATGCACAGCTGGCACCGCCCCCTCGACGAGCACGAGCGCTGGACGCTCGTCGGCTACGAGGCCGGTCGCCCGGTGCTCGAGGAGCCCGAGGTCGACGAGAACGGCGTCGACCGTCCGGCCGGCCAGCGCGGCCCCGGCAAGCTGCGCCGGGCCTTCTCGAGGTGGTTCTACGAGGACCGCGTCGAGCCTGTCACGCCGGCCGAGCTCGCCGAGGCCGAGACGCACCGCCACGGCCTCGTCGAGGGCACGGACCCCGCCGAGGAGCACCACGAGGAGCCGCCCGCCTCGCTCTCGAGCGCGCGTCTCATCCGGGACTGACCGGCACCTCGACCACCGGCACGACGACGAACGGCGTCACCCCACGCGGGTGGCGCCGTTCGTCGTCGTCCGGCCGTTCGCGTGCCGAACCACGCACGCGGGCCCTCGCCCCGGACGCGATCCTGCGGCGGGAGCGCGGACCGGGCGGGCCTTCCCCGCTCCCGCCGGTACGAAGGTGCGCGGGCTCACGGAACCGGGAACAATGGGGAGCACGTGCTGTTGCAACTGGTGAGCGGGCCCGCAGCCCGTGAGCACGACACCCCCGGCCACGGCCGGCGAGACGATGGAGGACATGCATGACGTACACGCTTCCCGAGCTCCCCTACGACTACGCGGCGCTCGAGCCCCACATCAGCGGCAAGATCATGGAGCTCCACCACTCCAAGCACCACAACACCTACGTGACGGGTGCCAACACCGCCCTCGAGAAGCTCGCCGAGGCCCGCGAGTCCGGTGACCTGGCCGCGGCCCCGAAGCTCGAGAAGGACCTCGCGTTCAACCTCGGCGGCCACATCAACCACTCGATCTTCTGGAAGAACCTCTCCCCGGAGGGCGGCGGCCAGCCCGAGGGCGAGCTCGCCGAGGCGATCAAGGACTCGTTCGGCAGCTTCGACAAGTTCCAGGCGCACTTCACCGCCGCCGCCACGTCGATCCAGGGCTCCGGCTGGGCCGTGCTCGCCTTCGACTCGGTGTCGAACAAGCTCGTCGTCTTCCAGCTCTTCGACCAGCAGAACAACGTGCCCGTCGGCACGCTCCCGCTGCTCATGCTCGACATGTGGGAGCACGCGTTCTACCTCGACTACCTCAACGTCAAGGCGGACTACGTCAAGGCGTTCTGGAACATCGCGAACTGGCAGAACGTGGCCGAGCGCCTCGCCAAGGTCCAGGCCTCGGCCGGCGGCCTCGTCGTCGCCTGACGCTCCTTCCGTACGACGAACGGGCCCGGCCCCTCCTTGCGTGGAGGGCCGGGCGCGTTTGTCGTCTGCGGCGCCGTGGCGCCCATGGATCAGTGCGCGTGGATGCCGCGGTTGGCCTCGTACATCTGGCCGGCGACGCCGACGATCGCGATGACGAAACCGATACCGGTGAGCCACCAACCGGCCGCGATGCCGACGAACCCGAAGGTCGCTGCGACGCCGAGCACGAGCGGCCACCACGACCGCGGGGCGAAGTCGCCGATGTCGCCGGCGCGGTCGGCGATCTCGCCGTACGGGTCGTCCTCCCAGCGGGTCGCCGCGTCGGTCGTGCGCGCGGTGAGCCACAGGTAGACGGCGACGAAGCCGTTCATCCCGCCGAGCAGGAGGAAGCCGACCGTGCCGACGGACTCGAAGTCCGCGACGATCGCGTACGCGACGCCGCACAGCGTGAAGAAGACGGTGAGCGCCGTGAACATGACGATCTCGACCCGCATGGGGCGGATCTCGCGCTGCTGCTCCTCGATACCGATGGGGTCCGTGCTGCTCCCGTCGGGCTGCTGCGCCGTCATCGCTGGACCTCCTGGTCGTTCGTCGACGATCGTCGCCCGTGGCCGGCCGCGGCGAGCACCGACTCGTCGGGCGCCGTGTGCTCCATGGCGGTGACCTCCGGGTGGTGGAGGTCGAACGCCGGCCGCTCCGAACGGATCCGGGGCAGCGACGTGAAGTTGTGCCGCGGGACCGGGGAGGCCGTGGCCCACTCGAGCGAGTTGCCGAAGCCCCACGGGTCGTCGACGAACACGGTACGCGGGCCGCGCATCGTGACGTAGACGTTGATGAAGAAGAAGATCGTCGAGCTGGCGAGGATGAACGCGCCGACCGTCGAGATCTGGTTGTAGAGCTGGTACCCGTCCTCGACCATGTAGTCCGCGTAGCGGCGCGGCATGCCCTGGGCACCGAGCCAGTGCTGGAAGAGGAACGTCGTGTGGAAGCCGATGAACGTCAGCCAGAACGTGATCTTGCCGAGCGTCTCGTTGAGCATCTTGCCGGTCCACTTGGGGAACCAGAAGTGGATGCCCGCGTACATCGAGAACACGACCGTGCCGAACACCGTGTAGTGGAAGTGCGCGACCACGAAGTACGTGTCGTGAAGGATGAAGTCCAGCGCGGGCGCCGCGAGGATGACGCCGGTGACGCCGCCGAAGACGAAGGTGGTCATGAACCCGAGCGCCCACAGCATCGGCGTCTCGAAGGTCAGCTTCCCGCGCCACATCGTGCCGATCCAGTTGACGAACTTCACGCCCGTCGGGACCGCGATGAGCATCGTCATCAGCGAGAAGAAGTCGAGCATCACCCCGCCGGTCGTGTACATGTGGTGCGCCCACACGGTCATCGACAGGGCGGCGATGGCGATCGTCGCGTAGATGAGCGTCTGGTAGCCGAACACGGGCTTGCGGGAGAAGACCGGGATGACCTCGGAGATGATGCCGAAGAACGGCAGCGCGATGACGTAGACCTCGGGGTGGCCGAAGAACCAGAACAGGTGCTGCCACAGCAGCGCCCCGCCGGCCTCCGGATTGAAGATCTGCCCGCCGAGCACGCGGTCGAACCCGAGCCCGAACAGCGCGGACGCCAGCACGGGGAACGCCATGAGCACGAGCAGCGAGGTGACGAGCGTGGTCCACGTGAAGACCGGGACGCGCATCATCGTCATGCCCGGGGCGCGGTAGCAGATGATCGTGGCGATGAAGTTGACCGACCCGAAGATCGTGCCGAAACCGGTCATCGCGAGGCCGACGACCCACAGGTCACCACCCAGTCCGGGCGAGAACGCCTCGGTCGACAGCGGGGTGTAGGCGGTCCAGCCGAAGCTCGCCGCGCCCTGCGGGGTGAGGAACCCGGCCACGACGACGATGCCGCCGAACAGGTAGAGCCAGTAGGCGAACATGTTGAGCTTGGGGAACGCGACGTCCGCCGCGCCGATCTGCAACGGGACCATGATGTTGCCGAACGCCGTGAACAGCGGCGTCGCGAACAGGAACAGCATGATCGTGCCGTGCATCGTGAAGAACTGGTTGTACTGCTCCGCCGACTGGAGCATGAGGCCGGGCGAGAAGAGCTCGAGCCGGATGACCAGGGCGAGCAGACCACCGATCGCGAAGAACACGAACGCGGTGATCAGGTACATGTACCCGATCGTCTTGTGGTCGGTCGAGGTGATCCAGTCGACGATGATCTTGCCCATCGACTGCTTCCGCGGTCGCAGCCCGGGGACGAGCTCACCGCCGTCGGACGTGTGTGCCGACTCCTCGATCGTGGTCGCCATCAGTTGCCCTCGCTCGCGCTCTCGACCGGGTAGCGGGGCAGGTCGTAGTCACGCCCCAGCTCCGCGGGCAGATCGCCCACCCAACCGTTCGCCCGGTACTCCTCCATCATCGCGTCGTACTCCTCCTGCGGGACGACCGCGACGTTGAACAGCATCTCGCTGTGGAACTCGCCGCAGAGCTCGGCGCACTTGCCCGAGTATACGCCCTCGCGGGTGGGAGTGAGCTCGAAGGAGTTCGTCCGGCCCGGGATCATGTCGACCTTGTAGAGGAAGGCCGGGATCCAGATCGCGTGGTTGACGTCGCGGGAGTGCACGACGATCTCGACCGTCTGGTCGACCGGGAGGTACAGGGTCGGGAGGGTCTCCTCGACGCCCTCCTCGCCGGTGAGGTCCATGCGGCCGCCGGAGTAGTACACGCCGTCGGTGGTGTAGACGAAGTCCCAGCTCCACTGCTTGCCGTAGATGTCGATGACCAGGTCCTCCTCCGCGGAGGTGTCCTGCATCGTCGCGGTCGAGGACTGCGAGAAGTAGAAGAGCGTGCCGACGAGGAGCACGGGGACGACCGTGAACATCATCTCGAGCGGCACGTGGTAGCGGGTCTGCACCGGGAGGCGGTCGTCGTTCTTCCGCTTGCGGTACACGACGATGCACACGAGCGTCATGATCCAGACGGCGGCGCCGACCGCCAGGGCGGCGAGCCAGGTCCCGTTCCAGAAGCTGATGAGCTGGTCGGTCTTGTCCGTCATGTCCCGCGTCGACGGCAGGAAGCCGACGTCGAGGCCCATCCCCTCCTCCGAGGGACCGTTCTCTCCCGCGCAGCCGGCGAGCAGCAGGCTCGCCGTCACGGCCGCGGCGAGGAGCGGCGTTCGCCGCTTGTGGGACTGAGTACTCCGCACGGTGGACCTTTCCCGACGTCTTGATCAGCTGGGCCGGCCGTCCGCCCCGGGCAGCGGCCGCACAGCCGTGGTGGAGCGGGACGTAGGCCCGTCCGGGCCACCTTACCCCGCCGTCACGACGCAGCGTCGCCATCGCCCGCCCGATCGGATCCCGCGTGTTGCACCCGGTGGGGCGGCGTCCCGGCGTCGGCCGGGTATCGACGGGACGGCCCCCGGCGGCGCGTCCTGCGCGCTGCCGGGGGCCGTCCGAGGTGTCGGTCCGAGGATGGGGTCAGGAGGCGCTCTCCGACGGGCTCTCGGCGCCGGAGCCGGACTCCGAGCCCGACTCGGACGGGGACTCGCCGCCCTCGACCGGTGGGCCCTCGACGGCGCCGACGACGTCGAAGACGAAGGCCGACGACGGGACGCCCTGCTCGGCCAGCGCCGGGGCGAGGACGACGACCCGGGACCCGACGGGGACCCCCGTCAGCGCGTCGGCGACGCTGCCCATGCCCACGGGCTGAGCCATGACCGACCCGAGCTCCCAGGTCGACTCGGTCGTCGAGCCGTCCCACGAGGCGGCGGCGTACTGGAGGACCACCGTGCTGCCCGGCGTCTCCGGGACCGGGTCGCCCGAGCCCTCGGCGATGACGTGGGTGGTCATCTCGGTGGGCTCCTCGGCGCCCTCCTCGACCGCGATGGTCGCGGCGCTGCCGAGGTCCCCCTCGATGGTGACGGGCAGGTCGGGGGCCGGCTCGACCGGGGTCGCGTCGGCCTCCGCCTGCGCGTCGGGCGCGAACGTGTCGACCACGTCGACGACGAAGAGCAGCGTGTCCTCCGGACCGATCCCGGCCGCGGGCTGGCCGGTCTCGCCGTAGCCGTCCTCCGGCGGGATGGAGATGACCACGCGGTCGCCCACGTGGGTGCCCGTCAGTCCCTCCTTCCAGCCCGGGATGACCTGGTTGAGGGAGAAGGCGGTGGGCGCTCCGCGGTCGAACGAGGAGTCGAAGACCTCGCCGTCCCAGATCTGACCCGAGTAGTTGGCCACAACCACGTCGTCCGCGCCGACCTCGGCGCCGTCGCCCTCGACCACGACCTCGGTCTGCAGGGTCTCGGGCGCGCCGCTGCCGGGGAACTCGACGACCGGGGTCTCGCCGACCTCGGTGCTGACGGTCGGCAGGTCCTCGCCGGCCGGCGTGGCGGCCTCGCCGTCGCTGGGCTGCTCGGAGCCGTCGGTGCTCTCCTCCTCGTCCGAGCCGGTGCAGCCGGCGAGGGCGAGGGAGGCGCCGAGCAGGGCGGCGGTCACGAGTCGGATGGGTCGGCGCACAAGATCTCCGTCTGGGTCGGGGTCTGGGGGTGTCCGGGCAGCACAACGGCGCGCCGACGGGTGCGTCGGCGCGCCGTGGGGCCGGTCAGTGGAACGAGTCGCCGCAGGCGCAGGAGCCGCCGGCGTTCGGGTTGTCGATGGTGAAGCCCTGGCGCTCGATGCTGTCGGCGAAGTCGATCGACGCGCCGTCGAGGTACGGGGCCGACATGCGGTCGACGATCACCTCGACGCCGTCGAAGTCGCGCACGAGGTCGCCGTCGAGCATGCGCTCGTCGAAGTGCAGCTGGTAGATGAGGCCCGAGCAGCCGCCGGGCTGGACCGCCACGCGCAGGCGCAGGTCGTCGCGCCCCTCCTGGTCGAGCAGGCTCTTGACCTTGGCAGCGGCGCCGTCGCTCAGGTTGACACCGTGCGCCTGGTCGATCGTCGTGTCCGTCATGGGACGTCCTTCCTCGCAGTTCGTCTCCGGCCCGGGCCGGTCCCGGGTGCAACGCCCGCTCGGCGCGCGTTGTTCCCGCGCTCACAGGGTACGTCTCCGGTGCACCGGAACGGGAGAGGCGGATGCGTCACGTCAACGCCGACCCGACGACGTCAGAGAATCAGGGCCTGGACCATGTCCTGGCGAGCCGGGCGCCCCGGTCGACGAGCGCGCGGCGCAGGGCCACCGGGTCGTCCGCCGCCGGCGCCTCGTCCGGGTGCCGGCCGGGCACGAGCGCGGCGGTGGCGGAGACGCCCGTCGGGGCGAGCTCTCGGCGCGAGGACGAGACGGTGCGCCCCACGGCGACGACGGGGAGCGCACGGGCCGCCGCGGCCCGGCCGACGGTCGCGAGCACCGAGCGGCGCGCCTCGTCGGGGCCCACCTCCGAGGCGGACGTGACGACCAGTCCCACGCCCTCCAGCTCGTCGAGCGCGTCGGCCAGACCGAGCTCGTCGGCGACGACGTCCGCCCCCTCGAACGCCCGGGCGCCGAGCGCCAGCAGGGCGAGTCCCGCCCCTCCCCCGGCGCCGCCACCGTCGGTGCGGGTCGTCAGGCGAGCGTCGGCTGCGGGCGCGGCGTGCGCGTGGCCCGCGTGCGCTGCCGCCGCACCCGAGGCGTCCGGCGGTCCGGCGAGCGGGAGGGAGGTCCGGCGCGGCAGGTCGGCGGCCGCGCGCAGGATCTGCTCCGCGGCCCGGCCGGTCCGTCCGTCGAGGTCCTGGGCGGCCACGGGGTCCAGGCCGTGCCGCTCGGCGAGCTGGGCCCCCGTGCCGTGCAGGCCCGTGAGCGGCTCGTCCACGCCGAGAGCGAGCACGACGTCGAGGCCCGCCAGCCGGTCGGCCGCCCGGCGCACCCGTTCGGCGAGATCGTCGATGGCCGACGCGTCGCCGGGCACCGGACCGGTCGGCGAGTCAGGTCCCGCGCCCGCGGCCCCGTCCGCGTCGAGCCCGCGCCCGCCGATCGTGCAGTGGCCGTCCTCGTCGGGGCCGGGGACGCCGAGCTCGTGGACGAGGCCGGACCCGGCGTCGTGCACGCCCGCCGGTCCCAGGCCGACGACCACCCGGCCCGCGCCCGCGGCGGCGGCGTGCCGGAGCAGCACCCCGAGCCCGGCGCTGCTGCCGCGCTCGAGCGACTCCGCCACGCGCCCGCCGACGAGCCGGGCGCCGAGGACGTCGTCGGCGTCGATCCACCAGGTGCTACCCGTCCGGGCGAGCCCGGCGGGGATGTCGTCACCGAGCGGTCCGGGGACCACGACGACCTCGCGCCCGGCGGTCGGCAGGACGTCGAGCAGGCCCGCCGAGCCGTCGGACAGCGGGAGCTCGCGGACGTCGTCGTCGGGCCGCTCGACGCCCCAGCCCTGCGCGAGGGCGGCGGCGACCTCGCGGGCCGGGAGAGCACCGACCCGGTCGGTGGCCAGCAGGACCCGCACGGTTACAGGGTCCCGCCGAGCCGGGCGAGCAGCAGGGCCTCGGCGAGGACCGCGCGGGCGTGCTCGCCCACGTGCAGGGACTCGTCCTCGGAGTGCGCCCGCGAGTCCGGGTCCTCGACGCCGGTGACGAGGATCTGCGCGTGCGGGAACGTCTCCTTGAGGTCGGCGATGAACGGGATCGAGCCGCCCATGCCCTGGTGGACGGGGCGCCGGCCCCACGCGTGGGCGAGGGCCCACTCGGCCGCCTCGGTGGCCGGGCCGCCACCGCTGCCGTCGAAGCCCGGGCCGGACTCGACGACGGTCGTCGTCACCTGCGCGCCGAGCGACGCGCGGGACTCGAGGTGGTCGGTGAGGGCGCGGGCGGCCTCCGCCGGGTCCTGCCCGGGCGCCACGCGGAGCGAGATCGCGGCACGCGCCGCGGGGATGAGGGTGTTCGACGACGTCGCGACGGGCGTGGCGTCGAGGCCGATCACGGCGATCGCGGGCTTGTTCCACAGGCGCGCCGCGAGCGGCCCGGAGCCGGCGAGCCGGACCTCGTCGAGCATCCCCGATGACGTCCGGAAACTCTCCTCGGGGTAGTCGACGAGCTCGGCGTCGGAGACGTGCAGCCCGTCGACGGCGACCTCCCCGTCCTCGTCGTGCAAGGTCGAGATGAGCCGGGCGAGGGAGGTGACGGCGTCGAGCGAGGGGCCGCCGAAGAGGCCGGAGTGGACGGCGTGGTGGGCGACCCGGACCTCCACCTCGACCTGGACGACGCCCCGCAGGGAGGTGGTCAGCGCCGGCGTGCCCACGTCCCAGTTCGAGGAGTCGGCGACCACGATGACGTCCGCGGCGAGCGCGTCGCGGTGCTGGGTGAGGAACGAGCGGAACGTCGGCGACCCGATCTCCTCCTCGCCCTCGACGAACACGGTGACGTTGACCGGCAGGTCGTCGCCGAGGATCCGCAGCGCGCCGACGTGCGCGAGGATCCCCGCCTTGTCGTCCGCCGCGCCCCGGCCGTAGAGCCGGTCGCCGCGCAGCTCGGGGACGAACGGGTCGTCCGTGGACCAGCCGGCGGACTCGCCCGGGGGCTGGACGTCGTGGTGCGCGTAGAGCAGCACCGTGGGCGCCCCGGGAGGGCCCGCCTTGTGGCCGAGGACAGCGGGTCGGGAGACGGCGCCGTCGTCGGTGGTGGCCTCCGCGATCCGGACGTCCTGCATCCCGGCGCCCCGCAGCAGCCCGGCGACGGCCTCCGCGCTCACGCGGACGGCCGCCTGGTCGAACGCGGGGTTCGACACGGACGGGATGGTCACGAGCTCGGAGAGCTCGGCGAGGACCCGGGGGTAGTCCTGCTCGGCACGGGCGATGAGGTCGTCGATGGTCACGCCACGAGGCTAGGCGACGCGGCGCGGGCCGCTCCCCACGGCGTCCACCCGCCGACGCCCCCAGCCCCACCCCACGACCTCGGGAGCCGGTCCCTCCGGTCCTCGCGTCCCGCCCGACCGGCCACCCGCGACCGGCGCGGTCCGTGTGCCCGGAGCCACGCCGCCACCCTCCCGGGCCGCCGGACGGGTCGACTACCCTGCTGAGGTGAGAATTCGCCGCACAGACGCGTCCCCCGCAGCGCCCGAGGACGACGGCGCCGCCCCGGAGGTCGTGGACGAGCGGCCGGCCGCCGGCACCACGCCGCGCAAGGGCCGCCCCACGCCGACGAAGGCCGAGGCCGCCGCCCGCAACCGCCAGCCGCTGGTCGTCAACGACCGCAAGGCGGCGCGCCAGCGGGCGAAGGCGGAGCGCAACAAGGCGTTCGCCCTCCAGCAGGAGGCGATGCGGACGGGCGACGAACGCTACCTGCCCGCCCGCGACCGCGGGCCCGCGCGGCGTGCGGCGCGCGACTGGATCGACGCCAAGTTCCTGCCCTCGCAGATCTTCCTGCCCGGGGCGTTCGTCATCATGCTCGGCATGCTGATCGTCGGGCAGTTCTTCCCGGGCTACGAGGGCGTCATCGTCATGTCGATGTACGTGCTCCTCGTCCTGTCGATCGTCACGTCGGTCATTGCCGTGTTCCTCATGAAGCGCCGCCTGGTCGCCGAGCACGGCGCGCGCTACCAGAAGGGCACCGTCTGGTACGCGTTCATCCGCTCGATGTACCCCCGCTTCCTCCGCCAGCCCAAGCCGCAGGTGCGCATCGGCGGGGAGCCGGTGCGGCCGAAGCAGTAGCGGTCCGCGGGGCCTCGCGCCCCTAGCCCAGGACCGCCGCGATACCGAGGATCGCCGGGAACGAGAGCACCGTGGTGACGACGATGCCGTCGCGGGCCAGCTGCTCGCCGCGGCCGTACTCGCCGGCGATGACGAAGATGTTCTGGGCGGCCGGGAGGGCGCAGACGACCGCGACCCCGAGCGTGGCTGTCCGGTCGAGCCCGAGCGCGAGGGCGACCCCGACCCCGACGGCCGGCATGAGGACGAGCTTGACGACGGTGATCCAGGCGACCTCGGCCCAGCCGCCCTCGCCGATCCGCGGGCCGAGCCGGAGCGAGATGCCGAACGCGACGAGGATCGCGGGGATCGTCATGTCCCCGAGCATCGACAGCGGGGTGTCGATCGTCGTCGGCAGCTCCCAGCCCGTCGCCGAGAGCACGATACCGACGGCGGTGCCGAGCAGCATCGGGTTGGCCAGCGTCTGCAGGGCGGCGCGGACGGGCCCGGCGCCCCGAGCCTTCGCAGCGTCCGCGCCCCGCCCCTGCTCGCGGGACTCCCCCGCCCCGCCGCGCCGGGCCCGCGAGACCTCGAGCACCGTGATCATCAGCGGCTGGACGAGGACGAGCTGGATCAGCACCATCGGGACCACGACGGTGGGGTCGTCGAGCGCGAAGATCGCGAGCGGCAGCCCGAGGTTGATGGCGTTGACGAACCCGACGAGCGACGCGGCGACCGTCGTGCTCACCAGGTCGCGCCGGAGGATCAGGCGCGCCGGAACGGCGACCAGGAGGGAGGCGACGACGACCGCCAGGAGCTGGGCGAGGGCGGCGCCGGAGACGATGTCGCCCAGGTCGGCCGCGCCGACGACCCCGACGAGCAGGGCCGGGACCGCGAGCCAGAACACCACGGTGCTCAGCGCGCGCTGCACCCCGAGGTCGACGATCCCCAGGTGGGCGAGCAGCGCGCCCGCGCCGATGAGGACGCCGATCGTTCCGAAGGCGTCGAGGACGCCGGTCATGCCTGGCGCGCGAGCCTGCCCGGCAGGAACGGGCCCTGCTCGACGAACGACGAGTAGATCTGCACGAGGTCGGCGCCGGCACCCAGCATCGCCCGGGCGTCGTCGACGGAGCCGATGCCGCCGACACCGATGATCACCCGGTCCGGCCCGAGCCGCCCGCGCAGCCGCGCGACGATCTCCCGGGAGCGCAGGGTGAGCGGGGCGCCGGACAGTCCTCCGGCGCCGAGGTCGTGGTCGATGGTCGTGTTCGTCGCCGAGACGCCCGCCAGGTCGAGGTCGAGCGCGAGGTCGGCGACCGCGTCGACGTCGGCGGGCGCGAGGTCGGGCGCGATCTTCACCAGGAGCGGCACGCGACGGTCCGCCGCGTCGTCGGCGGCCCGCTGGACCGCGGTGAGGATGGGGCGCAGCGCGTCGACGTGCTGGAGCGCCCGCAGGCCCGGCGTGTTGGGCGAGGAGACGTTGACGACCAGGTAGTCCGCCCACCGCGCGAGCACGCGGGCAGAGTGCTCGTGGTCGGCCACGGAGTCCTCGACCGGGGTGACCCGGGACTTGCCGATGTTGACCCCGACGACGACGCCGCGACCCTGTCGGGTCGAGCGCAGCTCGCGCAGCCGCTGCGCGAGCACGTCGGCGCCGGCGTTGTTGAAGCCCATCGCGTTGCGCAGGCCGTGGAGCTCGGGATGGCGCCACATGCGCGGGCGGGGGTTGCCGGGCTGGGGGTGCGCGGTGACGGTCCCGACCTCGACGAAACCGAAACCGAGGGCGTCGAGACCGAGGATCGCGCGCCCGTCCTTGTCCATCCCTGCGGCCAGACCGACGACGGACGGCACCTGACGGGCGAACGGGCCGTGGGGCGCGGGCGCGAGAGGGACCGCGGGGGCCCGCCCGACCGTCGCCTTGAGCAGGCGCCGCACGGGCTCGACCCTGCCGGCCGCGGCGATGGCCCGCAGCGCGGCGACGTGGGCCTCCTCGGGGTCGACGCGCGTGAGCAGGCGGCGGTAGATCGCGGGGTACGGGTCGGGCAGGGGCACGGGCGCAGCCTAGGCGGGCCGCCCGGGGCGTCGCACGGTCGTCCTACCCTGGAGCGGTGACCACACTTGAGACCAGCACGAAGTCAGCGACCACGATCACGGCCGACGTCGTCGTCGTCGGGGTCGGCACCACCGGCCACGGGCCCGCGCTCGTCGGGAGCGACGCGCTCGGCAGGCACCACGGGGCGCTCACCGACCGCCTCGCGGCCCTCGGCGTGACGGGGAAGCCCGATCAGGTCGTGCGCGTCGCCGCCCCGGAGTCCTGGAAGGCACCCGCCGTCGTCCTCACCGGGGTCGGACCGGTCGAGGAGGTCGACGCCGAGGCGCTGCGCCGCGCGGCCGGCGCCGCCACGCGCTCGCTGTCCGGCGTCGGGCACGCCGTCCTCGCCCTGCCGGCGCGGGACGCCGCGGACGCCGGGGCCGTCGCCGAGGGCGCCCTGCTCGGCGCGTTCTCCGCCGGCACCTACCGTTCCGAGCCCGAGACGCCCGTCGAGCGCCTCACCCTCGCGACCGTCAAGGGCAAGGAGATCGACGCCGCCGCCGACCGCGCACGGATCGTCGCCGGCCACGTCAACGCCACCCGCGACCTCGTCAACGCCTCCCCCGGCGAGCTCTACCCCGAGTCGTTCGCCGACCGGGCGAAGGAGCTGGCGCGGAAGACCAAGGTGACCGTCGACGTCCTCGACGTCGCCGCGCTCGAGGCGGGCGGCTACGGGGGCCTCGTCGGCGTCGGGAAGGGCTCGACCCGCGGGCCGCGCCTCGTCACCGTCAGCTATGCGCCGAAGCGCGCGAAGGGGCGGTACGCCCTCGTGGGCAAGGGCATCACGTTCGACTCGGGCGGCCTGTCGCTCAAGCCGCCGAAGTCGATGGAGACGATGAAGTCCGACATGGCCGGTGCCGCCGCCGTCCTGCACACCGTGCTGGCCGCCGCCGAGCTGGGTCTCCCCGTCGCCGTGACCGGCTACCTCCCGCTGGCGGAGAACCTCCCCAGCGGCACGGCGCAGCGTCCGTCCGACGTCCTCACCCAGCGCGACGGCACGACGGTCGAGGTGACGAACACCGACGCCGAGGGGCGGCTCGTCCTCGCGGACGCGCTCGTCGACGCCGTCGCCGCGAAGCCGGACGCGGTGCTCGACATCGCCACGCTCACCGGCGCCCAGGTCGTCGCCCTCGGCGACCGCACCGCCGGGATCATGGGCACCGACGACGCGCGCGCCGACGTCGTCGCCGCCGCGGACGCCGCCGGGGAGGCCGCCTGGCCGATGCCGCTCCCGCCGGAGCTGCTCGACGGGCTGAGGTCCCCCGTCGCCGACCTCAAGAACTCCGGCGAGCGCGCCGGCGGCATGCTGACGGCGGGCGTCTTCCTCCAGCAGTTCGTCGGGGACGCCCCGTGGGCGCACATCGACATCGCCGGGCCCAGCTACAACTCGGCGAAGCCGTTCGGCTACACCCCGGTCGGCGGCACCGGGTACGGCGTGCGCACGATGCTCGGCTACCTCGAGGCGCGCGCCGCCTCGTGACCGGGCGGCGGGGGCTCCCGGCGCGCGCCGGGAGCCCCCGCCGTGACACGATCGACCGTGAAGCGCCCTGGCGCTCGGCCCATCGGCGGGACGGGCCGTCCCGGGCGGCTACGGTTGGACCTGTTGACATGGCGGCCCCGTGAGGTGGACCGCCGAGCCTGCGGCAAGGAGAGGCACGTGGCAGACCAGGAGTACGACATCGTCATCCTCGGAGCGGGGAGCGGCGGTTACGCCGCGGCCCTGCGTGGGGCGCAGCTCGGGCTGAGCGTGGCGCTCGTCGAGGCGGACAAGCTCGGGGGGACCTGCCTGCACCGCGGCTGCATCCCCACCAAGGCGCTCCTCCACGCCGCCGAGGTGGCCGACGAGATCGCGCACTCGGAGACGTTCGGGGTCAAGGCCTCCCTCGACGGCATCGACATGCCCACCGTCAACGGCTACCGCGACGGCGTCGTCGGCAAGCTGTACAAGGGGCTGCAGGGCCTCGTGTCCTCCGCCTCGATCGAGTACGTCACCGGCTGGGGCACCCTCGTGGCGCCCAACACCGTCGAGGTCGGCGGTCGCCGTCTCGTCGGTCGCAACGTGATCCTCGCTTCCGGGTCCTACTCGAAGTCGATCCCCGGCCTCGAGATCGGCGGCCGGGTCATCACCTCCGAGCAGGCGCTCGAGCTCGACCACGTGCCGAGCTCGGTCGTCGTCCTCGGCGGCGGCGTCATCGGCGTCGAGTTCGCGTCGGTCTGGAAGTCGTTCGGCGCGGACGTGACGATCATCGAGGGCCTGCCCAACCTCGTCCCCAACGAGGACCCGGCCGTCTCCAAGGCGCTCGAGCGGGCCTTCCGCAAGCGGAAGATCACCTTCCACACCAAGGCCCGCTTCTCCGGCGTCACGCAGAGCGACTCCGGCGTCACGGTCACCACCGAGGACGGCAAGTCGATCGACGCCGACTACCTGCTCGTCGCCGTCGGCCGTGGCCCGGCCACCGCGAACCTCGGGTACGAGGAGCAGGGTGTCGCGATGGACCGCGGGTTCGTCCTGACGAACGAGCGCCTGGCGACCAGCGTGCCGGGCGTGTACGCGGTCGGCGACATCGTGCCGGGCCTGCAGCTCGCGCACCGGGGCTTCCAGCAGGGCATCTTCGTGGCCGAGGAGATCGCCGGCCTCAACCCGGTCGTCATCGAGGAGGCGAACATCCCGCGCGTCACCTACTGCGACCCGGAGATCGCCTCCGTGGGCCTCACCCAGCCCCAGGCCGAGGAGCGGTTCGGCAAGGACAACGTCGAGACCGTCGACTTCAACCTTGCCGGCAACGGGAAGTCGGGCATCCTCGGCACCACCGGCTTCATCAAGCTCGTCCGTGAGAAGGACGGGCCGATCGTCGGCTTCCACGGCGTCGGCGCCCGCATCGGTGAGCAGATCGGCGAGGGCCAGCTCATCGTCAACTGGGAGGCCTACCCCGAGGACGTCGCCGCCCTCGTCCACGCGCACCCGACCCAGAACGAGGCCGTCGGAGAGGCGGCACTCGCGCTCGCCGGCAAGCCCCTGCACTCCCACAACTGAGCCCGCGCCTAGGAGAAAGCACCCACCATGTCTGAATCCGTGAAGATGCCCGCGCTGGGCGAGTCCGTCACCGAGGGCACCGTCACCCAGTGGCTCAAGGCCGTCGGCGACACCATCGAGGTCGACGAGCCCCTGCTCGAGGTCTCCACCGACAAGGTCGACACCGAGGTCCCGTCGCCGGTCGCCGGAACGATCGAGAAGATCCTCGTCGAGGAGGACGAGACCGTCGAGGTCGGTACCGACCTCGTGGTCATCGGCGACGGCTCCGGCGGCGGTGGCGCCGACGACGCTCCCGCGCAGGAGGAGGCTCCCGCCGAGGAGTCGTCCGAGGAGCCGGCGGACGCGGCCCCCGCAGAGGAGGCTCCCGCCGAGGAGTCGTCCGAGGAGCCGGCGGACGCGGCTCCGGCGCAGGCCGAGGAGCCCGCCCAGGCCGAGGAGCCCGCCCAGGAGGCGGCGCCGGCGACCGCGTCCACCGGTGGTGGCGGCGGCCAGGAGGTCACCATGCCGGCGCTCGGCGAGTCTGTCACCGAGGGCACGGTCACGCAGTGGCTCAAGGCCGTCGGCGACGAGGTCGCCGTGGACGAGCCCCTCCTCGAGGTCTCGACCGACAAGGTCGATACCGAGGTGCCCTCCCCGTTCGCGGGCACGCTCACCGAGATCCGGGTGAACGAGGACGAGACCGTCGACGTCGGCGCCGTGCTCGCCGTCATCGGCGGCGACGCCGGCGGGTCGGCCGCGGCCCCCGCCGAGGAGGCCGCACCGGCCCCGGCGCAGGCCGAGGAGCCGAAGACCCAGGAGCCGAAGGCCGAGGAGCCGAAGGCCGAGGAGAAGCCCGCACCGGCCGCTCCCCCGGCCGAGGCGCCCGCTCCGGCGGCTCCGTCCGCTCCGGCCGCCGAGAAGCCTGCTGCTCCGGCGTCCCCGGCGCAGGCACCTGCTGCTCCGGCGCAGGCCCAGGCTGCCCCGCCCGCGGACGCCGAGGGCGCCGCGTCCTACGTCACGCCCCTCGTGCGCAAGCTCGCCCGCGACCGCGGGGTGGACCTGTCCACGGTGACGGGCTCCGGCGTCGGCGGTCGGATCCGCAAGCAGGACGTCGAGGCCGCGGCCGAGGCCGCTGCCCAGGCGTCGGCGGCCCCCGCGGCCGCTCCGGCGGCCGGCGCTCCGGCCGCCAAGGCGCCGACGACCGTCCCGGCGGCCTCCACCCTGCGCGGCACGACCGAGAAGATGTCCCGCACCCGCAAGGTCATCGCCAAGCGGATGATGCAGTCGATGCAGACGACCGCGCAGCTGACCACGGTCGTCGAGGTGGACCTCACCCGCATCGCCGACCTGCGGGCCCGCGCGAAGTCGACCTTCCAGGCCAACGAGGGCGTCAAGCTCACGTACCTGCCGTTCCTCGTCAAGTCGGCCACGGAGGCGCTCAAGGCGCACCCGAAGCTCAACGCCGAGATCGACGGCGAGAACATCGTCTACCACGACGCCGAGAACATCGGCATCGCGGTCGACACCGAGAAGGGCCTCATGGTCACGGTCGTCAAGGACGCCGGCGACCTCACGCTCGGCGGCATCGCCAAGCGGATCGCCGAGCAGGCCGAGCGGGCCCGCACCGGCAAGGTCACCCCGGACGACGTGAGCGGTGCGACCTTCACGGTCACCAACACCGGCTCCGGCGGCGCGCTGTTCGACACGCCGATCGTCAACCAGCCCGGCGTTGCGATCCTCGGCACCGGGACGATCACGCGCCGCCCGGTCGTGGTCAAGGACACCGACGGCAACGAGGCGATCGCCATCCGCTCGATGATGTACCTGGCGATCAGCTACGACCACCAGCTCATCGACGGTGCGGACGCCGCGCGGTTCCTCCAGACGATGAAGGCGCGGCTCGAGGAGGGCTCCTTCGAGGGCGACCTCGGCCTCTGACCCGACCTCAGGGACCACGGACGGGCCCCGCAGTCACCGAGGGTGACCGCGGGGCCCGTCCGCGTCGAACCTCGACCGCGCACCCGTCGGGCTCGACAGCCCGTCGAGTCGTACCCCGACAGGGCCCGGCGCCCGCACGCGCACCCGGCGGGGCCACCTGTCGGCCCCGTGGCACCGACCGACCGCCGCGCGGTTAGAGTCGAGGGCATGGATCTGCGCAGGCTCGATCTCGGCACCGCCCGTACGGACTACCGGCAGGCCTGGGACCTGCAGCGGGAGGTCCACACGGAGGTCGCCGACGGCACGCGGAGCGACACGCTCCTCCTCCTCGAGCACGACCCCGTCTACACGGCCGGCCGGCGCACCGCGCGCTCCGACCGGCCGACGGACGGCACCCCGGTGGTCGACGTCGACCGCGGCGGGCGCATCACCTGGCACGGTCCGGGCCAGCTCGTCGTGTACCCGATCGTGCGGCTGGCCGAGCCGGTCGACGTCGTCGCCTACGTGCGTGCCCTCGAGGACGCGGTGATCGACGCGTGCTCCGAGCTCGGGCTGACGACCGTGCGGGTCCCCGGGCGCACCGGCGTCTGGGTCCCGGGTACCAGTGGGGCGCCCGACGCGAAGATCTGTGCGATCGGCGTCCGCGTCGCGCGCGCGACGACGATGCACGGCATCGCCCTCAACGTCTCCCCCGACCTCGGCGCGTACGACCGGATCGTTCCCTGCGGGATCCCCGACGCCGACGTCACCTCGCTCGAGCGGTCGCTCGGCCGCCCGTTCACCCTCGGCGAGGTCGCCGACGTCGTCGAGCGCGCCCTCGTGCGGCACCTGCTCCCGATGACGGCCGTCCACGCCCTGCCGGACGTCGCGGCCGACGCCGTCACGGCCGCGCCGGCGAACGGTCTTGCGCGGTCGGCCGACCCGTACGTATCGGTCGACCTCGGGCTCACCTCTCTCGCCGCCACCGGGGGCTCCTGCGGGTGCGGGGGCGGCGCGTCGTGCGGCTGCGGCGGGCACGCCGACGCGAAGGTCGACGCACCGGAGTCGCAGCCGGACCCCGCTCGGCGGCCTGCGCCGGGCGAGCGCAAGATGCTGCGGGTCGAGAAGCGCAACGCCGAGACCCCGATCGGCCAGAAGCCGGAGTGGATCAAGACCCGCGCGACGATGGGCCCGGAGTACAACGAGCTCAAGGACCTCGTCCACGGCCAGGGCCTCAACACCGTGTGCGAGGAGGCCGGCTGCCCCAACATCTACGAGTGCTGGGAGGACCGCGAGGCGACGTTCCTCATCGGCGGGGCCCAGTGCACGCGGCGCTGCGACTTCTGTCAGATCGACACCGGAAAGCCCGCCCTGTTCGACCGCGCGGAGCCGCTCAAGGTGGCGAGCTCGGTACGGCGCATGGGCCTGAAGTACTCGACGATCACCGGCGTGGCCCGGGACGACCTCGACGACGGCGGCGCCTGGCTCTACGCCGAGACCGTCCGGCAGATCCACCGGCTCAACCCGGGCACCGGTGTCGAGCTGCTCATCCCCGACTTCGACGCGGACCCGGACCAGCTCGCCGAGGTGTTCTCCTCGCGGCCCGAGGTGCTCGCGCACAACGTCGAGACCGTGCCCCGGATCTTTCGGCGCATCCGGCCCGGGTTCCGCTACGACCGTTCACTCTCGGTCCTGCGCGCCGCCCGCGACGACGGCTTCGTCACGAAGTCGAACATCATGCTCGGCATGGGCGAGACGTTCGACGAGGTCGTCGAGGCGCTCGGTCTCATCCGCGAGGCCGGCACCGACCTCATCACGATCAACCAGTACATGCGGCCCTCGTTGCGCCACCACCCGGTCGACCGCTGGGTCAAGCCGCAGGAGTTCGTCGAGCTCTCCGACATCGCGACCGAGCTCGGCTACCTCGGCGTCATGGCCGGCCCGCTGGTCCGCTCGAGCTACCGCGCCGGACGCCTGTGGGCACAGGCGATGACGAGCCGCGGCGAGGAGATCCCCGAGCAGCTGCACCACCTCACCGAGGAGGGCAGCTCCCGCCAGGAAGCGTCCTCGCTGCTGGCCCGGCTGGGCTGAGATGACCACGCGGCCGACGGGCGAGCACGACGGCGACGGACGGCTCGCCGTCGTCGCGGGCTCGTCCGGGCTCATCGGGAGCTCCCTCGTCGAGGCGCTCCACTCCCGCGGGTGGCGGGTGCGCCGGCTGCTCCGCCCCGGCTCAGGGTCGCCCGGCGCCGACGACGCCGTGTGGGACCCCGCGGGTGGGATCCTCGACCCGGCCGCGCTCGACGGCGCGGACCTCGTGGTCAACCTCGCCGGTGCGGGGCTCGGCGACCGGCGCTGGACCGATGCGTACAAGGCCACGGTGCTGCTCTCGCGCACGTCCTCGACCGCGCTGCTGGCCACCTCGCTCGCCCGCGGCGTGCGCGAGGGCCGCGTCTCCCCCGGCGTCAGGTACCTCCAGGGCAGCGCCGTGGGCTACTACGGCGACCGCGGCGAGGAGGTGCTCACGGAGGACTCCACTCGCGGGGCGGGCTTCACGAGCGACCTGGCGGCCTCGTGGGAGGCAGCGGCGCGCCCGGCGGTCGATGCCGGGATCTCGACCGTCTACCTGCGCACCGGGATCGTCCTCGCCACCGGCGGCGGGGCGCTCGGCCGCATGCTGCCGCTCCTGCGCGCCGGTCTCGGCGGCCCGCTCGGCAGCGGACGCCAGTGGTGGTCCTGGATCACCGCGGATGACCACGTGGGCGCGCAGCTCCACCTCGCCGACTCCGACCTGACCGGGCCCGTCAACCTCGCCGCACCGGGCGAGGCGCGTCAGCGCGAGGTCGTCGCCGCCCTCGCGGGCGAGCTGCACCGGCCGTCCGTCGTCCCGGCGCCGGGTCTCGCCCTGCGCGCGGTCCTCGGCGAGTTCGCCGGGGACGTCCTCGCCTCGCAGCGGATGCGTCCGGCCGCCCTGCTCGGTGACGGGTTCGCGTTCGCGCACCCGGATGTGGCCTCGGCCGCGCGGGCGCTCGTGGGTCGCTGAGCCGCGGGGCGCTGACCCACGGGGCGCTCCTGAGTGCCTGAGCAACCGAGGTCCGTCCCTGCACCACGTGGTCTCGTCGGTCGCCGGCCGCCCGTGCACCGGTCGAGGGCCACGCCGTCGCGAGACGCCGCACCGACGACGGGTCACCGCCTCCGCGATCAGCGGTTGCCCGGCCGGTCGCCGGTCGGCAGCGAGGTGTGCTCCCCCGGGTGTGCGCGAGCCGGCGGGATGAGCGACGCGAGGACGGCGGCGACGACCGCGGCCCCGAGCCCGAGCAGGAGCGCGGTGCGGAATCCGTCCGCGGTGGGGAGCTGGACACCGCCGACGTCGACCGTGGACAGCGAGAGCACGGCCGCGACCGCCGCGGCCGCCGACGTGGTCCCGAGCCCCCGCATGAGGGTGTTGAAGCCGTTGGCGGCACCGGTCTCCGAGGCCGGGACGGCGCGCATGACGAGGGTGGGCATGGCGGCGAAGCCGAGCCCGATGCCGAGCCCCACGAGGATGTTGATGACGAGGACGACCCAGGCCTCGAGCGGCACGATCACCGCCACCGCGTAGCCCGCGGCGATGACGAGGGCGCCCGTGACGAGCAGGGGCTTCGGGCCCCACTGCCCGAGGAGGCGGCCCGCCACGGGGGACATGGCGAGCATCGCGAGGCCCGAGGGCATGACGACGAGGCTCGCGGGGACGAGGCCCATGCCGAGGCCGCCCGCCTCGGCCGGAAGCTCGAGCAGCTGCGGGAAGACGATGTTGGCGGCGAACAGGGCGAACCCCATCGCCACCGACGCGAGGTTGGTCATCAGCACCGGGCCGCGGGCGGTCACGCGCAGGTCGACGAGCGGGTCGCGCACGCGCAGCTCGAACGCCCCCCACGCCAGCAGGACGACGACGCCGCCGAGCCCGAGCCCGAGGGTGCTCGACGAGGTCCAGCCCCAGTCGCCGCCGCGGGAGATCGCGAGGAGCACGCCGGTGAGGCCGGCGGCGAGCCCGATCACGCCGACGAGGTCGATCCGCCCACCGCTGCGCAGCGTGCTGGGCGGGACGTACCGGGCCATGAGGACGAGGACGACGAGCGCGAGCGCCGCCGCCACCCAGAACAGGACGTGCCAGTCGGCCCTCTCGGTGACGAAGGCGCTGACCGGCAGGCCGAGCGCACCGCCGACCCCCAGGGTGGCGCTGACCAGGGCGATGGCGCCGCCCATGCGGTCCGGGTGCATGACGTCGCGCAGGACGGAGATCCCGAGCGGGATGACGCCCATCCCGACGCCCTGCAGCCCGCGCCCGACGATGAGCGGGCCCGCCGCGGTCGAGATCGCGGCCACCACGGACCCGGCGGCGAGCACCCCCATGAGGACGAGGGCGACGCGGCGCTTGCCGTACATGTCGCCGAGACGCCCCGAGATCGGCGTGCAGACCGCGGAGACGAGCAGCGTGATCGTCACCGCCCACGCCGTCGTGTCCCGCGAGGCGTCAAGGAGCTCGGGCAGCTCGGACTGGATCGGGATGAGGAGGGTCTGCATGAACGAGGCCGTCATCCCGGCGAGCGCGAGGACGGCGACGACGCTGCCGGGCCTGGGTGGCGTCAGTCCTCGGCGGGTCACCCGGGCAGGCTATCCGCCCTGGTCGGCAGCACTCTCGCACGCTGCGGAGTCGGCGACGGCCCACCCGTCCCCGACCCGTTCGAGCTCGAGGACCCCGCACGCCTCGGTGGCGGGGTAGACGCTCTCCCCCGTGCCGTCCCGCGCCCGCCACTCCTCCTGGTGCAGGTTCACCCGGGCGACGAACCGCCCGTCGGCGACGGAGCCCTCGAGCACCTCGACCGAGGTCACGGACGTCGACAGGTCATCGATCGTCGTGGTCGCGAGGGCACCGGACAGGTCGGCGTCGGCCGCCCGGGCGGGCGACGCCTCCACGGTGGCACCGGCCAGCGCTGCGGGGTCGCCGGCGAGGAGCGCCGCCTCCCGGGTCTCGACGACGGCGGTCACGACGCCGGTGGCATCCGTGATCCCCGGGCTCGAGTCGTCGCTCTCGGCGGCGTCCGGGGCCGGCTCGGTGGGGCCGGCCCCTGCGAGCGGGGCCGCCGGCGCCACGTCCGCCCCCGCGACGGACTCCGACTCCCCAGACGCGTCCGACTCCCCCACCGCACTCGCCTCCGCGACGGCATCAGCCTCCACGACCGCGCCCCCGTTCCCGTCCGGAGCGAGGAGCGCCTCGGTCGTCACGTACCCGCCCACGGCGAGGACGACGGCCGCGGCGGCGAGCACACCGACGCGAGCGACGACCGATCGCACACCCCTCCGATCGACTCCTCCCGTGTCACCGCGCCGTCCGGCCACCGCGACGCGGTCGCGGGACGACCCGGCCGACCTCCCTGGGCCCCGCGCCGCACCCCGCCGCTCCCCCGCCGGTCCGTCAGGTCGCCGTGCGCGCCGGCCCCTGGCCCGCGTCCTGCCCGTCAGCGCGTGCGCCGTCGCCTCGCGCAACGCGCCCTCCCGCAGCAGGGCGCCCGCGAGATCCGCTCCGGCAGGCAGCCGCACCCCGCTGCGGCCGCCGAGCTCGGCGGCCCGCGCCGCCAGCGCCCTGGCCGTGGGCCGCCGGCCGGGGTCGTCGTCGCACGCCTGAGCGGTCAGTGCCTCGACCTCGGCGTCCCCCGGGGCGAGTCCGCGGACGAGCATGCCGAGCGCGTACACGTCCGCCGCCGTCGACGCCGGTCCCCCGGCCAGCCGCTCGGGCGCGACGTGCCCGGGCGTGCCCTCC
The DNA here is from genome assembly GCF_055326485.1 of Georgenia sp. G2120. NCBI lineage: Bacteria > Bacillati > Actinomycetota > Actinomycetes > Allobogoriellales > Allobogoriellaceae > Georgenia > Georgenia sp. G2120. Next base: position 107,639 of record NZ_JBUZNL010000005.1, on the reverse strand, counting down.
TCGAGCCGCACGTCCCCCACGAGGTCGACGAGGACGACCGCGCCGGCCGTGTCGACGATCACGTTCGCCGGCGAGACGTCACCGTGCACGATCCCCTCGGCCGCGAGGTGGGCGAGGGCCGACCCGATGTCCGTCAGCACGCCCGCGACCTCGGGGACCGACAGCGACCCGCGCGCCACGCGCACGGACGCGAGCGACGCCCCGGGCACCACCTCTGTCACGAGCGCCGCGCGTCCCTCCGGCATGACGACGACGTCGACCACCCGCGGCAGGTGCGGGTGCGGCCGTGTCCGCAGACCCGTCAGACGCCGGCGCAGCGCGTCGCCGGCCCGCCCGTCGGGCAGGTCGACGACCGAGACGATGACGGGCGACCCGCGCTCGTCCGACGTCGCGCTGAACACCCGCCCAGACCCGCCCCCCAGCGACCGAGAGATGCGGTACCCGGGCACCCGGCCCACCTCGCCCGCCGCCTGCCGCTCGTCACGCGGTCGTCGCCTCGCCTCACCCGGTCCCTGCCCCATGCATCGAGCGAACCAGGTGCGCTCACCCCGCCGTGGAGTTCTCCACAGGTGCGGCATCGAGGGCGGGCGAGGCCTCACCTCGGTCCTCGTCGTCGTGCGGGAAGCGCGCCTGCCGGGGCCACCAGACGCCCCTTCCGATGTCGTGCACGAGTGCCGGGACGAGCAGGGTGCGGACGACGAGCGTGTCGATGAGCACGCCGAGCGCCACGATGATCGCGAGCTGGAGGAGGAACAGCAGCGGGACCACCCCGAGCGCGGCGAACGTGGCGGCGAGGACGACGCCGGCGGAGGTGATGACGCCGCCCGTGACGGACAGGGCGCGGCGCACGCCCCGCCGGGTGCCCAGGTGCAGCGACTCCTCGCGGGCGCGCGTCATGAGGAAGATCGTGTAGTCGATCCCCAGCGCGACGAGGAAGACGAACCCGAACAGCGGCACGGTCGGGTCCGCCCCGGGCAGGTCGAGGACGTGGTTGAAGATCACCGCCACGATCCCCATCGCCGCCGCGAAGCTCAGCACGTTGGCGGCGAGCAGCAGGACCGGCGCGAGGACGGACCGCAGCAGCACGACCAGCGTGAGCAGGATGACGAGCAGCACCGCGGGGATGATCACCCGCAGGTCGCGCTCGGCCGTCGTCCGGGTGTCGAGGGTCTCGGCCGCGGCGCCCCCGACGAGGGCGTCCGGGTCGACGTCGTGGACGGCGGTGCGCAGCGCGCCGACGGTGGACACCGCCTCCTCGGAGTCGGCCGACGCCTCGGTGGTGACCTGGACGTGCACGCGCCCGTCGACCTCGAGCGGCTCCCCGCCCTCGGCGGGCGCACCGCCGGGAGGCCCACCGCCGGCAGGTCCGCCTCCCTGGGCCGCGCCCTCCGTCACGACCGACGCGCCGGCGACCCCGTCCGTGCCCTCGGCGGCCGCGACGATCTCGTCGGCCACGTCGGCGTCGGCGACGACGTCGAGGGGCTGGACGGCGCCGGCCGGGAAGTGCTCGGCGAGCACCTCCTCGCCGTCGACGGCGTCGGACTGCGCGAGGAAGACCTCGGAGTCGCTCGTGCCGTCGGCGTCGAGGGTGACGACGAACGCGGCGGCCACCAGCAGCGCGAGGGACGTGACGATCCACGTGCGCCGGTCGCGCCGGCCGACGAGCCGGGCGATCCTGCCCCAGCCCCCGCGGGAGTCCTCCGGGGCCGTCGAGGTGAGGGCGTGGGCCCCTCCCCCGGCGCGGTCTGCCCCGTCCGTGCGACCGTCCCCCGCGGTCGCGGCCCGCGGCATGCGCGGCCAGAACACGACACGGGAGCGCCGCCCGCCGACGAGGAGCAGGGCCGGGAGCAGGGTGAGCGCCGCGACGAAGGCGGCGGCGATGCCGACGGCGGCGACGGGACCGAGCGAGGCGTTCGACCCGAGGTCCGAGAGCAACAGGCACAGCAGCCCGAGCGCGACGGTGCCCGCCGATGCCGCGATCGGTGGCAGCGACGCCCGCCAGGCGACGCGCATCGCGGCGAACGGGTCCTCGTGCCGGACAAGCTCCTCGCGGTGCCGGGCGACGAGCAGGAGGCAGTAGTCGGTCGCCGCGCCGATGACGAGGATCGACATGATGCCCTGCGTCTGTCCGTTGAGCTGGACCACGCCCGCGTCCGCCAGGTGGTAGACGACCAGGCCGGCCAGCGCGAGGGCGAACACCGCCGTGAGCAGCACGGCGAACGGCAGGATCGGCGAGCGGTAGACGAGGAGGAGGATGACGAGCACGACGACGAGGGCGGTGAGCAGCAGGACGGCGTCGACGGACCCGAACGCCGAGGACAGGTCGGCGGCGAACCCGCCCGGGCCGGTCACCCAGCCCTCGAGCCCGGCGGTCTCGAGGCCGTCCGCGACGGCGCCGCGCACCTCGGTGACGACGGAGCCGACGAGGTTCTCGCCGTCGGGCAGGGGCTCGGCCGTGAGGGCCGTGTCGATGCCGAGGACCACCATGGCCGCCTCGCCGTCCTCGGACGGGACGACGACGGGCGGTGCCGTGAGGACCTCCTCGACGGCGCGGCCGTCGCTGAGGGTGGCGGCGCCGGCCGACGCGGCGAGCTCGTCGGCGGCGGCGAGGTCCTCCTCGTCCATCGGGCCACCGTCCGCCGACCGGACGACGAGGAGCACCGGGAGGGTGGACGTGTCGGTGAAGTCCTCGACGGCCTCCGCCGCCCGCACGGACTCCGCCGAGGTCGGGAGGAACATCGCCGAGTCGTTCTCCTGGACCTCGCTGAGCCGCCCCATGTACTGGCCGCCGATCCCACCGATCGCCACCCACGCGACGACGAGGGCCAGGACGACGAGCCCCCGCCACGGACCCGTGCGTGCGCGGGTGCTGCCGCGGCCTGCCATGTCGTCTCCCGTCCGCCGGACCACCGGCACATACTTCGTATGCTGAGCAATGCCGCAAGCATGCACCCGGACGGGCCGCCACGCAATCCGGACCGGCAGGTTCTGGCACCATCGAGCGGTGCACATCGACGACGATCCGGGCGGCCTGCTGGGGAGCAGCGGCCAGGGACCCGGGGTGGGCGAGGACCCGAGCCGCTGGCCGACGGGCCGCCTCGTGTCCGCCGTCGCCCGGCGCGCCGAGCGCGAGCTCGATGCGCGTCTCGTCGGCCACGGTCTCTCGCACGCGACGATGCCGATCCTCGCGACACTCCTGCCGTGGCCGCGCAGCCAGCGGCAGATCGCGGCCCTCATCGGCATCACCGAGCAGACGCTCTCGCGGCACATCGTCGCGCTCGAGAGACAGGGGCACGTCCGACGCAGCACGGACGCCACGGACGGGCGGCGCCGACTGGTCGAGCTGACGGAGCACGGCCGCGCGACCATGACCGACGTCGTGCCCCGGTTGCGCGAGGCGACCGCCGGGGAGCGGGCGCTCGACGCCGGCGAGACCGCGGCGCTGCGCACGCTCCTGCTGAAGATGGTCTCCGCCACGGAACGGGACGATCAGGACTGACGCCGGGCCCGGTACCCTGGCCGCATCATGGCCCGCACCCCGAAGACCGCCGACGACGGCGCAGAGAAGACCCCGAAGCCCAAGAAGAAGCGGTGGTACCACAGCTTCGCCGAGGCCTACAAGATCACCGCCGAGCACCGCCCGGCGACCCCGCTGATCCTGGCCGGCGTGTTCGTCGCCGTGCTCGGCATCGCGATCGGCATCGGGTTCGCGATCAACCACCCCGTCTACCTCGGGATCATCGGCGTCCTGCTCGGGATCATCGCCGTCCTCATCGTGCTCGGCCGCCTCACCCGTGTCGCCGCCTACGCGCGCGTCGAGGGTCAGCTGGGCGCCGCCTCCGCGGCGCTCGGGCAGCTCGGACGCGGCTGGTACGTCGAGGACGAGCCGGTGGCGTTCAACCCCAAGCACCAGGACCTCGTGTTCCGCGCGATCGGGAAGCCGGGCATCGTGCTCGTCTCCGAGGGGCCGGCCCACCGCGTGACGCGCATGCTCGAGGACGAGCGCAAGAAGGTCGCCCGGGTCGCCCCCGGCGCCCAGGTCCACCTCGTCCAGGCCGGTCGCGACGAGGGGCAGGTCCCGCTGCCGAACCTGGTCCCGACGATCAAGAAGCTGGGGGGCGCGAAGCTGACCTCGGCCGAGATCGCCGCGGTGACCAAGCGGCTCAAGGCGCTCGGCGGCATCCGCCAGTCCGTGCCCAAGGGCATCGACCCGAACAAGGCGCGCCCCGACCGCAAGGGGATGCGCGGCCGCTGAGCCCCGACCACCCACGAACGCACGACCGATGGCCCCGTCGACACGACGGGGCCATCGCCATGTCGGGACCCTGTCCCGCACGCGGAGGCCCGTCACGCACGCAGAGGCCCGTCTCGCACGCGAGGGCTCCCTCGCCCACGACCGCTTCTCATCCGGCGCCCCTCCCGCACCCCCGCGCACGCCACCCCCGGAGGCGCTACGACATCAGGTTGTACGTTTCTACGTTTGTCCGTACTCTCGTCGCCATGACCGACACCGACGACCTGCGCGCCGCCGTCTCCGCACTCGAGGATCGCGTCGCCGCGCTCGAGGAGGCCGGGCCGCCACCCGACCGCCGGGGCACCGGCGGGAGCGGGGCCGATGGCGATGCGTTCTGGGCCCTGACTGGACTGCGCGACCGGCTCGACGACGATCCGACCACCGCCGACGGCGCCGTCATGCTCGTCGGCTCCCTCACGCTCCCCGGCGACCGACCGGTGGAGTGGCAGCAGGCCGGCGCGACCGCCGGGATCCTCGAGTGCGACTGGTCGGACCGCGCCGCCACGCTCGGCGCGCTCGGGCACCCGGTGCGCCTCGAGCTGCTCCGTCTCGTCCTCGGCGGCACCGGTTCCACGGCCGAGCTCGCCGAGGCCGACGGCCTGGGCACGACCGGTCAGCTCCACCACCACCTGCGCCAGCTCCTCGCCGCCGGCTGGTTGCGGCAGTCCGGCCGCGGGCGCTACGAGGTCCCGGCCGCCCGGGTCGTCCCGCTGCTCGCCGTCGTCCTGGGGGCCGAGCGATGACCGCGCTCCGCGAGACCGTGTACCGGCTCCGACTCCCACTCTTCCTCGGCGGCGCCCTCCTGGCCGGCGGAGCCACGCTGCTGCGCCGGATCCTTCCCGACGGCCCGCAGGACGTGCCTCTCCTGTGGCTCGCACGCGCGGGGCTCGTCGCGATCGCGTTGTGGCTCGTCGTCGTCCTGGCGACCAGGGGCCGGCATCCGCAGCACGAGGAAAGGACCGTCCGCTCCCCCGTCGTCGGGCGTTGGCTGGCGCTCAACAGCCCGGCGTCGACGGTGCCGAGCCACGGGACGCGCGCGTATGGCCAGAGCCACGCGATCGACCTCGTGGCGGAGCCCGACGACGCCGAGCGTCCGGCGTTCGGCACCGCCGGGGCGTTCCGCCGGAACGAGGACTATCCCGCGTTCGGCGAAACGGTGCACGCGATGGTGAGCGGCGTCGTCGTCGACTCATCCAGCTGGCGCCGGGACCACCGGGCGCGCTCGAACGGGTGGGGGCTGGCCTACCTGACGATCGAGGGGATGGTGCGCGAGCTCGGCGGGCCGGGCTGGATCGTCGGGAACCACGTGACGATCCGGACCGCCGACGGGACCTTCGCCCTCGTCACCCACCTGCAGCGCGGGTCGGCCACCGTCCGGCGAGGGGACGTCGTGTCCGCTGGCGACGTCATCGGCCGGTGCGGCAACTCCGGGAACAGCTCCGAGCCCCACGTCCACGCGCAGCTGATGGACCGGCGCTCCCTGTGGACCGCGGCCGGCGTCCCCATGGCGTTCGCCGGGATCTCGCTCGGGGACGCAGCGGAGCCTGTCGACGGCCTGCCGGCGAACGGCGAGCACCTGACGGCGGCACGGACGCCCAGCCCGGACGGCGACCACACCTGACCTCGAGGGCAGTCGGCTCCGTCCGGGCCCGACCTCGACGAGGCCCTACCCCCGCACGAGCCAGCTGCGCGCCAGGTCGTCGTGCAGCGGCACGCCCGCGACGGTCCGCCACAGCGGCGGCAGCACGAGGCACAGCAGCACGGTGCGCACGAGGACGGAGAGGAACGGCACGCGGCCCCTGCTCGCGTGGACGATCCGCAGGCCGAGCAGCCGGTGACCGATGGAGGATCCCGTCAGACCACCGACCAGCACCCGCTGCGCGGCGAAGACGCCGAGGATCGCCATGGCGTCGCCGCCGAAGAAGCCGTAGGAGATCGCCATCGCGATCGCCCAGTCCACAACGAGGGCACCGACCCGCCGACCGAAGGGGGCGAGCTGCTCGCGCCGCACGCCTCCGCGGGGCCCGCCACGGCTCCCGCCACGCGGGGCGCCACCCCTCGCGCCGCGCACGGGGCGCGCGGAGGTGGGGTCGACGTCGGGCATCTCCTCATCCTACGGGCGGTCCCGAGCGGCGACCGATCGCCCCGTAACATGGCGGACACACTCGGGAGACTGCAGGGAAACTCCTCGGGTCTAGCGTCAGACATGTCCAGCCGCCCCCGGCGGTGCACGCGAACGAGGAGACACGGATGTTCTCATCCCCCGAAGAGGCGATCGCCTACACCCGCAACGAGGACGTCAAGTTCGTCGACGTCAGGTTCTGCGACCTGCCAGGGGTGATGCAGCACTTCAACATCCCGGTCGAGACGTTCGACGAGGACGCCTTCACCGACGGCCTCATGTTCGACGGCTCCTCGATCCGCGGGTTCACCGCGATCCACGAGTCCGACATGAAGCTCGTGCCGGACATCGGGTCGGCCTTCATCGACCCGTTCCGCGCGCAGAAGACGCTCGTGCTCAACTTCGCGATCGTCGACCCCTTCACCTCACAGGCCTACGACCGCGACCCGCGCACCGTCGCCTCGAAGGCCGAGGCCTATCTCCGCTCGACCGGCATCGCCGACACCGCCTTCTTCGGCGCCGAGGCGGAGTTCTACCTCTTCGACGACGTGCGGTTCCAGACCTCGGCCCAGTCGAGCTTCTACCACATCGACTCCGAGGAGGCGGCCTGGAACACCGGGCGCGTGGAGGAGGGCGGCAACCTCGGCTACAAGACCCGCTTCAAGGGCGGCTACTTCCCGGTCTCCCCCAACGACCACTTCGCCGACCTGCGCGACGAGATGGTGCGCGTGATGGCCGAGGTGGGCCTCAAGGTCGAGCGCGCCCACCACGAGGTCGGCACCGCCGGCCAGCAGGAGATCAACTACCGCTTCGACTCCCTGCGCGCCGCCGCCGACGACGTCATGAAGTTCAAGTACATCGTCAAGAACGTGGCCTGGGAGCACGGACGCTCGGCCACGTTCATGCCGAAGCCGCTGTTCGGCGACAACGGCTCGGGCATGCACTGCCACCAGTCCCTGTGGAAGGACGGCGAGCCGCTGTTCTACGACGAGCAGGGCTACGGCGGCCTCTCCGACATGGCCCGCTGGTACATCGGCGGCCTGCTGCACCACGCGCCGTCGCTGCTCGCGTTCACGAACCCGACGCTCAACTCCTACCACCGGCTCGTCCCCGGCTACGAGGCGCCCGTCAACCTCGTCTACTCGGCCCGCAACCGGTCGGCGTGCATCCGCATCCCGGTCACCGGGTCGTCCGCCAAGGCCAAGCGCGTCGAGTTCCGCGTCCCGGACCCGAGCTCGAACCCCTACCTCGCGTTCTCGGCCATGCTCATGGCCGGCATCGACGGCGTGAAGAACCGGATCGAACCGCCCGAGCCGATCGACAAGGACCTCTACGAGCTCCCGCCCGAGGAGCACGAGCAGATCGAGCAGGTCCCGGAGTCGCTGTCCGAGGCCCTGCGCGCGCTGGAGGCCGACAACGACTACCTCACCGAGGGCGACGTCTTCACGCCCGGCCTCATCGAGACGTGGATCGACTACAAGCGCACCCACGAGATCGACCCGATCCGCCTGCGCCCGCACCCCCACGAGTTCGAGATGTACTACGACCTGTAGGCCGCTCGGGCGGCGCCGGCCTGCTTGTGCACCTCGTCACGTCGGCCTACGGTGAGCGGACCCGCTTCCCCGTCACCGTCGACGAAAGGTGCGCGACCCATGAAGGCCGTCCGGATCCACGCCTACAACCAGATGCCTACGCTCGACGACGTCCCGGAGCCCGAGATCACCGGGCCCTGGGACGTCGTCGTCAAGGTGGGGGCCGCCGGCCTCTGCCGTACCGACCTGCACATCATCGAGGGCCAGTGGGACCCGATCCAGAACCCCACGCTGCCCTACATCCTCGGCCACGAGAACTCGGGCTGGGTCCACGCCGTCGGCTCGGCGGTCACCAACGTCGCCGTCGGTGACACCGTCATCATGCACCCCCTCGTCACCTGCGGGCTGTGCCCCGAGTGCCGCATCGGCAACGACAGCCACTGCCAGAACGCCTCCTTCCCCGGCCTCAACGCCGAGGGCGGCATGGCCGAGTACATGCTGACCAACGCCCGGGCGGTCGTGAAGCTCGACCCCTCGCTCCAGCCGAAGGACATCGCGGCGCTGGCGGACGCCGGCCTCACCGCCTATCACGCCGCGCGGAAGGCGGCGCCGCGCCTGCACCCCGGGACGCACGTCGTCGTCGTGGGCTCGGGCGGGCTCGGCCACATCGGCATCCAGTCCCTCCTCGCGCTCACGCCGGCCGAGATCACGGTCGTCGACCGCTCCGAGCAGGCGCTCGAGCTCGCGAAGGGCCTCGGGGCCCACCACACCGTGGTCTCCACCGGCGACACGGACGCCGTGGTCCGCCAGGTCCACGACATCACCGGGGGCGGCGCGCACGTCGTCCTCGACTTCGTCGCGGAGCAGGGGATGGAGCTGCTCGGCCCGAACCTCATCCGCAACCAGGGCGACTACTACGTCATCGGCTACGGCGGCACCGTCCAGCTCGACACGATCAGCATCATCTCCCGCGAGATCAACATCATCGGCAACCTCGTCGGCACCTACGAGGACCTCGACCAGCTGATGGTGCTCACGGCGCAGGGCAGGATCTCGCTGCACACCTCGGTCTACGACCTCGCCGACTTCGCCACGGCGATCGACGACCTCGACGGCGGCCGGCTGGTCGGGCGGGGCATCCTCGTCCCGTAGGCCGTCCCCGCGCACCATGCCCGACGACGGCGGGGCCCATCCGGGTCCCGCCGTCGTCGCGCTGCCCGGGGCAGGGAGTCGGACTGCCCCGTACCGAGCGGCACGAGCTACCGCTGGTAGGTCGCGCTCAGCCCTCGGCCGCCCGGCCGGCCACCCCGAGCGAGTCGGGGTGGCGCTCGTCCGGGTAGCCGGCGGGGCCGTCGTGCTCGACGTCAGAGACTGACGGCCCGCCCAGGGCGCGGGACTCCCACCGCACGAGCTGCCACCCGTCCGTGGGGTCGCCCTCGATGATGACGACGCCGGTGTTCGAGATCGAGCGCCCGAGGAACTCGCGCGGGACCTCGACCGTGCTCGCCGCCCAGGAGACGATGACCGCCCCGTGGGAGACGATCATCGCCGTCTCCTGCCCGGTCGCGACGATCTCCGCGACGACGGCGTCGTAGCGCTCCTTGACCTCGCGCCCGGTCTCGGCGCCGGGCATCCGGGAGTCGGGGTCGACGGTCCAGGCCATGATCCCCTCGAGGTAGGTGCGCACCTCGGCGTCGCCGTTGGCCATCTCGAGGTCGCCGGCCCGGATCTCCCGCAGCCCCTCGCGCTCGATCGGCGTGAGCCCGAGCGCACCGGCGAGCGGCGCCGCCGTCTGGTGCGTGCGCACGAGGTTCGAGACCCACATCGACTCGATGTCCTCCTCGCCGAGCTCCGCGACGAGCGCCTCGGCCTGCCGGCGCCCGAGCTCGGTGAGGTCCGCACCCGGAGCCTCCGTGTCGAGGGCGTGGATGACGTTGGAATCGGTCTGGCCGTGCCGGACGAGAATGAGCCGCATGCCGTCCATTGTCCCAGTCACCCGGCGGGCGCGCTGCTAGCGTCACGCCATGACCGACCACGACACCCCGCAGGGCCGACGGACGGGCGACCGGCCGCCGAGCCGCTGGCGGTTCGTCGCCACGCTCGTCCTCGCCGCGATCGCCGTCGCGGTCGTCGTGTGGCTCGTCGACCTGGCGTTCGACTCCTGATCAGCGACTCCTGATCAGCGGCCCCGGCGCCGGTCCTCCTCCCAGAAGAGCCGCTCGACGACGGCGCGCGAGCGGCGCGCGGCACGCAGGTAGTCCTCCTCGAGGTCCTGGCGGTGCCCGGCGGCGTACCCGAGCATGCGGGCCACCGTCTCGAGTCGCTCCACCCCGTGCGGGAGGACGTCGATCTTCGGCCCGCTCGTCCGCCCGCCGACCTGGACGACGGCGTCCCGGATCTGCCCCGCCAGCGTCCAGGCGTGCAGGAGCGTGCTCGCGTCGGCCGCGTCGATCAGCCCCTCGTCCTCCAGCGCGGCGAGCGCCTCCTCGGTGGAGGTCACCCGCAGCGCGGGGACGTCCCCGGCGTGCCGGAGCTGCCACAGCTGGACGGTCCACTCGACGTCCGCGAGCGCGCCCGGCCCCAGCTTGAGATGACGGTTGGGCGGGACCCCGCGCGGCATCCGCTCCTGCTCGACCCGACCCTTGACCCGGCGGATCTCCCGCTCCGCGGCGGCGCCGATGCCGCCGGGCACGTAGCGCACCGGGTCGACGAGGGCCGTGAACCGCTCACCCAGCTCCCGTGAGCCGGCGGCCGGCCGGGCACGCAGGAGCGCCTGCCGTTCCCAGACGTCGATCCACCGCTCGTAGTACTCCGCGTAGGAGGCGAGGGTGCGGACGAGCGGGCCGGAACGACCCTCGGGGCGCAGGTCGGCGTCGACCGGCAGCGCCGGCTCGTCGCTCGTGGCGCCGAGCATCTCCTGGACCGAGGTCGCGACGTCGAGCGCCCAGTCGGCGGCGACCTTCTCGGCGGCGCCGTCCGCCGGTTCGTGGACGAACAGGACGTCGGCGTCCGAGGAGTAGCCGACCTCGCGTCCGCCGAGCCGGCCCATGGCGACGACGAGCATCTCGCCGGGCGGTTCGGCGAGCCCCGCCCGCTCGGTCGCCGCCCGGGAGGCGACGCGCACCGCCGCCTCGAGCGCGAGGTCCGCGACGTCGGCGAGCTCCTTGCGACGCGAGCGGGGCGCCCGCTCGAGGACGTGGGCCATCGCCGCGCGGGTGGTCTCGCGGCGGCGCAGGTAGCGGGCCTGCCCGACGGCGTCGGCCGGGTCGTCGCGGCGGCTGAGCATCGCGTCGACCTCGCGCTCGAGGTCCTCGCGGCGGCGCGGCGCCAGGCCCCCGTCGCCGTCCAGCCACTTGACCGCCTCGGGCAGCTGGAGGAGGAGGTCGCCGACGTAGCGGGACGTGGCGAGCACCGTCGCCAGCGCCTCCGCCGCCGCGGAGGAGTCGCGCAGGAGCGCGAGGTACCAGTGGGTGGTGCCGATCTCCTCCGAGAGCCGGCGGAAGGCGAGCAGCCCGACGTCCGGCATGGGCGCGTGGGCGAACCACCCGATCATCACCGGCAGCAGCTGGCGCTGGATCGTCGCACGCCGGGAGACGCCCTCCGTCAGCGCGGCGATGTGCCGCAGCGACCCCTTGGGGTCGGCGAACCCGATGATCTCCATCCGTGCCTCGGCGGCCTCGGGTGCGAGGGAGGCCTCGGCGGGCGAGAGCCGCGCTGTCGCGGGGAGCAGGGGGCGGTAGTAGATCTCCTCGTGCAGCCGCCGCACGTCGCGTCGGACCGTGCGCCAGGCCTTCTCCAGGGCACCGCCGCTCGTGATCTCCTCGGCGCCGAACGCGCGGCCGAGGATCTCGAGGTCGCCGTCCGAGCTCGGCACCACCTGGATGCGGTGGAGGCGCCACAGCTGCATCCGGTGCTCGAGCACGCGGAGGAACCGGTAGTGGTGGTCGAGCGCGGCGGCGTCGGTCCGCGCGACGTACCCGCCCTCGGCGAGGGCGGCGAGGGCCTCGAGGGTGGTGCGCGAACGCAGCGTCTCGTCGGTCCGACCGTGCACGAGCTGGAGGAGCTGGACGGTGAACTCGACGTCACGCAGTCCGCCCTTGCCGAGCTTGAGCTGCCGGTCGGCGTGCTTCGCGGGGACGTGCGCCTCGACCCGGCGGCGCAACTTCTGGGTCTCCTCGACGAAGTTCTCGCGCGAGGCGGCGCTCCAGACGAAGGGGGCGAGGGCTGTGCAGTACTCCTCGCCGAGCGCGAGGTCCCCGGCGACGGGGCGGGCCTTGAGCAGGGCCTGGAACTCCCAGCCCTTGGCCCAGCTCTCGTAGTAGCTGACGTGGCTCGCGAGCGTGCGCACGAGCGGGCCGTCCTGGCCCTCGGGCCGCAGGTTGGCGTCGAGCGGCCAGAGGGCGGGTTCGGGCCCGACGCCGCCGACCGCGTCCGCGAGGGTTCCCGCGAGGCGGGTCGCCACCGCGATCGTGTCGTCCTCGTCGCGCACCGGCGCACCGTCGGCATCGACCTCCGGCTCGGCCACGTAGACCACGTCGACGTCGGAGATGTAGTTGATCTCCCGGCCGCCCGTCTTGCCCATGCCGAGGACCGCGAGGCGCACGCCGGCGCCGTGGTCGGGCAGGTCCGCGCGGGCCACGGCGAGGGCCGCGTCGAGCGCGCCGGCGACGATGTCGGCGATCGAGGCGGCGACCAGCGGGAACACCTCGAGGGAGTCCATGCCGTCCCGGTCGCACGTGAGGTCGGCGGCGACGATCTCGAGCAGGCGGCGGCGGTAGGTCCGGCGCAGCGCGGCGACGCCGTCCTCACCGGTCACCGTGGCCACGGGGTTCGCGTCGGCGGGGTCGGCGCCGACCGCCTCGAGGGCCTTCGAGCGCTCGTCGGCCGGCGCGAGGTGGAGCACCGGGACCTCGCCGTGGCGGTCGAGGAGATGGGCGACGTCGCCGGGGCGGGCGACGAGGGAGTCGCCGAGGGGACGGGAGGCCCCGACGACGGCGACCAAGCGCCGCAGCGCCACGTCGTCGCGCTCGAACGCGGTGCGCAGGGCGTCGTCGTCCCCGCCCTCTCGCGCGCTCTCGGCGAGGCGGACGAGGGTGAGCAGGGCGTGGTCGGGGTTCCCGGCGCGCGCGAGGTGGCCGAGCAGCCGGTCCACCACCTCGTCGGAGGCCAGGTACGGGGCGAGCGCCGGGTCGTCGAGGAGCTGCTCGGCGCGCCGGGGCTCGTGGACCCCGGCGCGCCGGAGCCGACTGGTCCGGGAGACGACCCGCCCGCGGGACATCGTCAGTGCGAGGGGATGAACTGGGCGAGCTCGAAGTCGGTGACCTGGTCGCGGTAGGCCTCCCACTCCTCGTGCTTGTTGCGCACGACGAAGTCGAAGGTCTCCTCACCCAGGGTCTCCGCCACCAGCTCGGAGCTCTCCATGGCGTCGATCGCGTCGGCCAGCGAGGCCGGGAGCGAGACGATGCCGAGGGCGCGCCGCTCGCCGCGGGTGAGCGTCGAGACGTCGGTGTCCGCGGGGTCGGGCAGGTCGTAGCCCTCCTCGATGCCCTTGAGGCCGGCGCGCAGGATGATCGCGAAGGCCAGGTAGGGGTTGGCCGCGGCGTCGAGCGCCCGGAACTCCACCCGGCTCGACTGCGACTTCCCCGGCTTGTAGCCCGGGATGCGCACGAGCGCGGAGCGGTTGTTGTGACCCCAGCTGACGTAGCTCGGGGCCTCGCCGCCGCCCCACAGGCGCTTGTAGGAGTTGACGTACTGGTTGGTGATCGCCGCGAACTCCCGGGCGTGCGTGAGGACCCCGGCGATGAAGCGCCGGCCCGTCGTGGAGAGCTGGTACTCGCCGGACGGGTCGTGGAACGCGTTGGAGTCGCCCTCGAACAGGGAGAAGTGGGTGTGCATCCCGGACCCGGGGTGCCCGGGCATCGGCTTGGGCATGAAGGTCGCGGTCAGGCCCTGCCGCATGGCGACCTCCTTGACGACCGTCCGGAAGGTCATGACGTTGTCGGCCATCGACAGGGCGTCCGCGAACCGGAGGTCGATCTCGTTCTGGCCGGGTCCGCCCTCGTGGTGGGAGAACTCGACCGGGATGCCCATCTCCTCGAGCGTGGTGATGGCCTCGCGCCGGAAGTCGTGGCTCGAGCCGCGGGCCACGTGGTCGAAGTAGCCGGCGCGGTCCGCCGGGACGAGCGGCTGCCTGGGGTCGCTGATCTCGTGGAAGAGGTAGAACTCGATCTCGGGGTGCACGTACGGCGTGAAGCCGGCCTGCGCGGCGTGCTCGACGGCACGGGCCAGGACGTTGCGCGGGTCTGAGCGGGCGGGCTCGCCGCCCGGGGTCAGCACGTCGCAGAACATCCGCGCCACGCCGTGGTGCTCGCTGCGCCACGGCAGGACCTGGAAGGTCGTGGGGTCGGGGCGCACGAGCATGTCCGACTCGAACACGCGGGTCAGCCCCTCGATCGCGGAGCCGTCGAACCCGATGCCTTCCTCGAAGGCGCTCTCGAGCTCGGCGGGGGCGATGGCGACGGACTTCAGCGTCCCGAGGACGTCGGTGAACCACAGCCGGATGAACCGGATGTCGCGTTCCTCGACCGTGCGCAGCACGAACTCCTGCTGGCGGTCCATCCCGCCTCCTCCCGCTCGGATCAGTGCCCCCACATTGTCACCTACGGAGCGCGACTACCCTGACAGGTATGCCGCTGTCGATCGCGATCGCCCAGGTGAATCCCTGCGCCGGAGACCTGCTCGAGAACTCGACGATGATCCGCGACGCGGTGGCGGAGGCCGCACGCGGGGGCGCCCGGGTCGTGCTCCTGCCCGAGATGGTGCTGCCCGGATACCCGGTCGAGGACCTCGCGCTGCGGTCCTCGTTCCGGGCCGCGACCGCGGAGACGCTCGAGACGCTCGCGGCCGATCTCGCGTCCGACGGGCTCGGCGACGTCGTCGTCGTGCTCGGGACCCTCGGCACGTCCGCGCACGGCCGGCCGACCAACTGCGCGGCGGTCGTCACCGGCGGCGCGGTCACGGACACCTACGTCAAGCGGCATCTGCCGACCTACGGCGTGTTCGACGAGATCCGCATCTTCGAGCCCGGCGCCGAGGCGCTGACGTTCGAGGTCGACGGGCGCCGGCTGGGGATCGCGATCTGCGAGGACATCTGGGTCGAGGGCGGAGCGGCGGCCGCGTACGCCGGCGCCGGCCTCGATGCCCTCCTCGTGCTCAACGGGTCGCCGTACGAGTTCGGCAAGGGTGCAGTCAGGGAACGGCTCGCGGGAGACGTGGCCGGCCGGCTCGGTTGCCCGCTCGTGTACGCCAACCTCGCCGGCGCGCAGGACGACCTCGTCTTCGACGGGCAGTCGTTCGTCGTCGACTCCGCGGGATCGGTCGTGGCGCGCGCCGGGGCGTTCGGTCGTGCGGTGCTCCCGCTCGTCCTCGCCGACCCGGTCGACCCGGCCGGGGACTCGGAAGCGGCGACGGGCACGGACGCACCTGGCGACGCGGCGAGGCACGCGCCCGGCGTCGTCGTCCCCGAGCAGGACGCGGTCCCGGACGCGCCCTCCGACGTCGAGCAGATGTACACCGCCTGCGTCGTCGGCCTGCGTGACTACGCCCGGAAGAACCGGTTCGGCTCCGTGGTGCTCGGCCTGTCGGGCGGGATCGACTCCGCGCTCGTGGCGGCGATGGCGGCGGACGCGCTCGGCGGCGGCAACGTCGTCGGCGTCTCGATGCCGTCGAGCTACTCCTCGGCGCACTCGAAGGACGACGCCGCCGCCTCGGCCGAGGCGATCGGCCTCGACTACCGGGTCCGGCCGATCGCGCCGATGGTCGAGGCGTTCCTCGCGAACGTCGAGCTGACCGGCGTGGCCGAGGAGAACCTCCAGGCGCGCGTGCGCGGTGTGATCCTCATGGGGCTGTCCAACATGGAGGGCCACCTCGTGCTCGCCACCGGGAACAAGTCCGAGCTCGCGGTGGGCTACTCGACGATCTACGGCGACGCCGTCGGCGGCTTCGCCCCGATCAAGGACGTGCCCAAGACGAAGGTCTGGGAGCTCGCCCGGTGGCGGAACGAGCTGGCGACCGCCCGGGGCGAGTCCGTGCCGATCCCCTGGAGCTCGATCGAGAAGCCGCCCTCGGCGGAGCTGCGGCCGGGCCAGCAGGACTCGGACTCGCTGCCGCCCTACGACCAGCTCGACCCCGTCATCGAGGACTACGTCGAGCGCAACCTCGGCCGGGCCGACCTCCTGGCCGCCGGCCACGCGCCCGAGGTCGTCGACCGGGTCCTCGGGCTCGTCGACCGGGCCGAGTGGAAGCGGCGGCAGTACCCGCTGGGGCCGAAGGTGACGGCGCTGGCGTTCGGCCGCGACCGGCGCCTCCCCGTGACCTCCCGGTGGCGCGAGCAGGACGAGCGACAAGGAGACGAGCGATGACCGACACCCCGAGCCGCCCCAAGCGGGTCCGCGTCCACCACCTGGGTCAGATGAAGGAGCGCGGCGAGCCGATCACGATGCTCACCGCCTACGACTCGATGACCGCCCGCGTCCTCGACGCCGCCGGGGTCGACCTCCTGCTGGTCGGCGACTCGATCGGCGACAACATGCTCGGGCACCCGACCACGCTGCCCGTGACGGTCGACGAGATGGTCGTCGCCACTCGCGCCGTCGCGCGGTCGGTCAGCCGGGTGCTCGTCGTGGCCGACATGCCGTTCGGCAGCTACGAGGCCAACCCCGAGCAGGCGCTCGCCACCGGCGTCCGGCTGATGAAGGAGGGCGAGGCGCACGCGGTCAAGCTCGAGGGCGGCGCGCACCGGGCGGGGCACGTGCGGCTGCTCACCGAGGCGGGGATCCCCGTGGTGGGACACGTCGGCTTCACGCCCCAGTCCGAGCACCTGCTCGGCGGCAAGCGGATCCAGGGCCGCGGCGAGGGCGCGGCCGAGCGCCTCGTGGCGGACGTCCGCGCGCTCGAGGAGGCCGGCGCCGTCGCCGTCGTGCTCGAGATGGTGCCCGGCCCGGTGGCGGAGCAGGTGACGCAGGCGGTCGGCGTGCCGACGATCGGCATCGGCGCCGGCTCCGGGACGGACGGGCAGGTCCTCGTGTGGATCGACATGGCCGGCATGTCCGACTGGTCGCCGAGCTTCGCCCGCCGCTTCGCCGAGCTCGGCGAGGCCCTCGGCCGCGCCACCGGCGAGTACGTCGCCGCCGTCAAGGACCGCAGCTTCCCCGGGCCGGAGCACACGTTCGACTCGTGACCGGGTGCGCGTGCCGTCCCCGGCCGACGTCGCCCGGACGGGAGCCGCCTCGTACCGGCCGGCCACGCGCCGGGGGCCGGCGGGCGCCCCACCGCGCGCCCTACTCCCCCGCCGCCACCCGGGCGGCCACCGAGTCGAGCACGAGCGCGAGGCCGTGCTCGAACTCGTCCGAGAACTGGTACCCACCAGCGATGAGGTCCCGCACGAGAGCGCCGAGGTGCGGGTACTCGGCCAGTGCCGGCTCCATCCCGACGGCGAACTCCCCCGCGCCCGAGGCCGCGTCGAACGGCAGGTTCTGCTCGGTGAGCACGAACCCGAACACGTAGGCGTCGACCGCCGAGAAGGCACGGCTCGCGAGGACGGCGGACAGGCCGGCACCCCGCAGGTGCCCGACGGTCGCGTCGTAGTAGCGCAGCACCGCCGGCCCGGGGGTCGTGCGCGTGTCGACCATGCCGAGCGCCCACGGATGCGCTGCGAGGACGGAGCGCAGCGAGTGCGCCCGCGCCTCCGTCCCCTCGCGCCAGCCGGATGCCGCCTCAGGCAGCTCGACCTGCTCGTACACGCGGTCGGCGAGGGCGTCGAGCAGCGCGTCCTTGCCCGCGACGTGGTGGTAGAGCGACATCGCCTCCACCCCCAGCTCGCGCGCGACGCTGCGCATGCTCACCGCCGCGAGCCCGTCGCGATCGGCCACCTCGACGGCCGCCCCGACGATCCGGGCCACGCTCAACGGCTCCCGCATCGGTGGTCCTCCCCCTCCCGGCCCCGCGTCGAAGTCTCCACGCGGCACCTCTTGTCCACTTACACCCGTAAGGCTACTCTTCCACCACAGGCTTACACACGTAAGGGGATCCCATGAGAGCCGTCGTCGTCGACAGGTACGGACCACCCACGCACGCCGTCGTCACCCGGCGCCCGTTCCCCGAGCCGCGCGCGGACGAGATCCTCGTGCGCGTCGAGGCCGCTGCGGTCACCGCCGGGGACGCCCGCCTCCGCTCGGGCACGTTCCCACCCGGCTTCACCGTGCCGGCACGGCTGGCGATGGGGATCCGCGGCCCCCGCATCCAGGTGCTCGGCAACTCGTTCGCCGGCGTCGTCGAGAAGACCGGGGCCGACGTCGACGGGTTCTCGCCCGGCGACCGGGTCGCCGGGATGTCCGGCTTCCGCATGGGCACCCACGCCGAGCACGTTCGGGTGCGCACGAAGGCCGTCGCCCACGTGCCCGAGGGCGTCAGCGACGTCGACGCCGCGGCGGTCCTCTTCGGCGGCACGACCGCCCTGCACTTCCTGCGCGACCTCGGCCAGGTTCAGGCCGGCGAGAGCGTCCTCGTCAACGGGGCCTCGGGCGCGGTCGGCACGAGCGCCGTCCAGGTCGCCCGCCACCTGGGCGCCCGCGTCACGGCCGTCACCAGCGCCGGCAACGCCGACCTCGTGCGACGTCTCGGGGCGGCGGCGGTCGTCGACTACCGGACCACGCCGGTCACCGAGCTGACGGAGCGGTTCGACGTCGTCCTCGACGCCGTCGGCAACCTCTCCCGCAGCGCGGGACGGCGGCTGCTCACCGGCGACGGGCGCCTGCTCGTCGTCGTCGGGAGCCTGGCCGCCCTCCTGCCCGCCAAGCAGGTCCACGGCGGCACGACGCCGGAGAACGCCAGGATCGTCGCCGACACCCTCGACCTCCTCGCGCGCGGCGAGCTCGACCCGGTCGTCGAGGTCATGGGCGGGCTCGAGGCGGTCGTCGAGGCGTACCGGCGGATCGACTCCGGCCACAAGGTCGGCAACCTCGTCGTCACGCCGCACGGCCCCGCGGCGACCGAGGACGGGGCCGGATCGTGATCGTCGAGGGCGAGCGGGTCGTCCTCGCCGCCGCGTGGGTCTGCCTCATGCTCGTCTACCTGCTCGGCGACGTCCTGCGGATCTTCGCCGGGGACGTCGAGCCCGGCCGGATGGGCGGCCAGACCGTGAGCGGCGGTGCGTGGGTCGGCGCGGCGCTCATCATGCTCGTGCCGATCGTCATGGTCATGGTCTCGCTGCTCGTCCCGGCCGGGCCGCTGCGCTGGGTGACGGTCGTCGTCGCCGTCGGTCTCGCGCTGTTCAACGTGCTGGGCCTGCCCTACCCCGGCGCGTACGACAACCTGCTCATCGTCGTCGGCATCGCCTGGGTGCTCGTCATCGGGTGGCTGGCGTGGCGGTGGCTGCCGATCGCGTCACCGGCCCCGGTAGGCGCCGCCGCCTGATCCCGAGCGGGTGTCGCCCGGTCAGCGCCGCTCCTCGTTCTCCTCCTCGGCGTCGTCGTCCCACGCGTCCCACTCCTCCTCCTCGGCGTCGACCTCCTCGTTGCGCTCGGCCGCGCTCTGCAGGGCAGCGGCGGCCGCCTCCGGGGTCGGGTAGGGGCCCATCCGGTCGGCCGCCGGCGACTCCGGCCCCTCCTCGACCGCGTGCGTGCGCAGGTTGAACCAGTACTCGCCGGTGCTCATGTCGACTCCTCGGTCTCGCTCGCTCGTCCACGGTCCGTAGACTCGGGAACCATGGTCGCCGATCGCGCCCCGCGGGGCACCCTCACCAAGGGAACCGTCTCCCCCGTCCGCGAGGTCCCCGCCTCCATCGAGCGCCCGGAGTACGTCGGCCGCACCGGTCCCGAGCGGGTGACCGCCGGCGAGGTCAAGAGCCCGGAGACGATCGAGCGCATCCGCACGGCGTCCCGGATCGCCGCGCAGGCGCTCGAGCTGACCGCCGAGGCCGTGCGCCCGGGGATCACCACGGACGAGATCGACCGGATCGGTCACGAGTTCCTCGTCGCACGGGGCGCCTACCCGTCCTCGCTGCACTACCAGGGCTTCCCGAAGTCGCTGTGCACGTCGATCAACGAGACGATCTGCCACGGCATCCCCGACTCGACGGTCCTCGAGGACGGGGACATCGTCAACATCGACATCACGGCCTTCGTCGGCGGCGTCCACGGGGACGCGTCGGTCATGGCTCTGGTCGGGGACGTCGACGAGGAGTCCCGCCTGCTCGTCGAGCGGACGAAGGACGCCATGCACCGCGGCATCAGGGCGGCGCGCGCCGGCCGGGAGGTCAACGTCATCGGCCGCGTCATCGAGTCCTACGCCAGGCGGTTCGACTACGGGGTCGTCCGCGACTACACGGGCCACGGCGTGGGCGAGGCGTTCCACTCGGGCCTCATCATCCCGCACTACGACTCGGCGCCCCAGTTCGACGACGTGATCGCCGAGGGGATGGTCTTCACCGTCGAGCCCATGCTCACCCTCGGCGAGCCGGACGGCGAGCAGTGGGACGACGGCTGGACCGTCGTGACGAAGGACCGCTCGCGGTCCGCGCAGTGGGAGCACACCATCCTCATCACGGGCGACGGCCCGGAGATCCTTACTCTCGCCTAGAGTCCTGCACGACCCCCTTCTTTTCGACGGTGAAGGAACCCATATGGCCACGAACCAGCTCGCGTTCGGCATCGACATCGGCGGCTCCGGGATCAAGGGCGCCCCGGTCGACCTCTCCACGGGGCAGCTGACGACCGACCGCGTGAAGATCCCGACCCCCCAGCCCTCGACCCCGGCGGCCGTCATCGAGGTCCTCGGCCGCCTGCTGGCCGAGTTCGAGGAGGACGACGACGTCCCGGTCGGCCTCACGTTCCCCGCCCCCGTGCTGCACGGCGGGTTCCCGTTCGTGGCGAACCTCGACCAGAGCTGGGTCGGCATGAACATCGAGGACGAGGTCCGCAGGGAGCTCGGCCGCGAGATCGTCGCGATGAACGACGCCGACGCCGCCGGGGTCGCCGAGGCCCACTACGGCGCCGCCAAGGGCGTCGACGGGGTCGTCCTGCTGACGACGCTCGGCACGGGAATCGGGTCGGCGCTGCTGGTCGACGGCATCCTCGTGCCCAACACCGAGCTCGGGCACCTCGAGATCGACGGGCGCGACGCCGAGTCCCACGCCTCCTCCGCCGTCCGCGAGCGGGAGGGCCTGTCCTACCCGAAGTGGGCCAAGCGACTCCAGCGCTACTACGAGGTGGTCGAGAAGCTGTTCTCCCCGGACCTCATCGTGGTGGGCGGCGGCGTGAGCCGGAAGCACGAGAAGTTCCTCCCGCTCATCGAGACGCGCGCCCCGATGGTGCCCGCCGAGCTCCGCAACAACGCGGGCATCGTCGGCGCCGCCTATCGCGCGGTCGAGCTCGCGCGCTGACCCACCCGCGGGGTCGGGGACCCCTCCCCGACCGGATCGGCCACGACGGCGGCCTGCCCGCGTAACCTCGTGATCGGTCGGGCACGCGCCCGGCCGGTCCGACCCAGCGCAAGGCCGAGGAGGCGACGTGCCGCGGTTCAACCCGCCCCCGGGCTGGCACGTGCCGCCGGACTTCATGCCGCCCGTCGGCTGGCGCCCGGACCCGCGCTGGCCTCCCGCCCCGCACGACTGGCAGATGTGGATCGTCGACCCCGTGGGTCGCTCGGGCACGACGGACCCGCCCGACGGCGGACCGGACGGCGATCCCGAGGCGACCCGTCTGCGGTCCGTCAGGGCGTCCGTGGGTGACACGGAGGACGGCCTCCTCCAGACGCAGGCGTGGTCGCCCGAGCGGCACCGGACGCGGAGCCACGGCGGCGGGCCCGGCGCACCGGTCCTCACGGGCGCGGCGACCTCGGCGGCCTACGGGCTCGCGGCCGCTCAGGACCACCGGCAGCCGGCCCCGCTCCCGAGCACACCCCGGTTCACGCCCTCATCCCACGGGGCCGTGGGCGCGCAGTACGGGCCGTCGGCCGGCTCGGCGGGATCGAGCACCTCGGCCGCCGGGTCGCCACCCACCGCGGCCTCCTCTCCCCCGGCACCGGCACCCCCGCCGGAGCCCGTGCCGTCGTCCCCCTGGTACACGCGCGCCGGCCCCGCCGCGGTGGCGGCCTCGACCTGCGTCGCGCTCGTCGCGGTGGCGATCTGGGCGTTCGTGCTCCGTGAGCCCGCGGCCCGCGAGGAGGAGGGACCGGGGAAGTTCGACGTCGAGCCGCCGTCCGTCCCCGGCGGGGACCCCGAGGGCGGTGGCCGGGCGGGCGCGGAGCAGGAGAACGAGACGCCCGACCCGTCCGACGTCCCCGACGAGACCGGGACGGACGCACCCGAGGACGACGACGGCCTGGCCGGGCTGATTCCCGCCGACACGTTCCCGCCCGGCCAGGACGAGGCCGCCCACACCGGGCCCGACGGCATCCCGACGAACACCGAGCCGATCGCGATGCTCGACGACCTCGCGCTGGAGAACGTCGACCCGTTCGGCCGGATCTCGGTCCTGTCGTGGACGATCGACCTCACCCAGGAGCAGATCACCGCGCAGCTCGTGGGCCCCACGGACTGGGACGCCACCGAGGACGTGCTCGCGCATGACGCCGGGAACCCGCCGCCACCCGAGGGGCACGTCTACGTCACCCAGCGCGTGCGCGTGACGGCGGAGACCAGCAGTGCCTTCACGCCGTTCGCCTCGCTGCTCGTGTACTGGGTGAGCCGGACCGGCGAGGTGTACGGGGCCACGTCGGCGGTCGCGCCGGACGACCTCATCTACGCCGAGCCCATCGCCGACGGCGGGGAGGTCGAGGGGAACCTCGTCCTGTGCCTGCCCGAGCACCTCGTCGAGGAGGGCAACTGGGTGATCGCGGTCAACCACTCGTCCAACGGGTACGTGCTCGAGCCCTGAGGGGCGGAGGAGTCGGCCTGTACGCCGGGTTCTGTCCCGGCGGGCGAACCCGCCGGTGGCGACCATCCATCTACGACGCGCGTTGCCGCGCGCCTCCAGCGACCTACCCGCAGGCATCGGACGGGCCGCCCTCGAACGCCTGCTGTCTGGTCTTGCTCCGGGTGGGGTTTGCCGAGCCGCCACGGTCGCCCGTGGCGCTGGTGGGCTCTTACCCCACCGTTTCACCCTTACCCCTTGCGGGGCGGTCTGCTTTCTGTGGCACTGTCCCGCGGGTCACCCCGGGTGGGCGTTACCCACCACCCTGCCCATCGGAGCCCGGACGTTCCTCGGTGCCCTGGGGCAACGCGGCCGCCCGGCCGACTCCTCCGCAACGCGGGAGTCTACCCGTCGGACCGCGCGGTGACGCGGCGATGTGCCCGAGTACGCTCCCGTGGTGCTCGTGCTCCTTCCGCCCTCCGAGGGCAAGACCGCCCCCGACGACGGACCTCCGCTCGATCTCGCTGCCCTCTCGCTCCCGGGACTCACCGGTGCGCGCACGGAGGTGCTCACCACCCTCGCGCAGGTCAGCGGCCGCCCCGACGCCCTCGAGGTGCTGCGCGCGCCCGCAGGCGCCCGGGACGAGGTCGCGGCCCAGCAGCGGCTGTCGGAGCTCCCGACGGCGCGCGCCGACCGGGTCTTCACCGGCGTCCTGTTCGACCGCGCGGGCATCGCGGACCTGACGGGCGAGGCCCGCGCGCGGGCGGACCGCGACGTGCTGGTGATGTCCGGCGCGTTCGGTGCGCTCTCCCCCGCCGACCCGATCCCCGCCTACCGCCTCGGGATGACCGCGACGCTGCCCGGCCTCGACGGCCTCGGGGCGTTCTGGCGCGGGCCGATGGCGGCGGAGCTCGACGCCCGCGCCGAGGGCGAGCTCGTCGTCGACTGCCGCTCCGGCGGCTACCGGGCGATGTGGAAGGTGCCGCGCGCCGCCGACCACGTCGAGGTCGGCGCCGTCACCGAGCGCGCCGGCCGGCGCTCCGTGGTCTCCCACGACGCCAAGTGGTTCCGCGGCCTGCTGGTCGGGCACCTCCTGCGGCGGGAGGCTCCCGAGCCGGCGAGCGCGGAGGAGCTGGCCGGCGCCGCCCGCGCGCTCGTCGGGACCGTCCGCGAGGCGGCGGCCGCGCCGCGCAAGGGAGTCGAACGCACCACCTGGACGCTCACCGACGTCGAGCTCGAGCCGCCCGCCCGCCACGGGGGCGCCGCCGAGCTCACGCTCGTGCTCACCCAGCGGCCGTGAGGCTCAGGCGACGGACTCCGAGGGCGCGCCCACGTAGGTGACCTGACCGGTCAGGCGGCCGTTCGCGTCGAGGCCGTCGACCTCGAGGAGCGTGACCGACCCGGGTCGGACGCGGATCCGGCCCCAGCCGTCGTTCGCGATGCTCGCGAGGAGAGCGACCGACGCGCGCGTGACGACCGAGTGGGTGACGAGGACGACGGCCCGCGAGCCGGCGCCCGCGATCTCCGACAGGACGCGGGCCACCCGCGCGCCGACCTGGCGGTGGGACTCCCCGCCCGGCGGGGTCGCGTCGGCGTCGGAGCGCCAGCGGGCGAGCTCGCCGGGCCACCGTTCGTCGATCTCCGACTCCGTCAGGCCGTGCCATTGACCGAAGGCCACCTCGCGCAGGCGGTCGTCGACCGTCGGCTCCGGGAGCCCGGCGGCGCGGACGATCTCCTCGGCGGTCTGCCGGGTCCGCACGATCGGCGAGACCCGCACCTCGGCGGTGGACAGGTCGACGCCGTCGTTCGCGGCGAGCCGCGCGAGCAGGGCGCCGGCGTTGCGGGCCTGCTCCCGTCCGAGGTCCGTGAGGTCCGGGCCGGGCGTGTCGGAGCCGCTCTGCCGCCCCGCCACGGTCCATTCGGTGACGCCGTGCCGGATGAGGTACACGCGCGTCGCCCCGCCGGTCGTCGCCGGCGCCGGGGCGGCTGTTGCGGCCTGGGCGGTTGCCCGGCTCGCGCCGTCGGCCCCGGGGTCCGTGAGCCCGACGTCGAACAGTGCCTGTGGTTCGTCGTCGGGCATGTGGCCGTCGTCGGTTGTCGACTCGTCCGTGTCGGGCGTTCCCGGCCAGGCGTCGTCGGACTCGGAGCCGAGCTCCGCCGTCGGGGCGAGGCTCGTCAGCCACTCGTCGGTCGAGGCGTCGGCGCGGTCGTCCATCGCCTTGTTCGCCAGGGCGTCGGCCGCCGAGTTCTGCGCCCGCGGGATCCACGTGTAGCGCACGCGGTGGGCGGGGAACGCGTCGCGGGCCTCGAGGGCGAGCCGGCGCATGTCCTCGTGCTTGATCTTCCACCGGCCGGACATCTGCTCGACCACGAGCTTGGAGTCCGCGCGCACCTCGACCTCGGCGTCGGCGTCGATCCGGGCCGCGGCCCGCAGGCCCTCGACGAGCGCCGTGTACTCGGCGACGTTGTTCGTCGTCTCACCGAGCCAGCCGCTGCGCGTGGCGAGGAGCTCGCCGGACTCCGCATCCGTCACGAGCGAGCCGTAGCCGGCGGGACCGGGATTGCCGCGCGCGCCGCCGTCGGTGTGGATGAGGAGCCTGCGGGTCATCGCCGGTCCCCCACGCGCACGAGGAGGAACCCGTGGTCCTCGCTGATCAGGATCTCGTCCTCGGCGGCGGCGTCGATGAGCGACTGCTCGGCGAGGGTGAAGTCGACGTTGACCCCTTCGGCCCGGTGCCCGCGGACGGCGACCGCGCCGAGCCCACCGGTCTGGCGGCGCGCGGCCTCGTACTCGTCCATCAGCACCGTCGGCAGGGAGGCGGCGACGGCGTCCCGCTCGGCCTGACGGGCGGTCACGTCGGCGTCGATCCGGGCGAAGGCGGCGTCCCGCTCGGCGCCGAGGGACTCGAGGTCGGTGGCGACGGAGGCGGACTGCTCCTGGAGAGCCGCGACCCGGGCGTCGGCCGCCTCGGCGGTCTCCATCGCCTCGAGCTCGGCCTCCTCCAGGATGGCCTGGCGCCCGGCGAGGTGCGCGATCTCCTCCTGGAGGGCGACGAGCTCGCGGGACAGGCCCTCGCCGGAGTCGAGGCGGGCCTGGTTGCGCGCGGCCCTGCTGCGGACCTGCTCGACGTCGGCCTCGGCCTTGGTCAGCGCACGGCGCGCGTCGCCGGCGGCGGAGGTGGCGAGCACGAGCTCGTCGTGGAGGTCGCCGGCGCGGCCGGTGAGCTGGGTGATGTGCTCGAGCACGGGCAGCGAGCGGCGCTCGTGGCCGAGCTTGGCGATCGCGGTGTCGATGTCCTGGAGGTCGAGCAGCTTGAGCTGGTCGACGAGCGGTGCGGTGGGCACGTCAGTTCCCTTCGGGGCTGGGGGCGGGGTGGCGCGCGGTCCACGGGTCGGTGACGAGGTCGGAGACGGTGATCTCGAGGCCCTCCGCGCGCAGGAGTCCGGCGGCCACGTCGAGCCAGGGGCGTTCCGTGGCCCAGTGCGTGGCGGAGACGAGGTAGGGCCGGCCGCCCGCGAGGTGCTCGGAGGCCGGGTGGTGGCGCAGGTCGGCGGTGAGGTAGACGTCGGCGCCCGCGCGGCGTGCGTCGGCGAGGAACGCGTCCCCGGAGCCGCCGGAGACGGCGACGGTGCGGACCTCGGCGTCGAGGTCGCCGCCGACGGTGAGGCCCGCCGGGGTATGCGGGAGGCGGTCGGCGGCGCGCGCGGCGAACGCGTCGAGGCTCATCGGCGCAGGGAGCTCGCCGACCCGGCCGTGGCCGGTCGTCGCGCCGACCGCGCCGCCCGCGTGCCGCAGCAGGGCGAAGGACGGCTCCTCGTAGGGGTGGGCGGCGCGCAGCGCGGCGAGGACAGCTCCCTCGGCACCGGCGGGGACGAAGATCTCGAGCCGGTCCTCCTCGACCACCTCGGTCTCGCCGACGGCGCCGATCGCGGGCGTCGCGCCGTCGAGCGGGCGGAACGTGCCGGTGCCGGGCGAGGTGAAGGCCGCGCGCTCGTAGTCGCCCTGCCGGCCCGCCCCGGCGCCGGCGAGCGCGTCGAGCAGCTCGCTCGTGTGCGTGCGCGGGACGTGGACCACGAGGGTCGCGGGCGCCCCGCCGGACGGGACGAGCGGGCGCTGGCCGGTGAGGCCGAGCAGGTCGGCGAGCGCCTGGGACACGCCGTCGACCGCGACGTCCGCGTTCGTGTGCGAGGTGAGCAGCGCGCACCCGCCCGAGACGAGCCGATGGACGAGGCGACCCTTGTCGCTCGAGGTGGCGACCGTCGTCGTGCCCTTGAGGAAGAGCGGGTGGTGCACCCACAGGAGGTCCGCACCGAGCGCGAGCGCCTCCTCGACGACCTCCTCGGTGGGGTCGACGGCGAGGTGGACGCGCGTCACCGGGGCGGCCGTGTCGCCGACGACGAGCCCGACGGCGTCCCACTCCTCCGCGGTACCCGGCGGGTAGTGCCGGTGGACGGCGTCGACGACGTCGGCGAGCGGGGTGGGCATGGGCCGAGGGTACTCGGGACGGCCGGTCGGACCGGGCCGCGGTCTCAGGGCTCGTGGTGGCGCCGGCAGCGCGCCGCGTAGGTCTCGGTCCCGCCGACGTGCGCCGCGGTGCCGTCGAGCGGGTCCCCGCCCGAGCCGGCCCGGATCCGCTGGTGGAACACCGCGTCCGCGCCGCATACCCCGCACACCGCGGTCAGCCGGGTGACGTCCTCGGCGATCGCCATGAGGGTGGGCAGCGGCTCGAACGGGCGCCCGTCGAACGTCACGGACAGCCCGGCGACGACGACGGTGGTCCCGCGCCGCAGCACCGCCTCGAGGGCGGGGACGAGGTCGGGGCCGAAGAACTGGGCCTCGTCGACGGCGAGCAGGTCGGGGGCGCGGTCCCCGACGGCCGCGAGCAGGCCCGGCACATCGGAGGCCGACGTCGATCCGAGCGAGAGCCCCGTGTGCGAGCTGACCTCGCCCGTGCCGTACCGCTCGTCCCACGCGTGGTTGACGAGGACGACCTCCAGGCCGGCCAGCCGCGCGCGCCTGACCCGTCGGAGCAGCTCCTCGGACTTGCCGGAGAACATCGGGCCGGCGACGACCTGGAGGCGGCCGTACCCGTTCGTGCGCATGTCCGTGAGCCTAGGACCGCTCGGTCACCGGAGCGGGCGGGGCGGCACCCGGCGCCGACGGGCCGAGGTGCCGCACGAAGTCCGTCCGGCGTGTGCGCACGGTGAAGCCACGTCGCTCGAGCGTGGCGCGCACGGGGGCGTTGCCGACCGCCACGCTCGCGGTCGCCAGCGGGACCCCGGCCCGCGCCGTCGCGGACAGCATCGCCGAGGTGAGTGCCGCCCCGACGCCGCGGCGGCGGGCGGACGGGACGACGCCGAGGTAGCCGAGGCACCAGTCGGTGTCGAAGCCCTCGAGCGCGGCCACGCCCTGCAGGTCGGACCCGGCGACGTGGCCGAGCCACGGCGCCGTGCCGTTGCCGGACGAGACGAGCATGTCGCGGTAGGCGCGGGCCGCCGCGGCCGGGCCGAGCTCGGCGACCTGGTCGCGGTCGTAGTCGTCGAGGCTGTCCGCCATCGCGGCGGCGAGCACGTCGAGCACGGCAGTGTCCGTCGGGTCGACCTCGACCACGCCGGGCGACAGGTCGCCCGGTGCCGGTACGGCGGAGAGCTCGAGCCGGTCCCCGTCGGGCAGCCAGCCGGCGGCCGCCAGCGCCGCCCGACGCGCTGCCGGTGCGGGCTCGTCGTCGGTGACGACGGCGTGCACGCGGTCGGCCCCGCCCGCAGCGGCCCGCGCGGCGACCGCGTCGAAAAGTAGCCGGACGACCTCGACGGGTTCGGGGTGGGTGTCGGCGAGGCGGAACGCCTGCGCGACCCGGGTGCCGTCCTCGAGCGTCATGAGGAACGCCCGGCCCACGTCGCCGGAGGCGTCCGCGACCACGACCAGGTCGTCAAGAGCGACCCGTCCCGTGTCGATCACCCGCCGGACGCGCGCAAGATCCTCGTCGGGGGCCCGGTCGAGGCGGGCGAACCGTTCGGGCGACGCCGTCGTCGCGTGCAGTGGCATGTGGGAACCGTAGGGCTGGGCCGTCGCCTCCTCCACGAGATTTCCCGTCCGACCCGGCACGGGCGACCATGTCCCCGTGTCGCACTCCCACTCCACCGACCCGCCGGAGCTGCCCGCGGGTCGCGTCCGGCGGGTCCGGACGCTGCTCGCCGCCCTCGTCCTGCCCCTGCTCGTGGCGACGGTCGTCGGGCTCGTCGCCCTGTGGCCGAGCGGCGACTCGCCGATGGGCTCGATCCCGCTGACCGGGGACGGCACCGAGGTCGTCACGGGCACCGTGCTCGAGCCGCCCGCGAGCCCCGAGGCCGCCGAGTTCCGCGTCGTGGTCACGGGCGGCGGCCACGACGGGTACGAGGCGACCGTCGCCTCCCCGCACCCGTCGGTCGCCGAGGAGATCGACGCCGGGGACGACGTCCTTCTGCTGTACATGCCGCAGAACATCGGGACCGGCACCCTGTACTCGTTCTGGGACTTCGACCGCGACGCGCCGGTCGGCTGGCTCGCCGTCCTCTACCTCGCGGCCGTGCTCGCCGTGGCCCGCTGGCGGGGCCTCGCCGCGGTGCTCGGGCTGCTCGCCTCGCTCGGCGTCGTCGCGGTGTTCATGCTGCCGGCGCTCATGGCCGGCTCCTCGCCGATCCTCGTGGCGCTCGTGGGCTCCTCGGCGATGATGTTCATCGCCGTCTACCTCGCCCACGGGATATCGATCCGCACGACGACGGCGCTGCTCGGCACCTACGTGGGCCTCGCCATCACTGTGGTCCTCGCCGTGTGGGCGACGGGGGCCGCGAACCTCACCGGCTCGAGCGAGGACGCGATCATGCTCCACCAGCAGTTCGCGGGCCTCACGCTCAGCGATCTCCTGCTGTGCGGCATCGTCGTGGCCGGCCTCGGCGCGCTCAACGACGTGACGATCACCCAGGCCTCCGCGGTGTGGGAGCTGGCCGCGGCGAGCCCCGGTGCGCCGAGGCGGCGACTCTTCGTCCAGGGCATGCGCATCGGCCGTGACCACATCGCCTCGACCGTCTACACGCTCGCGTTCGCCTACGTCGGAACCGCGCTTCCGCTCATCATGCTCGCGTCACTGGTCGAGCGCCCCGTGGTCGACACCCTCATGGCCGGGGAGATCGCCGAGGAGGTCGTCCGCACGCTCGTCTCCTCGATCGGGCTCGTCCTCGCGATCCCGGTGACGACGGGGATCGCGGCGCTCCTCGCGCGCTCCGGCGGGGATCCGCCGGCCGCACCTCGGCACGACACCTAGGCGGCGGTCGAGCTCCAGCCGGACGCGTGCAGGCGCTCGATCCCGTCGAGCAGGAGGTCGAGGGCGAGCTCGAACTCGGCCTGGTCGTCACAACCGATCGCGGTGCCGGAGTCGTGGGACGCGGCCGCCGAGATCGTCATGATGTGCGGGTACCGCTCGCCCGCCGCGGCAAGGAACGCGTCGCGCTCGCCGGGTTCGTCGGGTACCCGAGGGGTCGGGAACACCTCCTGCGTGAAGCCCCACATGCGGCTGCCGAGCACGTGCATCGCGTGGTGGGTGAGGTCGGCGGTGAGCCCGCCCCCGAGCAGGTCGCCCATGAGCCCGTTCATGTGGTCGAGCACCACGGGCGAGGCGGTCGTGCGCGACTCGATGACCTGCGGGGCCCAGGGGTGGTCGAGCAGCGCGGCTCGGGCGGCGAGCACGCGGGCGCGCACGCGGGCGCGCCAGTCGTCGTCCGCCGGTCCCGGGTGCGGCTCGGCCGCGAAGGTGGAGACGACGTCGTCGATCATCGCGTCGAGGAGGTCGTCCTTGTTCGCGACGTGCTTGTAGAGGGCCATCGGGGTGACGCCGAGCTCGGCGGCGAGCGTGCGCATGCTCAGCGCGTCGACGCCCTCCGCGTCGGCCCGCTCGACGGCTCGCGCGAGCACCCTCTCCCTGGTCAGTGCTGTCCGCACGGCCACCTCCTGCTTGACGGGTCTACACCGTACACCTTAGGTTTCGCATGAGCGGTGTACGCCGTACACCACCGTCCGCCCCCGGAGGCCCCCATGCCCACGCACCGTCGCACCGCGATCGTCGCCGGCGCGCTCTACCTGCTCACCTTCGTCACCTCGATCCCGGCCGTCGCACTCAAGGCGCCGGCCCTCGACGCGGCGTACGTCCTCGGCGAGACGTCGAGCCCCCTGCCGGTGTGGGGCGCGCTGAGCGAGATCCTGCTCGCCGCCGCCTGCATCGGCACCGCCGTCGCGCTCTACCCGGTGGTCCGGCGGCGCAACGAGGGCCTCGCGCTCGGGTTCGTCGCGGCCCGCACGATGGAGGCCGCCCTCATCGCGGTGGGCGTCCTCACGATCCTCTCGATCGTCACGCTGCGTGACGTCTCCGGGCTCGACGACGACGCACTGACGGCCGTCCACGCCGCGCTCGTGGCCGTGCACGACTGGACCTTCCTCGTGGGCCCCGGGATCATCCCCGCGATCAGCGGACTCTGCCTGGGGTCGATCCTCTACGCCACCGGGCTCGTGCCGCGGATCATCCCGGCGATGGGCCTCATCGGCGCACCGCTGCTGCTCGCGTCGGCGACCGCCACGATCTTCGGGCTCTCCGACCAGATCTCCTGGCTCGCCGCGGCAGCCGCGCTGCCGATCGCGGCGTGGGAGGGCTCGCTCGGGGTGTGGCTCGTGGTCAAGGGATTCCGCCCGGACGCACTCGCGCGGCTCGGGCTCTCGGGCGACCTGCCGGTCGAGGCGCCGGAGCCGGTCGCCGCCTGAGACGGCCGGTCGGCCGGGGCCGACCCGTTCGTCGGGGCCGACCCGGCTGCCCCGGGTCAGCTCAGTCGTCGGAGACGGCCGTGGGCGCGTTCGTCAGCTCGTCGGCCAGGGCCTCGAGCACGAGCGCGACGCCGTGCTCGGCGTTCGTGGCGGTCACGTCGATCGCGACGTCCTTGACCTCGGCCCGCGCGTTGCCCATGGCGATCGGCACCCCGATGCGGCCGAGCCACTCGACGTCGTTCCCGCCGTCGCCCATTCCGAGGCAGTGCTCGGCTCCCACCTCGTGCCGGGCGAGCATCTCGGTCAGCGCGTTCCACTTGGTCGCCGCCTCGTCGACGAACTCGAAGAACGTGTCCATCGACCGCGTGGTGTCGGGGAACCGGGAGCGGACGGCCCCGTCCACGGCGTCGAGCTGCTCGCGGGTCCCGAAGAACATCACCTTGGTGACCGCGTCGGGGAGGTCGGCCGTGTCGCCGACCTGCACGAGATCGCCGTTGAGCTGCCGGAGCAGGTCCGCGGCGGCCCCCTCACCCTCGACGTAGATCGCCGACGTCGTCCACCACGTGATGTCGAGGGCCAGCTCCGCGGCGAGCTCGACGAGCGCGCGCACGTGGGCGGGATCCATCGGCCGCACCGCGACGTCCTCACCGGTCACCGGGTCGAGGAGGACCGCGCCGTTGTCGCTCGTGACGATGTTGGTCAGGCCGAGGTCGCGGGCGAGGCCGAGCGTGTTCGCTCGTGCCCGACCGGTGAGCAGGAAGACCGGCACGCCGAGCTCGACGATCCGTCCGACGGCCTCGATCGTGCGGGGGGCGACCTGGTGGTCGTCGCCGGAGATGGTGCCGTCGACGTCGAGGCTGACCGCTCGGACGGTGCGCAGGAGATCGGGCGCGACCATGACAACTCCTCGGGGTGGGCGAGCCGCCAGTGTAGGAGGCCAGGTCCCGACGCCCGCCCGGCCGTTCACGGCGAAACCCCCACATTCGCACCGCCCACCATGGGGAGCACATCCCGCCCCGTCGCGCCCCGCCGGCCCCTGGGTGCGGCACCCTGGGCGCTCCGTCCTCCCGACCGTCCTGGAGCCCGCATGTCGCGCACGACCCGCCGATCCCTCGCCACCGCCTGCGCGGCGATCCTCCTCGCGGCCACGGCGGCCGCGTGCGGCTCGGACGACTCCGACGACGGCGCGACTGCCGATGGCGCGGCGGAGGTAGAGGCGCCGTGCCGAGTCGCGACGGGCGAGAGCTCCTCCGGGTCGGCGTCGGAGAGCGGGTCGGGGAGCGGGTCCGACGGAGGCCCACGCCCGGCGGTCGTCGCGGCCGAGGCGCTGTGCGACATCCCAGGGATTGCCGCGGTGGCGCCGGACTCCTCCGCGGGCCCGGACTCGACGCAGATGATCGTCGCGATGTCGGGCTTCGGCGTCGACCCGGTCCTTGCCTCTCTCGAGACCTGGCACGCGCACGACGACGTCGGCGAGGGGTCCATCCTCGTGCTCACCAGCGACGACCCGGCCGCCCAGGTGTACGTCAGCGGGTTTCCCGAACCACTCGGGCGCGCGACCGTGGAGCGGCTCGTCGAGCTCGCCGGCGCCGCCGACGGGATCGTCGCCGACATCGTCGAGGACCGCGGTTCGGTGGCCACGCAGCTGCGCGTCGAACCCGGCTCCGACTGGCACGGCGATCTCCTCGAGGTCCTTCCGCCGACGGCCGCGCTCGACGCCGAGGTCGACCCCGAAGGGGAGGACGCGGGCGGCAACGTCCTCGTCCGCTACCCCGACGAGATCGCCGTCCTTGTGCCGACGACGCTCGACGGCGCGATGGACGACCCGGCCTGGGCCGAGGTAGTCGACCAGACCCACGCCGTCGAGGCGGCCCTCGTCGACGCCGGGGCGGAGGTGGGCTCGGGGTGCCGGT
Organism: Georgenia sp. G2120; assembly: GCF_055326485.1. Lineage (NCBI taxonomy): Bacteria > Bacillati > Actinomycetota > Actinomycetes > Allobogoriellales > Allobogoriellaceae > Georgenia > Georgenia sp. G2120. The sequence goes on along the minus strand of NZ_JBUZNL010000005.1, from coordinate 74,081 downwards.
TCGACGCATCGCCGGCGGGCACGCCGGCGGTGACGTGCCGGTGGTTCGACGAGCCCGAGGGACAGGTGCGCACCGAGCTGGACACGCTCGCGGACCTGGTGGAGTCGGCCGGCGGGAGCTACGTCGAGGACCCGATCTAGGTCTTGACAGATTTTCTTGTCAAGGCGACCCTGGGTCCATGCACGACGTCGAGATCATCGACGACCCGGCAGCAGCCGCGGTCTCGCTCGACCCTGTCCGCACCCGGCTCCTCGCCGCGCTCGCGGAGCCGGGCTCGGCGACGACCCTGGCCTCCCGGCTCGGTCTCCCGCGGCAGAAGGTCAACTACCACCTCAAGGTGCTCGAGCAGCACGGGCTCGTCGAGCTCGTCGAGGAGCGCCGGCGGGGCAACTTCACCGAGCGGGTGCTGCGCGCGCGGTCCGCGTCCTTCGTCATCTCGCCGGCCGCCCTCGCCGCCGTCGAGCCCGACCCGACCCGCTCCCCCGACCGCGTCTCGGCCGCCTGGCTGATCGCCCTCGCCGCCCGTCTCGTGCGAGACGTCGGGGCGCTCGTCACCGGTGCCCGCCGGACCGGGACGCAGGTGGCGACCTGGGCCGTCGACGGCGAGGTCCGGTTCGCGTCCGCAGCCGACCGCGCGGCGTTCGCCCGCGAGCTCGAGGGCGCCGTCACCGACCTGGTGCGGCGCTACCACTCCCCCGACGCCGACGGGGCGCGCACCCACCGCCTCGTCGTCGCCGTCCATCCCCACGTCCCCACCACCTGAGGAGCACGCCATGTCCGACCGTTTCGAGATCCGCAAGGAGGTCGTGCTGCCGGCGACCCCGGAGCAGGTGTGGCACGCCGTGGCCACCCGCGAGGGCCAGCGGGCGTGGTCGCCCGACCCCGATGCCGTGGAGGCACCGGGGACCCAGGTCGAGCGGCAGGAGGGCGAGCGTCTGTACGTCCGGACCCCGGAGGGGCCCGACGGCGCCTTCCACGCCTTCGAGTACCTGGTCGAGGGTCGCGACGACTCGACGACGGTGCTGACGTTCGTCCACAGCGGCTTCCTCGGCGAGGACTGGGGCGGCGAGTACGACTTCGAGACGATGACCGGCTACGGCTGGGACCTCTACATGGTCAACCTCACCCAGTACCTCACGCACTTCGCCGACCGGCAGGGCGTGTTCGTCACGGGGCAGGGCCCACAGTCGGAGACGTCGGCCGAGTCCTGGGCGCCCGTCGCCGCCGCGCTCGGCGTGACGGGTCCGCTCGCCGTCGGGGACCGCGTGACGCTGACCCCCGCGGGCTTCGACCCGATCGAGGGCGTCGTGGACTGGGTGGTCCCGACCGACGACTTCGTCGGGGTGCGGGCGAATGACGGGCTCTACCGCTTCCACAACAACACGGTGATGGGCATGCCGGTCGCATTCGGCCACTACCTGTTCGCCGACGTCGACGCCGCGGCAGAGTCGGCGCGGTGGGAGAGCTGGCTCGCCGGCGTGTACCGGTGAGCGGCCCCCATTCCGCGCACCTGCTCGCGGCACTTCTCGCCGCAGCGGGCACCACGCACCTGGTCGCGCCCGGCCCGTTCGACCAGATCGTGCCGAGGCAGCTACCGGGCTCTGCCCGGGCGTACACCTACACCTCCGGCGTCGCCGAGCTCGCGGTCGCCGCCCTTCTTGCCGCGCCGCGCACGCGGCAGCTCGGTGGCACCGCCGCCGCGGCACTGTTCGTCGCGGTGTTCCCCGCGAACCTGCAGATGGCATGGGACTGGCGGCACCGGTCGGCCCCCGCGCGCGCGATCGCCTACGGACGGCTCCCCCTGCAGGCCGTGCTCATCCGGCAGGCGCTGCGCGTGGCGACCGGGCCGGCCGGCGGCCCGTCACTCACCCGCCACGCAGGAGGCGGTGCCCGAGGGGAGTGACGACGTGGCCGGACGCGCCGAGGGCGCCGGCTCGGACCGTGACGAGCCCTGCGTCGCGCAGCACACGCAGATGGGTGCTGGCCGTGGCCGGCGCGAGGTCGAGCGCCCGTGCGAGGGCGCGCACACCCCGGATCGGGCCGTTGGCCACCTCGGCGAGGACGACCGCTCGGGTCTCCCCGAGCAGCCGGGCCAGGGCGTCCGACGAGCCACCCGACGCCGGCAGTCCGGGCGACTCCGGGAGCGGGACGAACAGCACGGTCCGCGCCCCGGTGCTGCTGACGGTCACGCTTGCCGAGGAGGCGAGCGTGGGCATGACGAGGATCCCGCCTCCCGTGGAGTCGGCGTCGACCTCCGAGCCGGAGACGAGGTCGACCTCGAGCACCCCGTCCCGGAGCCTCACCCACGGCCCGAGGCGCTCGACGGCGGACGCCGGGCCCTCCTCGTCGATCACCGCCCCCAGCCCCGCGGCCCACCGAGGTGCGCGCGACGCCGCGGCCGCGGCGAGGTGCTCGTCGAACGTCCGAAGGACCCGCGTGAGGAAGTGCCCCAGTCGACGACGCATGCGCGTGCCCGCGGGGCCACGCCCGCCCAGCTCCGCGAGCCACGGCGGCGGCGGGAAGCCCGCCGCGACGTTGTCGGCGAGGTCGCGGGCGACCTGCTCGCGCGGGACGGAGCAGATCTCGTCGACCGCCTCCGCGGGGTCCGTGGCGGTCGGCTGGAGGAATGCTGGTGTGCACGGATCGGCGAGAAGCGCGGTCAGCAGCGCGGCGTCCTCCGGTCGTACGGGACCAGCGTCGCGACCCGGGTCGCGACGCCGCGGCGCACGGACCGCGTCGGCGAGCTCGGGCAGGACAGCCGGAGCGGCACCGACCTCCATCTGAGCGAGCTCCCCGGGGCGCAGCCGGAGTCGCAGCATCGCGCTCGCCCCCTTGCCGCGCTCGACCGTCCCGTTACCGACGTGTTCGCTCCTGCCCGAACACTCCTGGTCATCCAAGCAGACATGCACCAGGCTCGTGCCTCCGGGGCGACGACGCCGCCCGCGACGATCGGAGGACACGTGCGCAGGTTCATCGTCACGCAGAACGTCACGCTGGACGGCTCGATCGAGATGCTCGGGCCCTGGTTCTCGCCGGAGGCCGAGCAGGACGAGAACGACCTCATCGAGGAGATGGCCCGGCAGGACGCCACGAGCGACGCCGTGGTGTTCGGTCGGCAGACCTTCGAGGACATGCGCGGCTACTGGCCGCAGCAGACCGACGACCGCACCGGGGTGACCGAGACGCTCGACCGGGTGACGAAGTACGTCGTCAGCTCGACGATGACCGACCCCGGCTGGGACCGGTCGGTCGTGCTGGCCGGGGACCCCGTCGAGGAGGTGCGCGCGCTCAAGGAGACCGAGGGGCAGGACATCGTCTGCACCGGCAGCATCAGCCTCGTGCACGCGCTCGTCCCCGCGGGCCTGGTCGACGAGTACCGGCTGTTCACCTACCCCGCGGTGCAGGGCGGCGGGCGGCGCCTGTTCCCCGAGGGCTACGTCGTCCCCCGGCTCGAGCTGCTGGAGACCCGGTCCTTCCGCTCCGGTGTCGTCCTCACCCGCTACCGGCCGGCGTCGTGACAGGCACCCTCAGGGTCGTCAACTTCGTCAGCATCGACGGCGTCATCCAGTCGCCGCTCTCGGCCGACGAGGACCCCTCGGGCGGGTTCGTGCACGGCGGTTGGGTGCCACCGTCCAGCGACGACACCGTCGACGCGTTCATGAGCGCCGCGACGACCGAGGCGGGCGGACTGTTGCTGGGCAGGCGAACATACGAGATCCTGCACGCCGCCTGGTCCGGCGCCGACGAGAGCGTTCCCGCAGTGGCGGCGATGAACGCCATGCCGAAGCACGTCGTCTCGCGCACCGCCGCCCGTACGGAGCTCCGATGGGCCGGCACCGAGCTGATCGACGGCGAGCTCGGGGCTGCCGTCGAGGCGGCGAAAGCGCGGACGGAGGGCCACCTCCTGGTGCTCGGGTCCGGGCAGCTCGTCCGGGCGCTCGCGGAGCTCGACCTGGTCGACGAGTATCACCTCCTCGTCTTCCCGGTCCTTCTCGGGGCCGGCCGACGCATGTTCGGCGACCGCAGCACGCTCGCTCACTTCCGCCTCGCAGCGACGACGACCACGGCGAGCGGCGTCGTCATCGCGTCCTACACCCGCGACCACTCACCGCCGCACCGCCCGACCCCGACGGAGTCCGCATGAACGCCGCACGCACCACTCCGGTCATCGGCATGATGTCGATGCTGTCGCCCGACCCACGCCGGCTCGGCACCTTCTGGTCCGAGCTCATGGGGCTCCCCATCGCTGACGGCGCCACGGACGACCTCGTCATGCTCGACCTCGACCACGAGGTCAGCCCGATCACGTGGATCATCGAACGGTCCGACGACGTCGCCACCGGCCCCGCGCCAGTAGCGCTCGACATCGGGAATGAGGACGACGCCGCCTGGCACGAGGTGGCCGACCGCGCCGAGGAGCTCGGTGCCGAGCGGGTCGCCGAGCGCGAGGAGGACGGCGTCCGCTGGATCGAGATGCGCGACCCGGACGGCAACCGGTTCCGCGTCTTCGCGGCTCGGCCCGTCTGACGAGGGACGGACGCGACATGGGGACCCGGGAGCAGGTCGCCGACATCATGGCCGCCCTCGCCCGAGGCGATCGCCGCCCGTTGATCGACGCGATGCGCGACGACGTCACCTGGCGATGGATGGGCGTCGAGCGGTGGTCGCACGAGTTCGTCGGGAAGGACGCCGTCGTCGGTGAGCTCTTCGGCGCGGTCGACGAGACCCTTGACGTCGACTCCGCCACGACCGTGCACCGGATCATGGCGGACGGCGACCATGTCGTCGTCGAGCACACCGGAACGAGCCGGACGCCCGACGGTCGCGCGTACGACAACAACTACTGCTGGGTCCTCGACCTGGACGGCGCAGGCGCGATCCGCACGGTCCGCGAGTACATGGACACCGACCTCGTCACGAGGACGTTCGGCGCCGACGACCACGTGTGACGAGAGGGCGCCCGGTCACGTCGGAAGGAGGTCGATCCTCGCGTGGTGGCCCGGGGCGCGCGCGAGTCGGGCGTCGGACGTCAGAAGCGCAACGTCGAGCAGCTCAGCCAGGGCGACGTACGTCGCGTCGTACGCAGTGAGATTGGAACGAAGCTCCCACACCCGGCGCGCACACAGCAGGTGATCGTGATAGGTCACGTCCAGCATCTCGAGGAAATCGACGGCGTCGGCGACTTCCTCGTGCGTCGACGTACCGGCCGCCTCACGTCGCCGCAGGACCTGCAGCACCTCCACGACGAGGAGGTGCGGCGCGTGCAGCTGGACGCCCGGATCGTCGAGTCGGCGCCGCACCTCGGCCCCGAGCGGAAGGTTGAGCAGCAGCTCCACCGCCGCGGAGGCATCGAGCACGATCACCGTGCGTCCCGCTCCGCACGCACGGACTCTGCGGCACTCTCCCCCCGGTAGTCACTGGGAGCGGCAGTTTCCAGTCGCTCGATGAGCTCCCGTCGCGTCGGACGCTCCACCGAACGGGCCAGCTCGGCGAGAGCGAGGTCGGACAAGGTGACCCCCTCCCGCGCCGCACGTTCCTTGAGACGGCGGTGCAGCTCCTCGGGAACATTGCGCACCTGGATAAGTGACATGCACATACGATGAACGCATCACATGTGCATGTCAATGACGTGCGGCGGCATCCGAATCAACGACGTTGAACGTCCATCGAAGACGGCCGCCCCAGACCGCACCCACCACAAGTCGGAACCTCTCGCGCGTCGCACCCGCGAGCGCTCACGCCGGGATGTCGATCGTCCCGTCCTCGGCGACGGGGAAGAACGGGTTGTGCGCGACCTCCCACAGGTGGCCGTCCGGGTCCGCGAAGTAGCCCGAGTAGCCGCCCCACTCCATCACCTCGGGCTCCTTGACGAGGCGGGCACCGACGCCGACGGCGTGGGCGAGCGCGGAATCGACCTCCTCGCGCGAGTTCACGTTGAGCGCCAGCGTGACGCCCCGGAACACCGGCGGCGGGTCCGGCACCAGGCCGACGTCAGCGGCGAGGTCCGCATGGCCGAACAGTCCGACCCACGTCCCGGACGTGCGGAACCACGTGATCCCCGCGTCGGCATCTCCGCGCTGCTCCCACCCGAGCGCGCGGTAGAAGTCGATGCTCCGCGCGAGGTCGCCGACTCCGAGCGTGACGATGACAAGATTGGCAGGCGTACTCATACCCCCAGTCTTCACGCATGCGGTCCCGGACGGAACGCCGGATGACCATCCGGCGAACAGCAAGAGAACTTGCACAGATTCGCTTCTCAGCAATGTTTCTTGCGGATACGGTGGACCCGTGAGCTTCCAGGACCACGTCGACGCGCATCGGGACGACCTCACCCGGTCGGACCGCATCCTCGTCGACGAGCTGCTCTCGTACCCGGTCGAGGCGCCCCTGTGGAGCGGCGAGGAGCTGGCCCGCCGGGCCGGCGTCCACCCCGCCGCCGCCACCCGCCTCGCCCAGCGCCTCGGGTACGACGGCTACCTCCGGCTGCGGGACGACCTCCGGCAGTCGCACGCGTCCGCGAACGCCGGGGCGGGCGACCGCTTCCGGATCGAGCTGCAGGAGACCGGCGAGCAGTCGGTCCTCGAGCAGCTGCTCACCACGGAGCTGGAGACGTTGGCCCAGCTGTGCCGCCACGTGCAGCAGGCCCAGCTGGACGCGCTCGCCGACCGGATCGTCGGCTCGCGCACCACCTACCTCTTCGCCCGCGGCAACGCCTCCGTCCTCGCCGAGCTCATGGAACGGCGCCTGCGCCGGTTCGGCATCCGCACCGTCGTCGTCGAGGGCACCGGCCGCGACGTCGCCGAGCGGATCCTGACCATGGGCCCCGACGACACCGTCCTGACCTTCGCGTTCCGACGGCCGCCCCGGCACCTGGCCGAGCTCCTCGCCCACGCCGATCGGGTCGGCGCGACCACCGCGCTCGTCACCGACACCCTGCACACCCTGACACCGGCCCCATCGACCGTCCTGTCCGCGCCCCGCGGCCACCAGGAGGGCTTCGCCTCCCTCAGCGTGCCGATGGCCATCGCCAACGCGCTCGTCCTCACGATCGCCCGACGCCACGACGCCGCCCTGCTCCCGACCCTCGACGCCCTCGACGGGCTCATGTCCGACTTCGACTGAGCCTCACCCCGCCGTCGTCCCGTCCCCGGCGACGCCCGCGCCGACGCCCTCGACGCCGGCAAAGCCCGGCTCCACGCACCTCCCACCGCACCCGTCCCTGCCCCGCCCTGCCCGAAAACTCCCCGAAGGACTCCTCATGCGCACGAAGAAGCTGGTCCCGATCGCCCTGTCCCTGCCCGTCCTGCTCACCCTGGCCGCCTGCGGCGGGGGCACCACCGAGGCCGCCGAGGACTCCGGCGAGGCCGACACCTCCGCCGCCGACGAGCTCGACTCGCTCAGCCACGACGAGCTCGTCGAGCAGGCGATCGAGGAGGGTGAGGTCACCGTCTACTCGTTCACGTCCCGCATCGCCCAGGTCGAGGAGGCGTTCGAGGCCGAGTACCCCGAGATCGACTTCGTCGGTCACGACATCTCCTCGACCGAGCAGATCACCCGCCTCCAGGCCGAGGCTCAGGCGGGCTCCCCCTCGGCCGACGTCGCCTACATCTCCGACGCGCCCGTCGTCCTCACGGAGCTCCTCGAGGACGGCATCCTCACGAACTACGTCCCCGAGCGCGTGGCGGACTCGGTCCCCGAGGAGTACGCCGCCCCGCTGCTCGCCAACCGGCTGTCCACGAAGGTGCTCATGTACAACGAGGAGGCCTTCCCGGACGGCAGCCCGATCACCAACCTGTGGCAGCTGACCGAGCCGGAGTGGAACGGGCGCGTCGTCATGGTCGACCCGGCCGTGCGCGGCGACTACCTCGACCTCATGACGGAGATCGTCGCGCAGTCCGACGCGATGGCCGAGGCCTACGAGGCCCACACCGGCGAGGCCCTCACCCTCGACGACGGGATCGAGAACGCCGGCCAGCAGTTCATCTCCGACCTCTACGGCAACGGTCTCGTCCTCGTCGACGACACGGACAACGTCAACGCCGCCGTCGGGGCGACCGGCCAGGAGGACCCGCCCGTCGGTTTCACCTCCTACTCGGACCGCCGCGACAACGAGGAGGAGGGCTGGGCGCTCCAGGTCTCCACCGGCACCGAGCCCGCCACCGGCATCACGTTCCCCGCCTACCTCGGCGTCGTCGAGGAAGCGGAGAACCCCGCGGCGGCGCGGCTCGCGATCGACTTCCTCATGGGCGACGACTCCGCGACCGGCGGCCCCGGCTACGAGCCGTTCTACGTGGCCGGCGACTACCCGGTCCGCGAGGACATGGACGCACCCGAGGGCGCGGTCTCGATGGAGGAGCTCGCCGCCTGGGACATCGACCCGGAGGCCACCGCCGAGATCCGTTCCGACGTCGCCGACTTCCTCATCACCCTCGGCTGACGATCGACCTCGAGGGGACCACCATGACGACGGCGAACCCCGTCCCGGACCGGACCGACCCGCGGACGACGCAGGACGGCCGAGGCCGCCGGGCCACCGCCCGGCTCCGGCTCGCGCTGCGCCGCCCCACCGTGGTGCTCGGCCTGGGCACGCTGCTCGTCCTCGTCGTCCTCGTGGTGGCCCCGCTCGTCGGGCTCGTCAACACGACGCTCATGCCCGGCAACCGGGAGGCGTGGACCGACGTCCTCGCCTCCCCGCTCTCGGAGAATCTGCTGTGGCGGCCCCTGGGGCACTCGCTGCTCATGGGGGCCGCCACGGCGGTGCTCTCGACCGTCGTCGGCGGGTTCCTGGCCTGGGTGGTCGTCATGACGCGCCTGCCGGGGCGCTCGATCCTCGGAGTGCTCGCCACGATCCCGTTCGCGCTCCCGAGCTTCGCGCTCGCCCTGGCCTGGGAGTCGGTGTTCCGCAACGACCTCGTCGGCGGCTCGACGGGCCTGCTGTGGAACCTCGGGATCGCCGTGCCCGACTGGCTCGCCTGGGGCCCGGTCCCCGTCGCCCTCACGCTGACCGGCCACTACTTCTCGCTGTCCTTCATGCTCATCGCCGCCGCCCTCGCGTCCGTGGGCGGGGACCTCGTCGAGGCCGCCGAGATGACCGGTGCCTCCACTCTGCGGGTCGCGAAGGACATCGCCCTGCCCGCCGTCGCCCCGGCCATGGTCTCGGGCGCGCTGCTCGCGTTCGCCGAGGGGGTCTCGAACTTCGTCACCCCCGCCCTGCTCGGGCTGCCCGTCCGCTTCCACACGCTGTCGACCCGGCTGTACGGGTCGATCACGACCGGCGAGACCGCGCGCGGCTACGTGCTCGCGCTCGTCCTCATCGTCGTCGCGGCGATGATCATGTACGCCTCCTCGCAGGTGACCCGCCGCCGCAGCTTCGCGACCATCACGGGCAAGGGCGCCCGGCGCCGGGGCGTCGTGCTCGGCCGGTTCGCCGGCCCGGTGGGCGCTCTCGCCTGGCTCGTCGTCGCCTGCACGACCGTGCTTCCGGGACTCGTCCTCGTGCTCAGCTCCCTGACCCGGCGGACCAACGACTTCACGTCCGGCTTCACGCTGCACTACTGGGTCGGTGGGTCGGACCCGTCGATGGCGCAGGGCCAGCCGGGGATCCTCAACAACCCCCAGATCATCGACGCGACGGGCAACACCGTGGCGCTCGGGGTGTGCGTGGCGATCGGCGCGGGCGTCCTCGGCCTGCTGATCAGCTACGTCGTCACGCGCTCGAGCCGGCCGAGATGGCTCGTCGGCTCCCTCGACGTCGTCTCCTTCCTCCCGTTCCTCATCCCCGGCATCGCCCTCGGGGCCGCGTTCATCGCCCAGTTCGGCGCGCCGATCGGGCCGCTGCCGAGCCTGTACGGCACGTTCGCGCTCCTCGTGCTCGCGGGCATCGCGGCGACGATCCCGTTCGCCGTCCGCTCGGGCACCGCGGCGATGAGCCAGGTCTCCACCGACATCGAGGAGTCCGCGACGATGGCGGGAGCCGGCCTGTTCCGTCGGCTCGGCTCCGTCATCGCCCCGCTCACGGCGCGCGGCCTGTTCACCGGCGGCGTGCTGGTGTTCGTCCAGATGGTCCGCGACCTCTCGCTCGTCGTGCTCCTCGCCACCCCCGCACTGCCGGTGCTGGCCGTGCTCACCTACCAGTACTCGTCGGAGAACTTCACCCAGCTCGCGAACGCCGTGACCGTGGTGATCGCCGCCCTCTCCGTCGGGGCCACCCTCCTCGCCCGCCGGCTCGAGGGAACTACCCAGCCCTGGTCCGCCCGGACCACGGACTCATGACACCGCCGCCCGCCCCGGGCCGACCGCTCCCCCGACCGACCGAAGGACCCCGCGTGCCGGACACCGCCACCGACCACTCACCCGCCACCGACGAGGCAGCCTCCACCGAGGGGGCGCCGACGGGCACGACGCCGACCACCGGCACCTCTTCCCGCGAGGGCGCCGCGGGGACACCCGGCTCGGGGACGCTCAGCGTCACCGGGCTGCGCAAGGACTTCGGGCCCACCGCCGCCGTCGACGGCATCTCGTTCGAGGTGCCGGCCGGCTCCTTCCTCGTGCTGCTCGGCCCGTCCGGGTGCGGCAAGACGACGACCCTGCGGATGCTCGCCGGGCTCGAGGACCCCACCGGCGGCGAGATCGCGTTCGGCGGACGGGTGGTCGCCCGCGGCGACGGGACCGTCGACGTCCCGGCCTCGCGCCGCGGGGCCGGGCTCGTCTTCCAGTCCTACGCGCTGTGGCCGCACCGCACGGTCCGCGGCAACGTCGACTGGCCGCTCAAGGTGGCGAAGTGGGGAGCCGACCGGCGCCGCGCCCGGGTCGCCGAGGTCCTCGCCCTGCTCGGCATCACCGAGCTCGCCGACCGGTACCCCGGCGAGATCAGCGGCGGCCAGCAGCAGCGCGTGGCGATCGCGCGGATGATCGCCCCCGAGCCGGAGATCCTCCTCTTCGACGAGCCGCTGTCCAACCTCGACGCCAGGCTGCGCGTCGACACCCGTAGCGAGCTCATGCGGATCCACCGCGCGACCGGCGCCACGAGCGTGTACGTCACCCACGACCAGGTCGAGGCGATGACGATGGCCACCCACGTGGTGCTCATGAAGGACGGCCGGATCGAGCAGTTCGGCACGCCGCTCGAGCTGCTCCGCACCCCGCGCACCGCCTTCACCTCGACCTTCATCGGCACTCCCCCGGCCAACGTCGTCGCCTGCAGCGTCTCCGCCGGGCGGATCGTCCACGGCGCGAGCGGCATCGACCTCGGCCCGGCGCCGGCGGGGCCGGCCGACGGCGAGCGCGTTCACGCGATGTACCGCGCGACCTCGGTGGCGCTGGAGACCCCGGAGCCCGACGACGACGCCCACGCCCGGTCGCTCTCCCTGTCCGGCGTCCTCGCCGACCAGGCGCCGCTGGCCGACCGGTGGGTCGTGGGTGTCGACGTGCCGGGCGCTGGCCGGATGAGCGTCGTCCGCGCGGCGCCCGCACCGATGCTCCCCGGCGACGACGTGCGCCTCGTCCTCCCCGACTCGCCGGACGCCGTGTTCAGCCCCGACGGCGTGGTCGTCGGCGCACCCGCGACGACCGGGAACGCCTGATGCGGCTGCTCCTCGTCCGGCACGGCGAGACGGCCTGGAACCTCGAGCGGCGCCTCCAGGGACAGCGCGACATCGGGCTCTCCCCCACCGGTCGCGAGCAGGCCCGCGCGCTCGCGGGCGCCGTGCGGCGGATGGCACCGGAGCACGTCGTCTCGGCCGCGCTCCTGCGGGCGCGCGAGACCGCCGAGCTGCTGGGGACGACGCCGGACGCCGTCGACGAACGCCTCAACGAGGCGCACCTGGGCGAGTGGGAGGGCTGCCGGTCGGCCGACGTCCGCGAGGCGGACCCCGACCGGTACGCCGGGTGGCGTGCGGGCAGCTACCGGCCTCCGGGGGCCGAGGCCTTCGAGGCGCTCACCGGGCGGGTGGTAGCCGGCGTCGACGACGCCGTACGCGCAGCCCATGCGCGCGGCGCGACCTCGGTCCTCGTCGTCACGCACGGCGGGCCGATGCGTGCCTACCTGCGGGCCGCCGTCGGGCTCGACCCCGACCGGACGGTGCACAGCCTCCCGGCGAGCCTGACGACGATCGACCTGGATCCCGCTGCGGGCTCACCCAGCTGCTGCGGCACCGCGCGGCTGCGGCTGTTCAACTACTCGCCCACGCTGTCACCGCTCGAGCCGCCGGACTGAGCGGCGCCGACGAACGCGGGAGCGACGGTTAGTGTGAAGCGACCGCACATCCACTGAACGGGAGATCGGCAGACCCATGGCATTCAACGCACTCGCGAACATCGCCCTGCGCGCAATCCCCGGCGCCTTCATCCTCAACTCGGGGATCGGGAAGCTCGGGATGGACGAGCAGACCGCCGGGTACGTGCAGGCCGAGGCGGCGAAGGGGATCCCGCCGCTGGGGTCGATGGAGCCCGAGCAGTTCGGCAAGCTCCTCAGCTACGGGGAGATCGGCGTCGGTGGCGCGCTGCTCGCTCCGTTCGTCCCCAACCGGCTCGCCGGGCTCGCGCTCGCCGGCTTCTCGGCCGGCCTGCTCAGCATCTACTTCCGCGACCCGGAGAAGACGGTCGCCGACGGCGTGCGACCCTCCGGCGAGGGCACGTCGCTGGCGAAGGACTCCTGGATGATGGCGATCGCGATCGCGCTCATCGCCGGAGGCTCGCGCAAGCAGTCCTGACCGGCCTCGCGGGTGCGCCGCGTGCCTGCGTCCACTCCGCGGACGGGAGCAACCGGCACGTGGTGGGCCCGGCCGGGTTCGAACCGGCGACCTACGCGGTGTAAACGCGGCGCTCTGACCAGCTGAGCTACGGGCCCAGGCGAAGCCTAACCGCCCGGGCTCGGCGAACCCGCCGACCGGGCCGTGCCGGACATCCGCGCGTCATCGGCTCCCCGCGTCCTTCCCCGCCGCCGCGATCAGTTCCGAGAAGCTCGCCACCCGCTCCGCGCCGACGACGTCCTCCGGCAGGAGCGGCAGCTCGACGAACGGAAGGTGCGGCAGCGCCTCACGCACGGTGTCGAGGTGCAGCTCCTCCTGCGCGCGCCGCCGCGCGAGCAGTCCCGACGCGTCGCCCGGCGAACGCTTGTTGACCACCAGCCCACCGATGTGGACACCGGATCGCAGGAGCTGGCCGTAGAGCTCGATCGTCTCGAGGACGGGAAGTCGCTCTGCTGCCAGCACGATGACGAACGCGGTCCGGTCGGCGTCGGTGAGCAGGTCGCGCAACCGGGCGAACCGGGTGCGCCGCCGCAGCAGGATGCGCCGCACCTCATGGTCGCGCTCGGCCCGCCGATCACGCCGGGTACCCGTGCCGACGATGCTCTCGGACGCACCGTCGTCGTCGAAGCCGCGCAGGGCCGCACCGAACCGCGCGGACCGATCCTGCCTGCGCAGCAGTCCGTCGGTCCACGCGGTCATCATCTCGGGCAGTGCCATGAGCCGGGAGGTGTGACCGGAGGGCGCGGTGTCGAGGACGACGAGGTCGTGGTCGGTGTCCTCGAGCACCTCGGCGACGCGCTCGAGCACGGCGGCCTCGTGGGTGCCAGGGGCGTCGCGGGCAAGGGCCAGGTGCTTGTCGACCTCGCCGGAGAGGTGCTCCGGCATGAGGCGGCGCATCGTGTGTCCCACCGCCGTCAGGTGCTCGTCGGTCGTGCGGCCGGGATCGATCTCGAGCCCGTCGAGCCCGGGCGCGAGCTCCACGGTCCGGTCGCCCACCGGCACCTGCCAGAGGTGGCCGAGGTTGTGGGCCGGGTCGGTGGACACGACGAGGACACGACGGCCGGCACGCGCCTGTGCCAGTGCGACACCGGAGGCGACAACGGTCTTGCCGACGCCGCCCTTGCCGCCGACGAACAGCACGCGTCGCCCGGCGGCGAGCTCTAGCAGCACGAGAGGTGGTCCAGCGGTGAGCGATCCATGCCCATGCGGCGGTGCCAGTCGTGGAACCGTTCGTACATCACGGGCACCAGCTCGATCGTGTAGTAGCTCGCCGGGTTGGGCACGCCGAGCATCTCGCCCAGCACGATCATCATGAACAGGTCGTCCTCGTCGCGCTGCGCGCGGGCGAAGGTCCGGCGGTAGGGCGCCACGTAGAACTCGCGCAGGCCCGCTGCGAGCCGGGACCGCGCGGCGCCGCGTCCCGAGGAGGCGTCGGTCATCGGCCGGCGTCACTCCCCGCGGCGACCGACGGCTCGTCCTCGTCGACCTCGGCGGGACTCCGGCGGGCACTGCTCATCGCGAGCGTGGCCTCGAGGATCACCCAGAGCGCGGCGACGATGATGATGAGGTCGAGGACCAGCAGCAGCCAGTTGCCGGAGCTGTAGAACGTGCCCACCTGCACGATCGCGGCGTACAGCGACATGACGAACACGAAGACGAGCGGGATGAGGACAGGGAGGACCGGGCGCCGCTTGCGCAGCAGCATGACGGCGATGATGGACAGCGTGAGCCCGGCGAGCAGCTGGTTCGTCGTGCCGAACAGGGGCCAGATGACCATGCCACCGGTGCCGTCCGCGCCCGCGCCGAACGCGAGGCCCATGCCCACGGCGAGCACGACGACCGTCGCGATCGCCTTGCCGAGGCGGAGACCGGCGAGCTCGAGCGACTCCTGGACGACGAATCGCTGCAGCCGGATCCCGGTGTCCATGGTCGTGGCCGCGAACAGCACAGCCATGGTGGCGAGGATCGTCGCGCTGAGTCCCGACGGGATGCCCAGGCCGGCGTTCATGATGCCGCTGCCGCCCTCGACGAACGCGGCCACGCCGCCCTCGTTGAAGGCGGAGTAGACGGCCTCCCAGTCGGCGAGCGTCCGGTAGCCGGCGGTGGTGGCGATGATCGCACCGAGCGCGAGCAGGCCCTCCCCGACGGCACCGAAGTACCCGACGAACCGTCCGTCCGTCTCCTTGTCGAGCTGCTTGGCACTCGTGCCCGACGAGACGATCCCGTGGAAGCCGGAGATGGCACCGCACGCGATCGTGACGAAGAGCAGCGGGACGATGCTCGGGGTGCCGTCGGGGACGTCGTTGTTGAAGGCCGGGGCGACCAGCTCCGGCGAGGCGATGAGCACCGACGTGTAGAGGATGCCGAGGCCGATGAAGAGCTGCAGTCCGTTGATGTAGTCGCGCGGCTGGAGGAGCACCCACACCGGCAGGACCGAGGCCACACCGGCGTAGAGGAAGAGCACGACCACCCAGAAGGCCTCCGGCGAGAGGCCGAGGATGCTGTCGGGCAGGACGATCGGGAAGTTGTCACCGAGGATGATGAGCGAGTAGAGCGCGACGACGCCGATGATCGACACGACGACGAGGTTGAGCTTCCAGCGGTAGATCGCCTGGCCGACGACCAGCGCGACGAGGATCGCCCCCCAGACCGGGATGACCGCCGTCGGCGTGGCGACGAGCAGATCGGAGATGACGACGGCGAAGGCCGCGTTGACCATGAGCAGCAGCAGGAAGATGACGACGAGGAACAGGTTGCGGCCGCGGGCACCGATGTACCTGCCGGACAGCGTCCCGATCGACTGGCCCTTGTTCCGGACCGACGCCCAGAGCGCGCCGAGATCGTGCATGCCCGCGAAGAAGACGGTGCCGAGCGTGACCCAGAGGAAGGCCGGCAGCCAGCCCCAGATCACTGCGACCGCCGGGCCGACGATCGGCGCCGCGCCGGCGACCGAGGTGAAGTGGTGCCCCCACAGCACGAACTTGTTCGTCGGGACGAAGTCGACCCCGTCCTCCATCTCGTGCGCCGGCGTGACGAAGCTGCGCCGGAGCCGGTAGACACGGCTCCCCAGGAACCGGGAGTAGAGGACGTAGCCGGCCAGCACCATGGCGATGCCGATCACCGCAAGGATCACCGAGTTCACGAGTACTCCGATCGTCGCCGTCGACGTCGGGAGGCGGGACCCCCGCTCCCGTCATGCAGTCGGCACACCGTATCGGATCCGGTCCCGGGCGGCGCCGAACCGCACGGGCGCCGCGCGGCGCCGGGCCGTCCTGCGGTCGACCGGCCACGAGCCGCGCCACGCCGACGACGCCCGCCCACCGCGCGCCGGGCGTCGTCGTCGGGCGTTCGACCCCGTTACTTCCCGCGCGAGCGGGAGACGACCTGCGTGCCGGACCACTCGGCGCCGGCGGAGACGGCCGAGGTGGCGTTCATGCCGGCGATCTGCGCGGCCTCGGAGATGTCCGCCGGGCCCACGTGCTCGGGCGAGGTCGGCTTCGGGGTCAGCACCCAGATCGTGCCGCCGTCGTCGAGGTTGGCCTGGGCGTCGACGAGCATGTCGGTGAGGTCGCCCTCCTCCGCGTCTGATTTGCGCCACCAGATGATCGCGCCGTCGCACACGTCGGAGTGGTTCTCGTCGACGAGCTCGGTGCCCGTCTGCTTCTCGACGGCCTGCCTCAGCCCGTCGTCGGCGTCGTCGTCCCACCAGAACTCCTGGACGACCTGGCCGGGCGCGAACGCTCCGGCGACTGCCTCGTACGCACTGGCGTGCACAGCCCGACTGCTCCTCCCCGGGCTCGCGCCCGACCGATGCGCCCCCGGGGTCCCGGGGGCCGCGTCGACGAACCGGCTCGGCGACTCGTCACCCCGCACGGTATCGGGCATCTCACCTCCTCGGGTGCAGGCGAAGCGGTGGGCCGCGACTCACGGGGCGGCCTACGATGGTCGGGCCCATATGCAGGCGCCGGACGTTCTCGGCGCACACACCCGGGAAGTGAGATGACGTGACTGCCACTGATCACGGTCGGCCGCTGATCGACGGCCTGCTGAGCCAGGTACCGGACATCGACAAGGACGAGACCGCCGAATGGCTCGAGTCCCTGGACGGCCTCATCGACGACCGGGGCGGTCCGCGGGCCCGGTACATCCTGCTCAACCT
This sequence comes from Georgenia sp. G2120, assembly GCF_055326485.1. Classification (NCBI taxonomy): domain Bacteria; kingdom Bacillati; phylum Actinomycetota; class Actinomycetes; order Allobogoriellales; family Allobogoriellaceae; genus Georgenia; species Georgenia sp. G2120. The sequence goes on along the minus strand of NZ_JBUZNL010000005.1, from coordinate 57,173 downwards.
GCTGCGTCACGCGCGGCGCCGGGACATCGCGGTCCCCGGCAACCTCACCACCCCGCACGTCAACACCATCGGCGTCGAGAACGAGCCCTACTTCCCCGGCGACGAGCAGGTCGAACGGACCTACCGCGGCTGGATCCGCTGGAACGCCGCCGTCATGGTGGCGCGGGCCCAGAAGCCGGACGTCGCCGTCGGCGGGCACCTGTCCTCCTACGCGTCGGTCGCCACCCTGTACGAGGTGGGCCTCAACCACTTCTTCCGCGGCAAGGACCACCCGGGCGGCGGTGACCAGATCTTCTGGCAGGGCCACGCCTCGCCGGGCAACTACGCCCGCGCCTACGTCGAGGGCCGCCTGTCCGAGGCCGACATGGACGGCTTCCGCCAGGAGTACAGCCACCGCGAGGACGGGCGGGGCCTGCCCAGCTACCCGCACCCGCACCAGATGCCGGACTTCTGGGAGTTCCCCACCGTGTCGATGGGCCTGGGCCCCTCGGGCGCGATCTACCAGGCGTGGTTCAACCGGTACCTCGCCGAGCGCGGCATCAAGGACACCTCCGACCAGCGCGTGTGGGCCTTCCTCGGCGACGGCGAGATGGACGAGCCCGAGTCGCGCGGCATGCTCCAGCTCGCCGCCCACCAGGGGCTCGACAACCTCACGTTCGTCGTCAACTGCAACCTGCAGCGCCTCGACGGGCCGGTCCGCGGCAACAGCCAGATCATCCGTGAGCTCGAGTCGTTCTTCCGCGGCGCGGGCTGGAACGTCATCAAGGTCGTGTGGGGCCGCGAGTGGGACGCGCTGCTGCAGGCGGACAAGGACCGCGCGCTCGTCAACCTCATGGACTCCACCAACGACGGCGACTACCAGACGTTCAAGGCCAACGACGGCGCCTACGTCCGCGAGCACTTCTTCGGCCGCGACCCGCGCACGAAGGCCCTCGTCAAGGACATGACGGACGACCAGATCTGGGCGCTCAAGCGCGGCGGGCACGACTACCGCAAGATCTTCGCCGCCTACACGGCCGCCACGAAGCACACCGGCCAGCCGACGGTCATCCTCGCGCACACCGTCAAGGGCTACGGCCTGGGCCCGCACTTCGCCGGGCGCAACGCGACGCACCAGATGAAGAAGATGCAGGTCGCGGACCTCAAGATGCTGCGCGACTCGATGCGGATCCCGATCAGCGACGAGCAGCTCGAGGACCCCTACGACGCGCCGTACTACCGGCCCGCCGACGACGACCCGACCCTGCAGTACATGCTCGAGCGCCGCCGCCAGCTCGGCGGCTACCTGCCCGAGCGGCGCGAGCCGAAGCCCTCCCTCGAGATGCCGGGCGACAAGCCGTTCGAGGTCCTCGCCAAGGGCTCGGGCAAGCAGGAGGTCGCCACGACGATGGCGTTCGTCCGCCTGCTCAAGGAGCTCATCAAGGACAAGGGCATGGGCCGGCACGTGGTGCCGATCATCCCGGACGAGGCCCGCACCTTCGGCCTGGACTCCATCTTCCCGACGGCGAAGATCTTCAACACCTCCGGCCAGAACTACACGCCGGTCGACGCCGAGCTCATGCTCTCCTACAAGGAGTCCGAGCAGGGGCAGATCATGCACACCGGCATCAACGAGGCCGGCTCGGCGTCGCTGCTGCAGGCCGTCGGAACCTCGCACGCCACCCACGGCGTGCCGATGATCCCCGTCTACATCTTCTACTCGATGTTCGGGTTCCAGCGCACCGGCGACCAGTTCTGGGCCGCCGGCGACCAGCTCGCGCGCGGGTTCGTCATCGGCGCCACCGCGGGCCGCACGACGCTCGCGGGCGAGGGCACCCAGCACATGGACGGCCACTCCCCCGTGCTGGCCTCGACCAACCCGGCGTTCGTCCACTACGACCCGGCGTACGGCTACGAGATCCGGCACATCGTCCGCGACGGCCTGCAGCGCATGTACGGCGAGGACGACCGCGACCCGAACGTGCTGTACTACCTCACGGTGTACAACGAGCCGCTGCAGCAGCCGGCCGAGCCCGAGGACGTCGACGTGGAGGGCATCCTCAAGGGGATCCACCGCATCTCGGCGGCCGAGGGCGACGGCCCGTGGGTGCAGCTGCTCGCCTCCGGCGTCGGTGTGCCGTGGGCCGAGCACGCCAAGGAGATCCTCGCGCAGGACTGGGGCGTGCGGGCCGGAGTCTGGTCCGTCACCAGCTGGTACGAGCTGCGCCGCGAGGCCCTCGAGGTCGAGAAGCACAACTTCCTCAACCCCGAGGACCAGCGCGTCCCGTACGTGACGACGAAGCTCGACGGCGCCGGTGGCCCGTTCATCGCGACGTCCGACTACGAGCACCAGGTGCAGGACTCGATCCGCCAGTGGGTGCCGGGCGACTACCACACGCTCGGCGCGGACGGCTTCGGCTACTCCGACACCCGCCCGGCGGCCCGCCGGCAGTTCCTCATCGACTCCCACTCGATGGTGGTCAAGGCGCTGCAGGCCCTCGTCAAGCAGGGCTCGATGGACGCCTCGGTCGTCCGCGAGGCGATCGACAAGTACGACCTGCTCAACCCGAAGGCCGGCCAGTCCGGCACCGCGGGCGGCGACGCCTGACCCAGATCCTTCGACGTGAAGGGGCGCTCGGCTTCGGCCGGGCGCCCCTTCGCCGTCGCGTCGTCGAGATTGCGGTTCGTCGTCGTCGAGATTGCGGTTGGTGCGCGCCCCAAGTTGGTCGAGAGTGCGGTTCAGCGCCACCCGCGTCATCGAAACTGCGGTTCGTGCACGCCGAGACTGCGGTTGGTGCACGCCGCGCGTCGGTCGAGAGTGCGGCTGAGGCGCGCCTCCTGGCACGGTCGCTCGAGAGCGCAGGCGGGGTTCGTCGTCGTCGGCCGGGTGAGGCAGCCTCAGATCTGGACGCCCGATTCCCAGACCCACCCCTGTCCGTCCCACCGCATCCCGATGGCGAGCATGGACGAGTAGGGCCTCACAGTCTCCACGAAGCCACCGACGCTGTCCACGATCGTCCGCTCGGGCTCGGTCAGCTCAAGGATGACGCCCCACTCCGAGTCGGTGTCCCCAGGTTCGGGCACGATGGAGTGCACCTCGGCCTCGAAGTCCTCGTCATAGGTTCCGCGGATCGACCAGGTCGTCCATGCGTCGATGCGGCCCGAGCAGTAGGTGCAGTCGGGGCCGGAGAGGGCGGCCAGCGTGTCGGGGACGAGCGTCTCGTACCCGTGCTCGAGGACCTCCATGAAGTACTCGGCGGCGGCGATCGCTCCCGCCTCGGAGTTTTCGTCGTACGCGGCGGGAGGCGTCGGGGCGGGGCGGCCACGGCGCTCGAGCTCCCAGGCCGTCCACTCGACCTCGTCGACGGACACGGAGGCGGGGTCGTCGGACCGGGGCTCGGAATCGGTGGGCGTGTCCTCGGTCGGGGGTGATTCGGTCGTCGGGGACTCGGTCGTGGGCGTGTCGGTCGTCGGCGTGTCCGTGGCCGGCGCCTCGGCGGTCGGGGGCGCCTCGACCCCCTCGACGGGTGGGACGACTTCTCCTCCCTCGCAGGCGGCGAGCGCGGCGGATCCGAGGAGCAGTACGGGGACGATGGCGAGCAGGCGTGGGGCGGGCGTGCGGGGGGACAGCGTGCGGGACATGGCGACCTCGTGGTGTGTGCATGCGGGTGCAGGGAGCGTCGACGGGTGCGACGGAGGTCGGTGCGGCCGGCGGGGGCGGGTCGCAACGGCGGACGAACGAGCGCGACGCCGAACGTCCCGGGCAGTCGTTGATCAGGAGGCTCGGCAGCACGCAATCAACCAGATGTCGCGCGTCCGCGGAAGGGGCAGTCGTGCCCACTCGGACCGCGACCGGACGAGACCTGCCCGACGACGACGATCCTCCGGCGCACCTGTCAGGGCTGCTCCGACCGCGCTTGTGGAGAACCGGTACGGCGCGTCGCCGTCATTCATACGCTGAACGCGCCGGCGACCCCCGACCGGTCCGGACGTCCCCCCGACGCCGAACGATCGAGGAGACCGACGTGACCGTCGAGCAGCACCCGTCTGTCCCAACCGCGCCACGGCCGTCCCGGCGACGGCGCCGTGCTGCCACGTCCGCAGTTGTGCCGGCGGTCGCGCTTCTGCTCGGTGCCTGCGGCGGTGCGCCGGGAGGCGACGACGATTCCGGGTCCGGTGTCGTGATGGGTGTCGACGCGTCGACGACAATCGGTGCCGAGGCAGACTCCATCGTGAGGTTCGAAGGGCAGACCGCCGCAGTCGAGGTCGGTCGGGAGTGGACACAACCGAAGGACACCCTCAGCCGCACCCAGCGGCAGGCCGCACAACTACGGCTTCCCGACGGTCACACGTCAGAGCTGGGTCCGAGCTTTGCTCGCGGGCCGGTCGACGAGGACGACGTTGGCCCCTACGTCTCGATCGAGATCGCGGAGGACTCGCCACTCATGCACGTGCCCGACGGACTCACTGTTGAGGGAGCCGACACAGACGAGTTGCTCGCCCTGGCCGACGGCGCCGTGGCTCACGCATCGCAGTTCGTCGTCGAGGAAGCGGTCGACTCCGAGGTGAGACGTAGTGATCGGCCTCGCGACCTGCGTGACTGGATCAGCCGGAACAGATGGCGCTTCTCCCCAGGATTCTCCGACCAGGTCGCAGACGGCCTCGAGGCCTACGGTCTGCTGCCGATCCACCATTACATTTCGCCGAGCATGGAGGGCATCGATCATCCGCATTTGATACCCGATCTCGACGAGGTTGTGGGCTTTCCTGACGAGCCCCGGGTCACCGACCTCAGGGTCGAAGTCACCGACGTGTCCGTCTATACGGAACCGGGATTCGAACCGACCTTCATGGTCGAGCACGAGATCACCTACGGGACCCCGCGGTGTGCGACGCCAACCTGCACCGCACTCGCCATCACGTCCTGGGCCGACACGCGCAGGACCCAGCTTCTACCGGACGGGGACACGTGGCACATCACGGGGTACAACACAGCAATCAACTGGTCAGTACAGGACGTAGCCGAGCAACCTGAGCTCGAACCATTCGCCTGGGTCAGCTGACCGGTCCGACCCACACCGGGCGTTCTCCTCGCGAGGAATTCCTGTCGCCCCTGACGGTTGACCCTGAGGGAGCGCGATCCGCGCCCGCCCGCCCGTCGACGAGGAGCACGACATCGCATGAGCACGCCACCGGCCGGGACGACCGTCCTCACCGCCGAGCTGCTCGGCATCCGCGGACGGCTCGGGACGCGCGCCACGCTCCTGCAGTTCTCGTCGAACTTCTGCGCTCCGTGCCGGTCGACGCGGGGCCTGCTCTCCTGGGTGGCCGACAGGGAGCCCGGCGTGCGGCACGTCGAGCTCGAGGTCACGCAGCACCTCGACCTCGGTGAGGCTCTCGGCGTCACGCAGACGCCGACGTTCTTCCTTCTCGGGCCCGACGGCGCCGTGCTTGCCCGTGAGGACGACGTTCCGCGGCTCGCAAAGGTACGCGACCTCCTCGAGCGGCTCGTTCCTGCGAGCACGTAGCGCGGGCAGCGGGCAGCGGGCAGCAGGCAGCAGGCAGCAGGCAGCAGGCCGACCCCACCGGCGGAACCGAGCGCGAGACACTGGAACGGCTGCCCGACTGCAGGGCGGCCGACCCCATCGCCAGAGGGACGGAGACCGGATTGAACGACGTCGTCGTGGGTGCGCTCGCCCTCGTCATCGGCCTGCTGCTGTGCTTCCGCGGGCGCGGAGCCATGCGGATCCTGCTTGCGCTGTGGGGTGCGCTGATCGGATTCGGGCTCGGCACGGTCGTGGTGGCCGAGATGTCCGGCGACGGGTACCTCGCGACCACAACGGCCTGGGTGGTCGCCGTCGTCCTCGCACTGGTCTTCTCCTGGCTCACGTTCGCCTTCTTCTCGATCGCCGTCGTCCTCGGGTTCGCCTCGATGGGATTCGTGGTCGGGCGGAGCGTCGCGGGCGCCCTGGGCGTCGACGAGCCGTGGATGGTCATGGCCGTGGGTGTGGCCGGCGGCATCGTCCTCGGGCTCATCGCCGTCGTCACCGACATGCCCGATCTTGTGCTCGTCGTCGTCAGCGCGCTCGCCGGCTCGAGCGCCGCGGTCGGCGGGCTCATGCTGCTGCTCGGCACGGTCGACCTCGACCGGTACGGCGACACCCAGTTCGCGGTCGTCGACGAACCGCTCTGGTACGTCGGTCAGCTGGCCCTGGCCGTTGTCGGCATCATCGTCCAGGTCCGCCGCACGCGTCGCGCGCGCTCGATGCGCCAGGCCTGGGGATAGGGCCGAGACACGTTGTGCGTGTGGCGTCATGTCGCCCTGGCATGACGACGCGGCTCGCCGCCGACGTCACCACCCCTCCGGGACGCAGCCCGGACCACCACCGTCGGCCGGCGCAGCCCCGGCCCCGGCCCCCGACCGAGCCGCGACTAGCTACGTAGACGTGAGCAAGAGGAACCGCTCGACCGCACTCTCGGCCGTCGCCCCGATCTGCGCAGGAGTCGGCCGGTCCTCCCCGAGGAGCACACGGATCTGGGTGTCCTGGACCGCGAGCCCGTACAGGAGCCGGAACGCGTCCGCCGGGTCGCTCACCCGGAGCACGCCCGCTGCGCCCAGCCGCGCGAGGTACGACTCGACGATCGGGCCGACCCGGTGGCGACCACCGGCGAGCAAGACCTCGGCCAACGACGACGACGCCATGGCTGCCCGGTTGAGCGCCACCGACTCCGCCCCCGTCAGGAGCGTGAGCTGCGCACGCACGTACCCGGTGAGCGTGGCACGAGCGGACGCAGGCGTGGGGGCGTCGTCCGCGGCGAGGACGTCGGACACGGCTGCCGCCGCAGCGTCGGCATTGGCCTCGACGACTCGGGCGAGCAGCTGCTCGACGCCGCCGAACCACGAGTAGATCGTCTCTTTCGACGCACCCGCACGCGTGGCGATCGCCTGGACCGTCAGTCGTTCGTAGCCGATTTCGACGAGGACCGCGCGTGCGGCGTCGAGGATCTCCACCTCGCGGCCCGCGCGGGCGGCGGCGGGTAGTCGGCCCACGCGTCGGTTCGTCGTCGTCGGCATGTTGACAACCGTACTACCCGGTTCCATTATTGGAACCGAACTCGTGCGTTCCGATCTTGGAGTCGACATGTCTGCTCAGGTCCCGTCCGACGCCCGTACCGACCACGTCTCCCTCATGTCCCACGACTCAGGTGCCGGGGCGGTGCCACCAGGTCGCATGCGCACCGCGATGATCTGCGCCGTCGCCGCGGTCGTCCTCGGCGCCGCGATCTTCGGATTCTTCTTCGCCTGGGTGTGCTCGACGATGTGGGGCCTCGACGCCGCAGATCCTCGCGTGGCGATCGCCGCGATGCAGGCGATGAACGACTCGGTCCAGAACGCGGTCTTCTTCCCGGCGTTCTTCCTCACCCCGGTGGTCATGGCGGCGGCCGCCCTCCTCGCGCGCCGATCCCGACGTCCGCGGGCCGCGGCGTACCTCCTCGCCGCCGGGCTCGTCTACCTGGCCGGCGGACTGCTCCTCACGATGCTGGTCAACGTGCCGATGAACGAGGAGCTGGCGGGGGTATCGGTCCCGCAGGACATCGCGGAGGCCGCGCGAGTCTGGTCGGACTACTCCGGCAGCTGGCAGTCGTGGAACGTCACGCGCACCGTGTTCAGCGGGATCGCCGTCGCACTGGCGACGATCGGCGTGCATGCACTCGGTCGCGGTCCGCGGGCAGCGTCGGGGGTCGCTGCCACGCAGTAGTTCCCGCGACCTCAGCAGCGGTCGTGGACCGCACACTCCGGCACGAGTCGGACCTGGCGTTCCCGCACCTCGAAGGCCTGCGTCCGGGTGGTGATCGGGATGGTCCCGTCAATCGCTTCCCAGTCGCCGCCACCCACTCGGAACTCCGCCTCCCACAGCGTCGTCAGCTCGACGTGAATGGACTCGTGCCCGTCGGGATACGGGTAGGAGACCGTGTGCTCGGGGTACGGGGCGCCCGGGTCCGAGGTGACGAACGGGTGCGATCCGTCCGTCGGGTCCCACTCGAACTCGAGAGGGCTGAACCGCACGTCCACCTGCTGGCCGAGGAGGTCGGCGCTCACCGTGTGCTCAGACGCGGTCGTCCACAGCAGGACCGGCATGTTCGCCAGCTGCCACCGGCCGTCCATCATCGCCTCCCCGGTGTTGACCAGCAGGCTCGCCGCCTCCGAGCGCGTGAGAGTGACCTCGACGGGGTCCGCGCCGGCCGGGACTTCCTGTGGGACTGCCGCCGGGCTGTTCGCCCCCAAGGGCAACCTGTACGGGCACGTGCTACCCGTTTCAGCCTCGATGATCACGCATTGCCCGAGGAACCGCCCTGTTTGCCCGACCTGCGTCTTTCCGTCACCTGTCCTCACATGTCGGCGCACAGCTTCTCGCAAGGGCCCACGGGCCGCGATACTGCCGACATCTTCTTCGATGTTCTGACCTCGCTCCGCCACCGGAGTAGACGACCGCAGCTGCTCAAGGGCAGCAAGATCGACTCCGTCATCGGAGGTACCTGCACTGATACCTCGATCATCGCCATCGACAGCACTTGCGGAGCCCACTCCCAACGTCAGCATGACCACCATTCCAACGAACCCAAGCCTCGTGGATTTCCTCATCACGACGCGGACTCTTCGGATCCTGGCGTGTATGCACCGGCTTGCAGCACCCATTTACCGTCGGTGTGGCTGAGAATGATGTGCATGGTGAATGATTCCGGTTCCACATGCTCGATCTCATCACCATTGAAATCTACGACCGAATAAGCCTCTTCTTCGCCTCGAAACTCGACGATCCAATCAGGGTGGTCCTCGGTCGGCGCACCAACCTGCGACTCATCAACCCGAATAACGTACTGGTCGACATAACTACCCTCGATAGCGTTTTGTATGCTCGAGTCCACGAGCGAGGAGCAGTATCCGCAGTCCGCACCAGAAACAGCTTCGAACGATTCAGAAACTCCCGTCTCGACCATGTGCTCGATGAGTTCCACGAAGTAGTGGGCCGCCGCGAGCGCACCGGCCTCGCCGTCGTCGTCCATCTCAGGTGGTGGCTCCGGCTCCGGACGCTCACGCCGCTCGAGCTCCCACTCGGTCCACTCGATGTCGTCGGTGCTCGCCTCGGCGCCGTCGGTCCCGGACTCACGTCCACTCGCGGACTCGGACGGGGTCTCGTCGTCGGACGCGGTCTCCCCCGACTCGGACTCGTCATCGGGCCCCACGTACACCGGTGGTCGCTGGGTCTCGCTCGCGTTGTCGTCGTCGCCGCCGCATCCGGTCAGCCCGAGCGCACCGACGAGCAGCAGCGCAGCGAACCGACACGGATGGCGCCCCCCTGGTCGCGTCATGTCGCCGAGGCTAGCGTCCGCCGTCACCGGTCGGGCGGCTACCGCTCCTCCTGTGCATAGCTCGGACTGTCCACCCCGGTCAGTACTCGCAGCCCCATCCGCGCGTCGCTCGCGGTTCCACTACGCCGAGCCATCGATGTGCTTGCACCGCACTCTCGACATCAGCAGGGCGAGCAACGGACGTGCCTACACCGCACTCTCGACCAGATGGTCGGTCGCGCGAGATCTCCCAACCGCAATCTCGACGTGCACCAACCGCAATCTCGACGAACGGGGTGCTACCGCTGAGTGCGGGCGTCGCCGAGCACCGACCGGAGCTCGGTCACCGCGGCCGCGCTCTCCTCGTCCTCGCGCGCGCCGATGAGCTCGAGGTACCGCTCGGCGTCCTCGTACCGCTCGGACTCGATGGCGGCCAGCACGATCTGCCGGCCCGCGGCGGGCACGTGCCGCTCGGCGTCCCAGTGGGCGGTCGCCAGGGCGTGCGCGTGCGTCGGGTGACCGGACTCCCGGAGCACCCACAGCGACTCGGCCAGCGCGAGCCCGGTCTCCTCGCGGGCGCACGCCGCACCGAGCCGACGGTTGGCGCCGTCGAGATCGTCCTCGACCGAGAGTCGCGCGAGCTCGATGAGCGGGTACCAGGCGTTCGGGCGACCGGCGAGCTCCTCGGCCAGCGCCCACACGGCGAGGTCGGCGGACCGCGGGTCGGACTGGGGGACGTCCGCGGTCAGCGGGTCGGCGGCCCGCGCCTGGGACCCGTGGCGGCGCACGATCTCGGCGAGCTCGTTGAAGGCGACGGTGTCGTTCGGGTCCTCCTCGAGCCGCGCGCGCAGCTCCTCCTCACGGGGGTCGGCGTCCTGGTCGGCGGCGTGCCGGTGGGATCCGTGGTCGGTCGTGGCGAGCAGGAGTGCAAGCAGGAGAGCAGGGCGGCGCACGAGGGACATGTCCGCCAGGATAGCGGCCGGGCCCGATCCCGCCCGCCGGGAGCCGGACCGCGCACGACGACGCGCAGCCGGTCTCGTCTCCCGGGACGCACGCGCGCGCATCCTCCCCCGACGACGACGGACCCGCGCTCCCGTCCGACACGCAGCCGCCGCTCCGGCCGCCCGGTGGCGCGGCGGTAGATTGGCCGAATGATTGCTGTGCTCGCCCCGGGACAGGGGGCCCAGACGCCGGGCATGCTCGCGCCCTGGCTCGACGACCCGGCCTCCGCCACCCTGCTCTCCGACCTCTCGGCCGCGGCCGACCTCGACCTCGCCGACCTCGGGACCAACGCGGACGCCGAGACCATCAAGGACACGGCCCTCGCGCAGCCGCTCATCGTCGCCTCGTCGATCCTCGCCTACCGCGCCCTCGAGGCCCGCTCCCCCGGCCTCGCCCCGTCGGTCGCCGCCGGCCACTCCGTCGGCGAGCTCGCCGCCCTCGCCGTCGCCGGGGTGCTGTCCGACGTCGACGCCGTCCGACTCGTCGCCGCCCGTGGCCGCGCGATGGCCGACGCCTCCGCCGTCACGCCGACGGGCATGTCCGCCGTCGTCGGCGGGGACGCCGCCGAGGTGACCGCGGCGATCGAGGCTGCCGACCTGACCGCCGCCAACGTCAACGGGGGTGGCCAGATCGTCGCCGCCGGCACGCACGAGCAGCTCGCCGCGTTCGCCGAGCAGCCCCCCGCCAAGGCACGGGTCGTGCCGCTCGCCGTCGCCGGCGCGTTCCACACCGAGCACATGCGGCCGGCGCTCGACGCCGTGGCCGCCGCCGCGTCCGGGCTGACCACGGCGGACCCGCGCACCGCCCTGCTGTCCAACCGGGACGGCGCCGAGGTCTCCGCCGGCACCGAGGCGCTCGCCCGCGTCGTCGCGCAGGTCGCCAACCCCGTCCGCTGGGACCTGTGCTGCGAGACGATCCTCGCGCACGGGGTGACAGCCGCTGTCGAGCTCGCCCCCGCCGGCGTGCTCACGCGCCTCGCCAAGCGCACGCTCCCGGGCGTGACCGTCCGCCCCCTGTCCACCCCGGACGACCTCGTGGCGGCCGCCGAGCTCGCCGAGTCGGACATCGAAGGAGCCTCATGAGCCGCCCAGTCCTCACCACCGCCGCCCCCAACGCCCACGCGCGGATCCTCGGCGTCGGCGGGTTCCGCGGCGAGAGAACGGTGCCGAACGACGACATCGTCGAGCCCATCAACTCCTCCGACGAGTGGATCCAGCAGCGCACGGGGATCGTCACCCGCCGGTACGCGAACGCCGGGACCACGGTGGTGGACATGGCGAGCGCCGCGGCCGAGGCAGCCCTCGCCGCCGCCGGGGTCGACGCGGCGCAGGTCGACGCCGTCATCGTCGGCACCGTCACCTGGTTCACCCAGACACCGTCGCTGGCCGGCATCGTCGCGGACCGCATCGGTGCCAACCCGGCGGCGAGCTTCGACATCTCCGCGGCCTGCGCCGGCTACGCCTACGGGATCGCCCAGGCGGACGCCCTCGTGCGCTCGGGGACGGCCGACCACGTGCTCGTCGTCGGCGTGGAGAAGATGAGCGAGTACATCGATCCCACGGACCGCTCCATCAGCTTCATCCTCGGCGACGGCGCGGGCGCCGCCCTCGTCGGCCCCTCCGAGACCCCCGGCATCGGCCCGACCGTGTGGGGCTCGGACGGCTCCAAGGCGGACGTCATCTCCCAGACCCACCCGTGGTCGACCTTCCGGTCGGACGACCCGGAGGCCGACCGGTCCTGGCCGACCCTCCGCCAGGAGGGCCCCACCGTCTTCAAGTGGGCGAGCTTCGAGATGACCAAGGTCGCCGCACGGGCGATCGAGGCTGCCGGACTCACCCCCGACCAGATCGACGTGTTCGTCCCGCACCAGGCGAACATGCGGATCATCGACCACATGGTGAAGTACTTGGGGCTGCGCGAGGATGTGGTGGTCGGCCGGGACATCGCTGACACCGGCAACACCTCGGCCGCCTCGATCCCCCTCGCCCTCGAGCGGCTCATCCGCGAGGGCCAGGCCTCGAGCGGGGACATCGCGCTCCAGATCGGCTTCGGCGCGGGCCTCGCCTACGCCGCGCAGGTGGTCGTCGTACCGTGACCCCCGCGCGGGGCCTGACACACTGACCCCCGTCCAGTTTCAACCACACCAGGAGAAGCACATGGCACACACGGAGGAGGAGGTCCTCACGGGCCTCGCCGAGATCGTCAACGAGGAGACCGGCCTGCCGGTCGAGGACGTCAAGCCGGAGGCGTCGTTCACCGACGACCTCGACGTCGACTCCCTGTCGATGATGACGATCGCGACCCTCGCCGAGGAGCGCTTCAGCGTCACCATCCCGGACGACGAGGTCGCGAACCTCAAGACCGTCCAGGACGCCGTGAAGTACATCGTCGGGGCCCAGGCCTGACACCCCGGTCGGGGGCTCCGAGCCGGTGCCCCCGACCAACCCGCCCGCGTCGGCACCACGCCGCCCGGGTCGAACCACCGCGCGGCAGCTGCGCGTACCCGAGGAGGAACCCGTGTCCGAGCAGTCCACCCAGCGCCGCCGGGTCGTCGTCACCGGCATGGGGACGACGAACCCCATCGGCGGGGACGTCGCCAGCACCTGGACGGCCGCGCTCGCCGGAACCTCCGGGATCGCGACGCTCGACAACGACTGGGCCGAGCAGTACGGGATCACCGTGGACTTCGCCGGCGAGGTCGCCGTCGACCCGGAGACCGTGCTCACCCGCCAGGAGGCCCGCCGCCTCGATCCGTCCGGGAAGCTCGCCGTCGTCGCCGCGCTCGAGGCCTGGGCGGATGCCGGAGAGCCCGAGGTCGTGCCCGAGCGCCTCGGCGCCGTCGTCTCGACGGGCATCGGCGGCATCCACACCCTGCTCGACGCCTGGGACACCGTCCGCGAGAAGGGCGCCCGCCGCGTCCTCCCGCTCACCGTGCCGATGCTCATGGCCAACTCGCCGGTCGCCAACATCTCCGTCCGGTTCGGTGCGCGCGCCGGCGCGCACGCACCCGTCTCCGCCTGCGCGTCGGGCGCCGAGGCGATCGCCCAGGGCGTCCAGATGATCCGCACCGGCGTCGCCGACGTGGTCGTCGCCGGCGGTACCGAGTCCGCGATCCACCCGGTCACCATGGCGTCGTTCGGCAAGATGCAGGCCCTCTCGAGGCGGTCCGACGACCCGCAGCGCGCCTCGCGCCCCTACGACGTCGACCGCGACGGCTTCGTCATGGGCGAGGGCGCCGGCATCGTCGTCCTCGAGTCTGCCGAGCACGCCGCCGCCCGCGGAGCCACCGTCCACGCCGAGGTCCTCGGCACCGGAATGACGGCCGACGCCTTCGACGTCGCTCCCCCCGACCCCTCCGGCCAGGGCCAGGAGCGTGCGATGCGCATCGCACTGGAGGACTCGGGGCTCGCCGCCTCCGACGTCGTCCACGTCAACGCCCATGCGACGTCGACGCCGGTCGGCGACACGATCGAGGCCGAGGCGATCCGCCGCCTGTTCGGTGAGCAGGTCACGGTCTCGGGGACGAAGTCGATGACCGGTCATCTGCTCGGCGGCGCGGGCGCGCTCGAGACGATCTTCGCCGTGCTGGCCGTCCGCGAGCGCACCGCTCCCCCGACGATCAACATCGAGAACCTCGACCCGGCCGTCCAGGTCGACGTCGTCCGCGACACCCCCCGCGAGCTGAGCGCCACCGGGCAGGTCGCCGCCCTCAACAACGCCTTCGGGTTCGGCGGGCACAACGCCGCGATCCTCGTCGGCAGCGTCTGACCGACGCCCTCGGACGTCCGTCCGTACGGACGAACCCCGCAACCCCGTGCACGACGGCGGGTGGGCCGGACTCGCTACCGGTCCACCCGCCGTCGTGACCTCGTCCCCGACTCCCGGGCGACTGCTCAGCCCTGGCGCGCCCCGGCGTCGAGGGCGTGCTCGATGCCGGTGACGTACCGGCCGCTGTCCGAGACGAGGTAGAGGATCGCCTCGGAGGTGTCGTCCGGCTCGAGCGCCGCCGTCGGCATGAGGTTCATCTGTCGCGCCGCCTCCTCGAAGTCCTCCCGCGTGGGGTTCTCGAGGTCCGGTCGGAACAGCTGGTAGGTCGGGTCGTTGAGGATCATCGGGCTCGCGAGCGTCGTCGGGTGGATCGTGTTGACGCGGATGCTCTGCGGAGCGAGCTCCTTCGCGAGGACCCGCATGAGCCCGACGACGCCGGACTTCGCCGCCGTGTAGTGCGCGATGTTGGCGTTCGTCTTCATGGAGGCGAGCGAGGACGTGATGACGATCGACCCGCCGTTGCCGCCGGCCACGATGTGCGGGGCCGCGGCGCGCACGGTCTTCCACACGCCGGTGAGGTTGACGTCGATCATCGTCTGCCACATCTCCTCGTCCATCTCGAGGGTGGGCGACATCGTGTTGATGCCCGCGTTCGCGAGGATGATGTCGAGCCGGCCGAGCTCGGCCACGCCCTCGTCGGCCACGGCGGTCAGCGCGGCGAGGTCCCGGACGTCCGCCTCGCGGGCGACGATGCGGCGGTCGAGCGCCTCGACCTGACGCACGGTCTCGGCGAGGTCCTCGGCGCGCGCCGTGTCCTAGGGGACGGTCGCGACCTGGTCGGACACGTCGACCGCGATGATGTCCGCGCCCTCCTGGGCGAGGCGGATCGCGTGGTTACGACCCTGCCCGCGTGCGGCTCCGGTGATGAAGGCGACCTTGCCCTCGAGACGGCCTGCCATGGCGTGCTCCCTTCGTCGGGTACCCCGGGCGCCGGTGCCCGGGGACGGTCCGACCAGGCTATGGCACCGAGTGCCGGAACAGAAGGGCGCCGTCGCCGGCCCTCGACGACGGGCCGGGAGGACCCGGAGGGCCGTCATCCCCCGACGAGGGAGGTCCCGCGACGAGGCGCCTCAGCCCACGCGGTGCAGCCAGCGCACGGGCGCCCCGGCGCCCGCGTAGCGGAAGGGCTCGAGCTCGTCGTCCCAGGCCTGACCGAGCGCGAGATCGAGCTCGTGCCGCATCCGGACGGGGTCGCCGGCGTGCTCGAGGGCCGCCCGCAGTCGGTTCTCCGGCACCACGACGTTGCCGTGCGCATCCGTCTGGGCGTGGAAGATCCCGAGCTCGGGCGTGTGCGACCAGCGGCCGCCGTCGGAGCCGGGTGCGGCTTCCTCGGTGATCTCGTAGCGCAGGTGCTGCCAGCCGCGCAGCGCGGAGGCGAGGCGGGCGCCGGTGCCGACGGGACCGACCCAGGAGCGCTCGGCGCGCAGCAGTCCGGGCGCGGCCGGCTGATCGGTCCACTCGAGCGAGAGCCGCGCGTCGAGGACCTGGCCGGCCGCCCACTCGACGTGGGGGCACAGCGCACGGGTCGCGGAGTGCACGAAGACAACGCCGCGGGTGTAGGCACCACTCATGTCGAGCCTCCTGGTTCGGTTGCGAGGGACGTCTTCCCCAACGGCCTCGCGAGAACCGGGCTGAGCATGATCCACGGCGGAACGGCACCAGGATGCCTGAATGTCGGCGATCGCGCCAGGAACGGCACGTGCGCCTGTGGCGGGTGGGACGGGTGGTGCCGGTGTGAACGATTCGCGTCGCCGGCGACCGGGGATCGTCGTCGTCGGTCCCGTCGGTCAGCCTGCGGGGCGCCCGGTTCCGAGTGCGATGATCCGCTCGACCGCCCACTCTCGCACGGCGGCCGGCAGCGCATTGCCCGTCAGCGCCTCGAACACCCACAGGCCGTCGGCCGCGAGGCGCGCGACGAAGGCATCGAGCTCGGCCGCCCCGTCCGCACCATCGCCTCCGGCATCTCCCGACGGTTCCCCGTCCGGGTCGACCTCGGCAGGCACGGGCGGCGCCCAGTCCTCGATGACCCGGTTCCACGCCCCGACGAGGCAGGGGACGTCGACGGACTCGAGCAGGAGGAGCAGCTCGGCACGGGTCGGCGTGCTGGCGGTGCTGCGGACGTAGGCGGCCAGGCGCGCCTCCGCATCCGCCTCGGCCGGGTCACCGTCGACGAACGAGGCGATGTCCGCGTCCCACCGCGCGGCGAGGTGGTCGTGCATCGCGACGACCAGGGCGTCGCGGGAGGGGAAGTGGTAGAGAAGTCCGCCCTTGGTCAGCCCGGTCTCGGCGGCCAGCGACTCATAGGTCAATGCCCGCAGTCCGTCGCGCCCGACGATCGTGGCGGCGGCGTCGAGGGCACGGATGCGGCTGCTCGGGCGTGCCATCACTCGTTCCCCTCGAAGCTGCTGGCTGCGGTTCCAGGGCCGTGATGCCGCAGCAGCAGTGCCGCTGCCGTGGCCGCCACGACGAGGGCGAAGGCCACGACGGAGAGGATCACGAGGTACGCCTCGTCGAAGGCGGCGGACGCGGCCTCCATCAGGCCGGGCACGACGTCGGCGACCTCGCGGGCCGCCCCGATGCTCTCGCCGGCGGCCACCGGCGCACCGTCGGGCAGGACCACCCTCGCCGCGTACAGCAATGACGACAGGCTGCCGAGCACGGCGACGGCGATCAGCCCGCCGAACTCGTAGCTCACCTCCTCGACGGAGGCGGCCATGCCGGCCCGGCGGGGCGGTGCGTTGCCGAGGATCGCCGTCGAGGCGACGGCCATCGAGGCGCCGAGCCCGAGGCCGGTGAGAACGAGTCCGACGACGAAGATCGCGAGCCCCATCTCCGTCCCCATGATCGACACGACGATCCCGAGACCGGCGACGGCAAGGCCGCCGGAGACCAGCACCCGGAGGCCGAGGCGATGAAGGAAGAGGCCCCCGAGGAGCCCGCTCGGCAGCGATCCGACGGCGATCGCGGTGACCAGGAGCCCGGCCTCGAGCGGGGTGTACCCGGCGACGAGCTGGAATCGCTGTGTGGTGAGGAGCTGGACGCCCCCGATGGCGAACATCGCGGTGACGGCCGCGAGCACGCCGGCGGAGAAGGCGCGGTTGCGGAAGACCGAGAAGTCGAGCAGCGGGTCGGCGAGGCTGCGCTGCCGGCGGACGAAGAGCACCCCGGCGACGACGGCGACCACGGCCGCCGCCCCGACGGTCCCCCATGCCTGCGGCTGGTGGAAGGCCTCCTTGATCGCGAGCACGGCGCCGCTGAGCATCGCGAGCGCGAGGACCGAGGACAGGACGTCGAAGGACCTCGACGAGTCCCGAGGTGCACGCGGCGCAACGCACGGGGTGACGACGAGGGCGAGGACGACGATCGGCACATTGACGAGGAAGACCGACCCCCACCAGAAGTGCTCGAGCAGCAGACCGCCGATGATCGGGCCGATAGCGAAGCCGATGAGCGAGATGCTCCCCCACACGGCGATGGCGAAGTTGCGTTCGCGGACGTCGTCGAAACCGAGGCGCACGAGCGCGAGCGTCGCCGGCATCATCGCCGCTGCGCCGACCGCGAGGAAGGCCCGGGCAGCGATGAGGGCGCCCGCCGTCGGGGCGAAGGCCGCCGCGAGCGAGGCGAGGCCGAAGACGACGAGCCCGCCGAGGAACATGGTCCGGTGGCCGATCCGGTCCCCCAGTGCGCCGGAGCCGAGGAGCAGGCCCGCGATGACGAGCGGGTAGGCGTTGATGATCCACAGCGACTGGGACGCGGAGGCGCCGAGCTCGGCCGTGAGGGTCGGCAGCGCGGTGTAGAGCACCGAGTTGTCGAGCGTGATGAGGAGCAGGCCAAAGCTGACCGTGGCGAGCAGGAGCCAGCGGCGGGAGCCGGTGGCGGGTCTCGAATTGTCGGTGGGGCGTGGATCGGTCGCGGTCACGCCGAGTTACTATACCGTACGTACGGTCTAGTAACTAGCGTCAGGCCATCATCTCGCGCACGGCCTTCATGGCCTTCTTCTTCACGGAACGCTCGAGTCGGTCGAGGTAGAGCATGCCGTCGAGGTGGTCGAGCTCGTGGAGGATGCAGCGGGCCATCAGCTCCTCCCCCTCGACGACGACCTTCTTGCCGTCGAGGTCGGTCCCCTCGGCGCGTGCGTACCAGGCGCGCTCGGTGGGGAACCAGAGCTCGGGGACCGAGAGGCAGCCCTCGTCGCCGTCCTGGTAGTGCTCCTCGTCGACCGCGACCAGGGTGGGATTGAGGATGTAGCCGATCTCGTCGTCGATGTTCCAGGAGAACGCGCGCAGGGAGACGCCGATCTGGTTGGCGGCCAGCCCGGCCCGCCCGTCGTGGTCGACCGTCTCGAGCAGGTCCTCGACGAGCTGCTTGACGGTGTGGTCGACGTCCGTCACCGGGTCGCACACGGTGCGCAGCACGGGGTCACCGACGGTCCTGATCTCACGCATGGCCATGGCGCTCATTGTTCCACCGGGTCGGGGCGCCTCCGGCTCGCGTCGCAGCGGTGCCGGGCACCCGTCGGTGAGTCTGCCCACAGGTCGCGTCCCGGGCCGGATTCGGGGCCCGGAGCGCCGCGGCTGTTTGTTAGAGTCGGTCGTCGCACGATCCCGCGTAGCTCAATGGCAGAGCATTCGACTGTTAATCGAACGGTTGTTGGTTCGAGTCCAACCGCGGGAGCACCCGGGCCCGGGATCCGATCGGATCCCGGGCCCTTCTCGTCCCTCGGGCACGCGTCCGGAATGTTCTCGCGCCCGTCTCGGTTCGGTCGTAGGGTCGCTCGCGGCCCACCGGATCCGTGCCGGCCGCCAGCCGGACTCCTCCGGCCGCCATTACCGGCTGACGCACCGCGTCGGCCCCGGACGACCCGCCGCCCGGCACCACCGCGGCCCGTCGCCACCCGCACCACCCGCACTCCGACCGGAGACCTCATGTCATCCCGCACCACCACCTCCACCCGCGCGGAGGAGTTCGTCGATCCCCGCGCCATGAAGGTCATCTGGCTGCTCCTCGTCGCCGCCTTCGTCGCGATTCTCAACGAGACGACGATGGGCATCGCGGTCCCCGACCTCAACCGGGACCTCGGCCTCGACCCCGAGCTCGGGCAGTGGCTGACCAGCGCGTTCATGCTGACGATGGCCGTCGTCATCCCCACCACCGGGTTCGTGCTCCAGCGCTTCACCACCCGCCAGGTGTTCCTCGCCGCGTCGAGCCTGTTCACGTTCGGCACACTGGTCTGCCTCGTGGCGCCCGGCTTCCCTCTCCTGCTCACCGGGCGCGTCGTGCAGGCCACGGGAACCGGCATCATGCTGCCGCTGCTGATGACGACGATCATGAACGTCGTCCCGCCCGGCTCCCGGGGCCGGATGATGGGCCTGGTCGGCATGGTCATCTCGCTGGCCCCCGCGATCGGCCCCACCCTCTCCGGCGCCGTGCTCGAGACGCTGAGCTGGCGCTGGCTCTTCGCCATCGTCCTGCCGATCGCCGTCGTCTCCCTGCTCCTGGGCGCCCGCTGGATGACGAACCTCGGCGAGACCACCCGCCCCTCCTTCGACCCCGTGTCGGTCGTCCTCACGGCGCTCGGCTTCGGCGGCACCGTGTTCGCGCTCAGCCAGTTCGCGGCGGAGGGCGAGGGCGGGCTCGCCGGGCAGCTCGGCATGTCGACCGTCGCGTTCGCGTCCTCGGTCCTCGGTGTCGCGCTCGTCATGCTCGGCCTGTTCGTGTGGCGCCAGCTCGTGCTCCAGCGCACCGACCGGGCGCTGCTCGACCTCCGCGTCTTCACCTCGCGCAACTTCACGATCGCCGTAGGCATCATGGCGATCGTCGCGCTCGCGATGTTCGGCACGCTCAACCTGCTGCCACTGTTCCTCCGGGACGTCGCCGAGCTCGACGCCCTCCAGTCCGGCCTCATCCTCCTGCCCGGTTCGCTGGTCATGGGTCTGCTCGCCCCGGTCATCGGCCGGATCTACGACGCGCGCGGCCCCCGGGCGCTCCTCGTCCCGGGCACCACCCTGCTGACGGGCGGGCTGCTGTTCTACGGGACGATCGGCCAGGGCACGCCCATCTGGCTCATCGTCGTGGTCCAGACCGGCATCTCGCTCGGGCTCGCGATGTCATTCACGCCGCTGTTCTCGGCGTCCCTCGGGTCGCTCCCCCGCCCGCTGTACTCGCACGGGTCGGCGGTCCTCAACACCCTGCAGCAGGTGGCCGGCGCCGCGGGCGTGGCGGTGCTCGTCGGGCTGTACTCCGCCGTGCTCGGCGCCAACCTCGACGACGGTCTGCCCAGGGCCGCCGCCGGCGAGCCGGGCGCCCGCACGGGCTTCCTCGTGGCCGCGGGCTTCGCGCTCGTCGCCGCGGTCCTCGCGTGGTTCATCCGCACGCCAGAGGACCAGGAGGAGCACGACGACGCCGAACCCCCGTTGGGATCCGCGCTCCCGGACGAGGCCCATGCCCCGACGACGGACCCCGGCGGTCGGCCCACCGTCTCCCGGGACCCGGCCGGTCAGGGTCGCGCCGACGATCGCGAGGTGCCGGTCGACGTCGTCGGCTGACCGCCTGGCGCCACGACACGTGAACGGCCCTCGGCCACCCGGGTACCGCCGGGCGGCCGAGGGCCGTCGTCGTTGTCCGCAGCGTCCTATGCGAGGGCGTCGAGCCGCTCGCGGATGTCGGCCTTGACAGCCGGCGGGGCCCAGCTGATGTCGACCGCGTTGCGCTCGAGCCGGATCAGCTCCTCCGCGGTGAACCCGGACTCGTTCGCGAGGACCGCGAGGTTCTCCTGGACGTACCCGCCGAAGTAGGCCGGGTCGTCGGAGTTGATGGTGATCCGGATGCCGGCCTCGAGGCAGCGGCGGATCTCGTCGGCCTTCGTGCCGTCGCCGCAGAACGTGTTGGAGATCGGGCAGGAGGTGAGCCCGATGCCGCGGGTGACGAGCTCGGCCGTGAGCGCCTCGTCCTCGAGGACGTTGGTGCCGTGGTCGATGCGCTCGACCCCGATCTCGTGCAGCACCTGGCGGATGTGCTCGATCGAGTTCTCCTGGTCCACGTCGCAGTGCATCGTCAGCCGGTAGCCCTCGCGGCGGGCCCGGGCGAACACGTCGGTGAACTTGCTCGGCGGGTTCCCCTTCTCGTCGGAGTCGAGCCCGACGCCGACGATCCACTCCTTGTACGGGAGCGACTCGAGCAGCGTGGCCATCGCGTAGCCCGCCTCGAAGTCGCGCAGGAAGCACATGATGAGCGCACTGCGGACACCGAGCCGGTTCTCGGCGTCCTGCTGGGCGCGGCGCAGGCCACGGACGACGACGTCGAACGGCACGCCGCGCGAGGTGTGCGCCTGCGGGTCGAAGAACATCTCGACGTAGGCGACGTTCTGGGCCGCCGCGCGCTCGAGGTACTCCCGGGCGAGGTCGTAGAAGTCCTCCTCGGTGAGCAGGACGTTCATGCCTGCGTAGTAGATCGCGAGGAACGACGGCAGGTCGTCGAAGTCGTAGGAGGCGCGCAGCTCCTCGACCGTGTCGTACGGCTTGTCGAGGTTGTTGCGCTCGGCGAGCCGGAAGCGCAGCTCGGGCTCGAGCGTGCCCTCGATGTGCAGGTGGAGCTCCACCTTGGGCAGGGCGGTGAGGAAGTCGTCGTCGACGGTCATGACGCTACTGTCGCCGGTGCCGGGCCGCGGTGTCGAGTCGGGCGAGCCTCTTACTCCCCCAGCCCGACGGCGCCGCGCGCCTCGGCCTCCGCTGCGAGGATGACCTGGGCCTCCTCGGTGTCGCCCGCGAGCGGCCCGGTGGTCGTCGTCTGGGAGAGCAGCTCCCCGTCCTCGCCGCGGCGGATGTGGACGTGCACCTCGGACCCGTTCGGCAGCTCCCGGCGCAGGGTGTGGACGAGCGAGGAGGTCACTCGCTCACGGACGACGTCGGCGAGCGCCTGGACGTCGTCGTCCTTGGTGCGCAGCTCGAGGACCGGTTCGCTCGTGTCGACGTAGGTGACGGAGAAGAGCCGCGACTCGCCGTCCCAGCGCGCGTGGAGGATCTCGTGCCAGGGCCGGCGCAGGCGCTGCTCGCCCGCGGTCGCGATGACGAGCGCGACGGGCGAGGCGAGGGCCCAGGACCCGTCCGCGAGCCCGGAGGCGGCGAGGAGCGGGTCCTTGGCGAGGTGGGCGCGGACATCGGCGGGCGGGAGGGGGCGACGACGACGCATGGTCTCACGCTATCCGGGAACGGCACCGGACATGGGGCCGGTCCGTGGTGCACCCCTGGTCCAGCGGTGGCGTCGGTCCGGCGGTGGCGTCAGTCCCCCGGCGCGGCCTCGGCTGCGGCCGCGATGTCGGCGAGGTCCTGCGTCATCATCTTCTTCGACATCGCCATGCCGATGCGCTCGGTGACGGCGCCCAGCAGCTTGCGCAGCCCGCCGGCCGAGGTGTCCTCGCCGCCGAAGGTCATGGTCAACCGGGTGCCCGTGGGGATCGGTTCGAGGACGAAGGTAGTCCCGTAGGTGGCGCCGCGGGCGTTGGCGGCGAGGGTGGTCGAGCGGGGCTCGTCGACGGCCGTCACCCACATCTCCTCGGTCTCGGAGCCGCCCATGAACGTGCGGGTCTCCTTCCAGCGAGTGCCCACGCGGTACGGGCCGTCGGTGAGCATCTCGATCGAGCTGACGCCGCTGAGGACCTGCTCGCTGCCGGCGGGGTCGGTGAGGATCCGCCAGACAGCCTCGGGGGGCGCGGCGATCTCGCGGGTGAGCGTGAGCGTGCGAGCGGCCATGTCGGTCTCCGTCCGGGGCGCGGGCGCGGTCAGGTGCGCGCCCTGGGGCTCAGGCTAGGGGCTCCGTGGGCGGACGGGACCGGGTCCACGCGGTCGTGCACGCACGTGGGTCCGTGGGTCCAGGGCCGCGCGCCACGGTGGCGACGTGCGCGTCCGCGCGTCCCCCGCCGAACTAGGATGGGACGCCGTGGCCGACGCCCCCGCGCGAGCGGGAGGCGGCGTGGCCGCGCGCCCCTGTAGCTCAGCCGGTCAGAGCAGCGAACTCATAATTCGTCGGTCGCGGGTTCAAGCCCCGCCGGGGGCACCGTTCTCCCATCACCCGGGCTCCGTGACCGTCGCCGCGTCAGCCCGCGAGGATGCGCTCGAGGTCCGCGCCCCGCGCGTAGGAGGCCTGCGTGCCACGACGCGTGACCGAGTCCGACGCAAGCGCGATGCCGAGGCGGGTCGCGTCGGCCGGCGCAGCGCCGCCGGCCAGGGCGAACGCGAACCCGCCGCAGAACGCGTCGCCCGCGCCGGTGGTGTCGACCGCCTCCACGGCGGGCGCCTCGAGGCGGGTGAGGTCGCCGTCGTGCACGAGGAGGGCGCCGCGCTCTCCCAGGGTGACCACGAGCGAGGCCCCGATCCGTTCGCCGAGGGCGACGGCGTCGGCCTCGAGGTCCTCGACGCCACGCCCGAGCTCTGCCTCGAGCAGGATGGCGAACTCGGTCTCGTTGGGGATCACCCAGTCGGTCACCGCGAGCACCCCGGGGTCGACCGCCGCGGCCGGTGCGGGGTTGAGGACGGTGATGCCACCGGCCCCCTTGGCGCGCTCGAACCCACGGCGGATCGTCTCCTGCGGCACCTCGAGCTGGCTGAGCACGAGGTCGGGGCCCCCGGCGTCGTCGAACGCGTCGTCGACGTGCTGCGGGGTCAGCCGCTCGTTCGCGCCGGGGGCCAGGACGATCCGGTTGTCGCCGTCGGGGTCCACGAGGATCATCGCGATCCCGCTGTGCGCGTCGTCGATCTCCACGACGTGGGTCGCGTCGATGCCGAGACCGCGGAGGTTCTCCACCGTGTCGCGCCCGAACGAGTCCCCGCCGACGGCGCCGACCATCGACACCTCGGCCCCGAGGAGCGCGGCCATGGCGGCCTGGTTGGCACCCTTGCCACCGAAGCCCTGGGCGAAGTCCTTCCCGAAGACGGTCTCGCCCCGCTCTGGCATGCGCCCGAGGTAGGAGACGAGGTCGGTCATCGAGCTGCCGACGATCATGATGCTGGGTCCGGTCACGGTGGTCTCCTCGTCGTCGATCGGTGTCCTCGCACGGTATCCGCGCCCGGGGCACATGCAGGTCAGGCGACCGACGCGGCGGTCTGTGGCACTCGCGCGTCCGTGCGCGCTCGTGGCGACCTGCGCATATCGTGGCCCGGTACCCGTTGCCGACGAACGCCGACCGAAGGCCTGGTCTCGGGTGCCGGACACGACCGAGGACGATCGAGGAGGGCACGATGTCGAACGACGGGACGTGGGGACAGCCCGGCGGCACCCCGCAGCAGGGCGGCTGGGACCAGAGCCAGGGCGCCGGTACGCCGCAGCACGGCGGCTGGGACCAGTCGCAGGGTGCGGGAACGCCGGCGCAGGCCGGCTGGGACCAGGGTCAGGGCGCGGGTGCTCCCGCGGCGGGCGGCTACGGGCAGGGGGCGGACGGCGCTCCGGCGGGCGGCTACGGGCAGGATGCCGGCCACGGCCAGCCACCCGCCTACGGGGCCGCGGGCGCCTACCCGGCCCAGGGCGGGTACGGCCAGGGGGCCGGCTATGGGCAGGGCGGCTACGGCCAGCCCGGCTACGGCCAGGGCACCGGTGCCCCGAACGATCCCGGGAACGGCGACCGCGGCGGCTCGGGCGGCGGGAAGGGCTGGCTGTGGGCGATCATCGGCGTCCTCGTCGCCGCGGCCCTGGCGGTCGGCGCGTACTTCCTGTTCTTCACGGGTGACGACGACGAGTCGTCCGGCGACGCGACCGACGAGGCGACGACGAGCGCGCCGCCGGAGGAGGACACGACCGAGGAGTCCGAGGAACCCACCACCGAGGAGTCCGAGGAGCCGACCACCGAGGAGTCCGAGGAACCCACCACGGAGGACACCGAGGAGCCGACGACCGAGGAGTCCGAGGAACCCACCACGGAGGAGTCGAGCCCGCCGTCCGGCGGCACGGCCACCGTCCAGCAGTTCACGGTCGGCGAGTGCCTCGACATGGAGGGGGCCACCGGACAGGTCTCCGAGCTGCCCGTGATCGACTGCGCGGAGGAGCACGACGGCGAGGTCTACCTCGTCCACACGTTCGAGGGCGACGAGTACCCGGGCGACGACCAGGTCGGCAGCGAGCTCGAGTCGGTCTGCGCGGACGCGTTCGAGGGCTACGTCGGCACCGACTACGCCTCGAGCGTGTACTTCGTCCAGCTCCTCACGCCGACCCAGAGCACCTGGGACCAGGCCGGCGACCGTGAGGGCATCTGCATCCTCACCACCCCGGCGGACACGACCGGTTCCGCCGAGGGAAGCGGCAACTGACCTGACACATCGGCGCCGCGCGGGACACGCGCGGCGCCGACGCGGTCATGGCGCCCAGGTCGGGGACGGACCGTTTGGGTCCGGTAACGTTCGCCCGTGGCGTCAGCCGCCCTGACCGGCGGGGGCGTTCCGCCCGTGGACCGGCGGTGCGGCGGGTGACGAGGTGGAGAACAGACGTGTCGAACGACGGCCAGTGGGGCAACCCGAGCGGCTATCCGCAGCACGGGGCACACGGCCCGCAGCCCGATCATTCCCAGCAGCACGGCCGTCCGCAGCCGCCCGACCACGATGGGCACGGGCCGGGTGTCGGACCTGGACGCCCCGGCGGTGACAGGGGCTGGCTGTGGGCGCTCATCGCCGTCGTCGTGACGGCCGCGCTCTGCACCGGGGTGTACTTCCTGTTCCTCGACGGTGACGACGACGAGAGCACCTCCGCGGAGGGGCAGCGGGAATCGGACACTGTCACCGCAGTGGCCCCGCCGACCCCATCGGCCCCAGCTCCCACCGCTGCTCCCGCACCCACCCCCGGCAGCGAGGAGCCCAGTACCACCGAGAGCGACGGGTCCGGCGGTCCGACGGTGGTCGACGTGCCGATCGGTACGCCGTTCATGACACACAACGGCGGGGTCGTCACGCTCGACTCCGTCGAGGAGGACTTCACCTGCGGCAGCGACGTGCGCGGCCTCAGCGGGGCCTACGCCCTCGAGTTCACCGTCGTCGGCAGCTCGACCGCGGGCACGTCGGCGCCGGTGCCCGGCACCACCCTCGAGTCGTCCTCGGGGAGCATCGGAGGGTCCTTCAACACCCTCGCGTGCCTGGCGGACTCCTCCCGCGCCCTGCCCGGGTTCGTCGACGCCGGCGAGACCGCCACGGGCCTCGTCATCGTCACCCCACCCACCAACGGAGCGTTCACGCTCGAGTACGACCCGTCGATGGGGGTCGACCGGCAGGACACCGAGATCTCCATCGCCCGCTGGTCGATCAACTGATCCCTACCCGGGCGGTCGGCGCCGGCGAGGGCTGCACGGGGGACGACGCCGGAGGTGGCCCGGAGGACGCCGGCGAGCCGACCGGTTGCGACCACCTCGCCCGGGTTCTCGACGTCGCCCCACCTCAGCCGGGGTCCACGGCACGGGTGAGGACTCCCCATCGGGGAGCGGTTGCCCGGCTCGGACACCGTTCTACGGTGGCGCTGCCCGCCGGGACCGGCGGGCGGCGCGGCAGGTCCTCGACCGGCCACGTGGCGGGCGCAGCGGTGGAGGTCAGACGTGTCGTACGACGGCCAGTGGGGTCAGCAGGGCGGGTTCGGCCAGCAGGGCGGCTACCCGCAGGGCGACTTCGGACAACAGGGCGGGTTCGGCCAGCAGGGCGGCTACCCGCAGCAGGGCGGATTCGGCCAGCCCGGCGGCTATCCCCAACAGGGCGGGTTCCCCCAGCAGGGTGGCTACGGCCAGCAGCCCGGCTACGGCGGCCCTGGTCAGTCCGGCGGCTCCGGCGGAGGCAAGGGCTGGATCTGGGCGATCGTCGCCGTCGTCGTGGTGGCCGCCCTCGGTGCCGGGGCCTACTTCCTCTTCGTCGACGGGGACGACGACGAGACAGCCTCCGGCGGTGACCAGCAGGGCGGGGTGACGGCGCCGTCGATCCCGGGTGGCGACATCCCGTCGATCCCGGGTGGCGACATCCCGTCGATCCCGGGCGGTGACATCCCGTCGGTCCCCGGTGGCGACGTCCCCTCGATCCCCGGTGGCGACGGATCCGGCAGCGTCACCGTCGTCGACGTCCCGATGGGCACCCCGCACCAGACCTACGACGGCGCGACTGTCACGCTGAACTCGGTCGAGCGCAACATCACCTGCGACGGGTACGCCAGCGTCTCCGGCGAGGTCGTCGCGCTCGAGTACACGGTGACCGCGAGCCCGAGTGCCAGTGCATCGGCGCCGATGCCGGGCATCACCCTCGAGTCGCCCGAGGGAACGATCGACTCCTTCTCCACCATCGGCTGCCTCGCCGACACCTCCCGCGAGCTGCCCTCGTACATCGAGCCCGGGCAGACGGCCACAGGACTCATCCTCGTCGAGGCACCCACGAGCGGCCCGTTCACGCTCGAGTACGACCCGATGTTCGGCATCGCCATGCCCGGCACCGAACTGACGGTGGCTCGCTGGTCGGTCGACTGACCCGCCACCTCAGGCCCTCCTCGGCGCCCCGTCCGCACGTGCGGCCGGGGCGCCGTCGCGTCGGGCGACGCCGGGGCCGCACCACCGCGTCCGTCGGCCCACGGCCGAGCCGAAGGACCTCCTGCGTCCAGCGGCGTCGAGGTCCGTCGAGATCTGTGCGGATCGCCCGCGGCGACGACCACGCACATCGCCGCGGGGCTAGCGTGACGAGCGTCCGCCCCACCGGCGGGCCCGGGGGCGGACGGACCGTGCCGGCCCCGGTGGTCGACGCGGAGGTCGGCATGGCGGACGACGACGGGCCCGTCGGTACCGGGTACCTCGCCCACTTCTTCGACGACGACGAACCACCCACCGCCGCGACCGGTGAGCTGCCGGCCGATCTCGCCGACCCTCGCTCGACCGACTACGCGGCGCGAACCGGCTACCCCTCGAAGCCTGTTCCTCGACTCAACGCGTTCGGGCACTCGGGATCGCCGGGCGACGCGCCCTCGACCGCCGCCGGGAACGGAGCTCCGGGGTCCGAGACGTCCGACCAGCACGAGAGCGTCCGGCCATGGCTCCTCGCCGGAGCGGCGTCCGTCATCGCGGCCGCCCTCCTGGGCTACTGGTTCGTGGCCGCCACCGACCGGGGACCGAGCGACGCCCTGCTCCGCGCGCCCGCCGCCACCGCGGGTCCCACCACGACTGTCCCGGGCGCTCCCCCGCCCACCTCGCCTCCGGCCACACCCTCGCCCTCGCCCGAGACCGAGCCCGAGCCCGACGCCGGACCCCCGACGTGGACCGTCCCGGTTCCCGCGGTCCCGCCCGGGACGTCGATCCCGCTTCCACCGGCCACGCCCGGGTCACCTGGCACGCCGGGGTCACCGGGCGCCTCCTCGGGCGACCCTGCCCAGGACCTCGCATGGCTCCTGCAGCTCCTCCAGGGCTCCGCCGCGGGCGCGGACACGGGCGGCGGCACCGGTACCGACGCGGAGGTCGTCGACGTCGCCGTCGGGGAGACATGGACCGCGGACGACGGCACGACCTACGCGCTGACGGCCGCCGAACGGGACGTGACCTGCGCGGTCGACGGCGCCGTGGCCGGCGAGCTGGTGGCCCTCGAGGTGACGGTCACCGTGCCGGCGGACGCCCCGGCACCGGTCCTCACCCCGATTCCCGGTCTCGGCCTGTCCTCACCGGACGGGCCGCTGCTCCCCGCCCCGGCCTCGTGCCTCGCCGATCCGTCGGACGTGCTGCCGCCGACCGCCTCGCCCGCGCAGACGGTCACGGGGACGGTGCTCATGGTCGCTCCCACGCAGGGGCGTCTCGTCCTCGAGCTCGACCCGGACGTGCTCAGGCACGGCTCCCCCGACCGCACGCTCGCGCGCTGGACGATCGACTGACACGAACCGGGCCCCGCGTCCCGCGCCCCCGGGCGGGGCGGGCAGCACTCCCCGGCGACGTCGACGCGCCCGGGGTGTGCCCCGGTCGTAGGCTGACGGGCGTCGTCCGGCCGGGCGGCAGACCTGGGAGGACACGATGAGCAACGACTCACGCTGGCGGCGCGAGGGCAACGCCTTCGAGCAGCCCGACGGCGACGCCACGAGGCCGATCCCGGCGGACTCCGCCGCGGCGCAGGGCGCGAGCCGGTACGACGCGGCTCGGGGTGCCGGCGGGTACGGCGCGGCGTCGCAGTCCGGCGGCGCGTCCGCCCCGGGCGCGTCGGGTTCGCACGCGGCGACCGGCGGCGAGGGAGCCTCGGGCTACCCCTCGTCCGGCGCCGCCCCGACCTACGCACCCTCGTACGGCGGCGGGTCGGGCGGCGGCGGCGACTACCCGCCCGGCGACGACCGCCCGCAGCGCGGAGGCGGCTTCCCCTGGCTGGCGGTGATCCTCGGCGTCCTCGCGGTCGCCGTCGCCGCAGCCGCGGTGTGGTTCTTCCTCCTGCGCGACGGCGACGAGAACGGTGGCGAGGAGCCCACGCCGGACGACTCCGGGATCGAGGCACCGAGCGGCGAGGCCGGTTCCGACGGGACCGACGGCGAGGAGGAGAGCTCCGACGACGAGGCCCCGAGCGACGACGAGGACGAGACCGAGGACGAGACCGACGAGAACTCCGAGACCGAGTCGGGGCCCGACTCCGAGAGCCCGTCCGACGACGCCGACACCGACGAGGACGACGAGTCCCCGTCCGACGACGGCTCCGGCGGCGCGGACGACGCCACGGTCCTCGAGATCGGCGAGACCCACACGTTCGACAACGGCATGGAGATCACGCTCGACGAGGCCGAGCGCGACGCGCAGTGCCTCACCTCCCCCGGCACGCCGCACACGGCCCTGACCTTCACCGTGTCCGCCGGCGAGGACGAGGTGGTTCCCACCGTCCCGCCGCTGCCCGGCATCACTCTGTCGACCTCCGAGGGCGACCTCAGCCCCACGGACGGCATGGGCTGCAGCACCGGCGACTCGATGCCCCCGGTCGTCGACGGGGGCGAGGAGGTCACGGCGACGATCTACGTTCCCGAGCCGTCCGACGACTCGTTCGACGTCCTCTTCCGCCCGGCCGCCGGCATCGTCACCGGCGAGTCCGAGTCCCTCGCCTGGACGATCGACTGACCCACCCGCCGCGACACCTGCGGACGCGCCGGCGTCCGCCCACCACGGCGCTCGTTGGGCCCGCTACGGCGAGCCGAGCGAGCGCCGTCGTGACTCCAGCTCCATGAGAGCGGCGAACCGCTCGGCGTAGGCGGGATCGTCCGGGTCCGTGCGCTGCAGCGTCCCCTTCGCGTCACCGATGAGCCGGGTCAGCCCCATGCGGACGAGCGCGACGACGACGCCGCGGGCGTAGTCGGTCAGCGCGTCCGGGCGGTCCTGGGGAAGCGGGGCGACCGCCATGCCGGTCACGGAGTCCGCGACGGGACCGACGGCGTTCTCCCGCACCGCCTCGACCCAGTGGGCAGCGGCCTCCCGCTGGGCGGCCTCCTCCCCTGCGCCCGCGCGGCGGCGCTCGGCCAGGTGCGCCGCGAAGGTCGCCACGCCACCGGCCGCCCGGATCGCGTCGTGTGCCGCGCGGTACGAGGGCACGGTGAACGTGTCGGCCGCGAGCGAGTCGAACCCGGCGGCCGCCGCCTCGGCCGGGAGCTGGAGTGCCACCTCGAGGACCTGCCGCTCGAGGCGCGCCACGGGATCCTCGGGGCCGCGTCCACCGCCGGCTCCTGCGGAGGTCTCCCAGGCACCGCCCGAGGGACCGGATCCGCCCGGCTGCCCGCCCGGCCGTCCGTTCTGCCCGCCCGGGCGACCAGTCTCACCGGGTGCGCCGCCCGCCCGGCCCGGCCCACCGGCGTCGGGCACGGACGACCCTCCGGGGGCGCCGGCGCGCCGCGCCGAGCTCTCGGCGCTACGGACCGCCTGGCGGACACTCACGTCGTCCATGCCGAGCCAGCCCGCGAGCTGGCGGGCGTACTCCCCGCGCAGGGCGCGGTCACGGATCGCTGCCACGACCGGCGCCGCCGCCCGCAGCCCCGCCACACGCCCCTCCGCGGTCCCGAGGTCGAGCGTGGCCAGGGCGGAGCGGATGACGAACTCGAACAGCGGCTCGCGCCCGGCGACGAGGTCGCGGACGGCCGCGTCGCCGCGCTCGAGGCGCAGGTCGCAGGGGTCCATCCCACCGGGCGTGACCGCGACGAACGTCTGGGCCGCGAAGCGCTGGTCCTCGTCGAACGCGCGCAGGGCGGCCTTCTGACCGGCGGCGTCGCCGTCGAACGTGAAGACGACCTCGCCGCCTCGCGCGGAGCCCGCCGTCATGACGCCGGAGGCGGCGTCGCCGACGTCCCCGAGCAGGCGCCGGACGATGCGGACGTGGTCGTCGCCGAAGGCCGTGCCGCACGTGGCGACCGCGGTGGTGACGCCGGCGAGGTGCGCGGCCATGACGTCCGTGTACCCCTCGACGACGACGACCTGCCGCCCGCGGCCGATCTCCTTGCGAGCGAGGTCGATCCCGTAGAGGACGTGCGACTTGCGGTACAGCGGGGTCTCGGGGGTGTTGAGGTACTTCGGACCCTGGTCGGACTCGAGCAGGCGTCGCGCGCCGAACCCCAGCGTCTCGCCGGAGGTGGAGCGGATCGGCCAGACGAGTCGCCCGCGGAACCGGTCGTAGACGCCGCGCTGCCCCTGCGAGACGAGCCCGGCCGCGAGGATCTCCTGGTCGGTGAGCCCCTTGGAACGCAGGTGGCGCAGCAAGTGGTCCCAGCCCTCGGGCGCGAACCCCACGCCGAAGTGCGCGGCAGCAGCCTGGTCGAACCCGCGCTCGGCGAGGAACGCGCGGGCGGGAGCGGCGCCGGGCGAGGCGAGCTGCGCGACGAAGTACTCGGCGGCGATCCGGTTGGCCTCGACGAGCCGACGACGCCGGCCGGGCTCCCCCTGGGACCGCTCCCGGGGTCGGCCGTCCTCGTCCTCGCGGCGGAGCTCGACCCCGACCCGGTCGGCCAGCATCTCGATCGCCTCGGCGAACGAGAGTCCTTCGATGCGCTGGACGAAGCTGACGACGTCGCCGCCCTCGCCGCACCCGAAGCAGTGCCACACGCCCACCTGCGGGCGGACGTGGAAGGACGGCGTGCGCTCGTCGTGGAAGGGGCACAGGCCCTTCATCGACCCGACGCCGGCGGTGCGCAGCGTGACGTGCGCGCCGACGACCTCCTCGATCCGGACCTTCTCCTTGACCGCCTCGATGTCCTCGCGGCGGATCATCCCCGCCACTCAGTACACCTCGGAGAGCATCCCGCACAACCGGGCGTGCCACTGCTGGGCGGATGTGTCGGTGAGGGAGGCGATCTGGTCGACGACGACGCGCAGCCGTTCGTCGTCGGACCCGACGCCGTGCCAGCGCTGGGCGAGGTGCGGCTCGAGCTGGTCCGGGCCGCCCGCGGCGAGGGCGTCGGCCAGGTCGAAGATGATCGTGCGCTGGGCGAGGTAGAGCGGCTCGGTCTCGCGCGGCGCCATGACGTAGTGGGCGGCGACGCCCTTGAGCGCGAGGATCTCGGCCTCCGTCTCCCGGGGCACCACGAGGTCGGCCGCGTAGCGCGCGAGGGGATCCTCGCCGTGCCGCTCACGGGTGGCGTCCTCGGCGGCGGCGCAGAACCGGCCGATGAGCTGGCTCGCCATGTCCTTGAGCGCGGCGAGCGAGGCCCACGTGTGGTCGAAGACCCGCGGGACGACGGGCAGGGCGAGGACGCGGTCGAGGGCGGCGCCGATCTCGTCGTCGCTCAGCTCGGGGTCGTACCAGGCTCGCACCTGCTCGACGACGCCGTTCTGCGCCCGGTCGGCCCGCACGACGCCGAGGTCGACGCGACCGCCGGCCACCGCGTCCTCGACGTCGTGCACCGAGTACGCGACGTCGTCGGCCAGGTCCATGACCTGGGCCTCTAGGCAGCGGCGCCTGTCGGGGGCGCCCTCGCGCAGCCAGGCGAACGTCTCGGCGTCGTCGGCGTAGACGCCGAACTTGCCCGTGGGCCGGCCGTCGGCGCGCACCGGTCCCGCGCCGGCGGCCCACGGGTACTTGACCGAGGCATCCAGCGTGGCGCGCGTGAGGTTGAGGCCGGCTCCGGTGCCGGAGTCGGTCATGATCTTGGGCTCGAGCGAGGTGAGCAGCCGCAGCGTCTGGGCGTTGCCCTCGAAGCCGCCGATGCCGGCCGCGACCTCGTGCAGCGCCCGCTCGCCGTTGTGGCCGAACGGCGGGTGGCCGAGGTCGTGGGAGAGGCAGGCCGCGTCCACGACGTCCGGGTCGCAGCCGAGGGCCTGGCCGAGCTCGCGGCCGACCTGCGCGACCTCGAGGGAGTGCGTGAGGCGGGTGCGGACGAAGTCGTCCGAGCTCGGGCCGAGCACCTGCGTCTTCGCTCCGAGGCGACGCAGGGCCGAGGAGTGCAGGACGCGGGCGCGGTCGCGCTGGAACGGGGAGCGCCGCGGGTTCTTGCCCTCCTCGGGCCACCAGCGGTCCGCGTCCGCCACGACGTAGGGGGCCGGGACGGACCTCGCCCGTGCCACCTGCTCCGCCGATGCGCTCACCGCTCGAGTCTATGCGGCCGCGCCGATCTGGACGGTCGCCCCTCCACACCCCACGAATGAGGGGACTTTCCTTCACGAGTGCGGGGGGCGTTCGGCGAGTGAGCAGAGTTCCGCCTCGCCATCACCCCCCTCCTCCGACGACGAAGCGGGCCCCGCACCCATAGGGTGCGGGGCCCGCTCACTGGTCGGATCGACATCCGCTCACTCGTCGGTTACGTCAGCGGCGGATACCCAGGGTGTCCGCGCCGTCACCGTTCCAGTCACCGACGAACACCTCGTCGCCCGAACGGCCGTAACGAACCTCGCGGTCCGCCCACCCACCGGTGGGGGTGTTCGACATCAGGTACAGGTTCCCGCGACGCGAGGCGAACGTGTCGCTCCCGTTCCCGTCCCAGTCACCCACGAGCACCTGATCGTTCCCACGGCCGTAGGTGAACTCCGCGTCCGCCCAGCCACTGGCCAGGCTGTTGGACACGAAGTACCGGGCCCCACGACGCACGGCAAAGGTGTCCGTGCCGTCGGCGTCGTAGTCGCCCACGAGGACCTGGTCGTTCGCACGGCCGTAGTCCAGCTCGGTCTCCGCATCCCCGCCAGTGAGCTCGTTGGTCAGGAAGTAGGAGTTCCCACGCCGCACCGCGAAGGAGTCCACGCCGTCACCGTCCCAGTCACCCACGAGCACGGTGTCCCCGGACCGGCCGAAGGTCAGCTCCACGTCCGCGTTCCCGCCGTACAGGGAGTTGGACAGGAAGTAGGCGTTCCCACGACGAACGGCGAGAGTGTCGGACCCGTCGCCGTCCCAGTCACCGACCAGGACCTCGTCACCCGGGCGACCGAAGGAGAACTCGTGGTCCGCCCAGATGTCCCAGCCGTCGTTGAGGTAGAACCCACGACCCGGCGACGGCGGAACCGGCTCACCCGGATCCACCGGCGGCTCCTCGTCGTCGGGCACCGTGATCTGACCGAGCTGGTCGCCGGAGCGACGCTCGCCGAAGCCGTGCGAGACGGCGAACTCGCGGGTGCCCGCGGCCTCGTCGACGAGGGTCGGCTCGACCGTCCACGTCCCGTCCTCGGCCACGACGGCCTCGCCGGTGAGCGCGCCGCTCAGGACGACCGTCGCGCCGGGCGCGCCGGTGCCCGTGAGCGCCGGGACCGATCCATCCGCCCCGACCTCGAGCTCGCCGTTCTCGATCTCGAAGGCCTCGACGTCGGGCCGGTCGATGAGCCACTCCCCCGGCTCGGTGGCGCGGTCGATGACGCGGACCTCGCCGACACCGCCGTGCCAGCCGGAGCCGATCGCGTCGTCCGTCATGGCGGCGCCGATCATCCAGGGGTAGCCCTCCTCGAAGGACATCCCGTTGCCGTCGCTGATGTTGCGCAGGATCGGCATGCCGTCGACGTACATCGTCACCGAGCCGTCGGCGGGGTCGTTGACCATCGCGAGGTGGTACCAGTCGTCGGACGTGATCTCGCCGGACCAGGCGCTGCGGTCACCGGTCGTCGGGTCGCCGGGGACGACCGACCACTGGAACTCCCGGAGGTTGGAGAACCCGATCGACGCGGGCGAGTGGGTGTAGTCCCAGATCTGCGCCATGCCCGGGATGCGGGACCGGTTGCCGGAGCGGGCGAGCGCGCGGGTCCACGCGTTGTCCTCGGCCGTCCAGTCCTCGGCGATGTTGACGAACGCCTCGATCGTGTAGCCGTTCTCGAAGGACGCGTTCGTCACCGGGACGCCGTGCTCGGTGGTGAAGTAGCTGAACCGGTTGTCCGCGTTGGACGAGTTGTCGAAGCAGATGCCGGCGTCGGACGACGAGAAGGCGTGCGCCTCGCACAGCCGCACGTCCTCCTCCTGGGCGGTCGGCGAGGTGTCGACCGGGCCGCGCGCCATCGCCTGCTCCTCGAGCACGACGTCGGGCAGCTCCGTCCCATCGGGCAGGACGTCCCCGATCGCGGCGTCGACGAGGTTCGGTCGCCAGTGGGCGAGCGTCCCGTCCACGCGCACGTAGTCCTCGGTGGAACCCGGCTCCGCGCGGTCGACGGCGGGGACGCCCTCGAAGCCGTCGAGGATGAGGGCGCGGGCGCGCTCGCGCAGGGAGGTCTCCTGGCCGTCGCCGGGCTCCCACTCGGCGTTGAAACCGGCGAAGCGCTCGTCGAAGTCGATGTCGACGCTGAACTCCTCGTTCGGCGCGTCGAGCAGCGGTCGGTCGTGGACGGTGAGGTCGGCTGCGTCCTTACCGACCACCCACGGCGACGGCGCGAGCACGTCGATCGAGTCGTTCTCGAGGTTGAACTCGAGCAGGCCGAGGTAGCCGTTGCCACCCTCGTAGGCCATCTGCCAGTCCTGCAGGATCTGGATGACGTCGTTGCCGGCGTCGTTCTGCACGACCCGGTGCGCCGAGCCGTGGTTGTGGCCCGAGAGCGTGAGGAAGATCTGGTCGTTGTCCCGGATCAGGCCCTCCCACAGCCGCTCGCCGTTGCCACCCGTGACGGCGGTGACGCCGTCGGAGTCGACGCCGAGGATCTCGTGCGAGGTGAGGATCGTCGGCAGGGTCGGGTGGTCGGCCATGACCTGGTCGGCCCAGGCCAGGGTCTCGTCCGACGTCCGCCAGGCGAGCGCGAGCACGAGGTACTCCTGGCCCTCGGCCTCGAACACGTGGTACTCGCTGAAGCCCGACGGGTCGCGCCCCGAGTCCGGCGACTGCGCCGCCGAGCGCTCGGGGGAGAACCAGCGCAGGAACGGCTCGTCGTCGGCGAGCTCGGTGTCGTTCGCCGAGCTGTTGAGCAGGTCGTGGTTGCCGGGCAGGACCGAGTACGGCAGTCCCGCGTCCTCGAGCACCTGGTGGGCGGCGTCGGCGATCTCCCACTCGGCCTCGACGCCGGCGCGGTCGACCAGGTCGCCGAGGTGGGTGACGAACGGGATGTTGAGCTCGTCGTGCACCTCGGCGAGCCACTCGGCCTGCGCCTGGTACGGGTTGGTCCCGTAGCGGGGCTCGAACTGGCTGGCGCCGTACCGGGAGTAGAACTGCGTGTCGGGCAGGGTGGCCAGGGTCCAGCGGGAGCCGTCGGGGACGGCGTCCTCCTCGGGCGCCGCGTCACCCTCGGTGGCCGGCTCGGCCTCCGGCGTGGGTGGGGTGTCGGGGGCGGGCTCCGACATCGCCGGGGGCACGACGGCCCCGGCGAGCATGGTGGTCAGCAGGGCGGTGGCGGCGACGGCCGCCGTTCGTCGAGCTCGTGCGTGCACGACTCTCCTTGAGTGTCTCGATCAGGGGTTGGGAACGCCGGCGGCGCTCCTGCGCCGAGGCAACCACCGCCCGCTGAACGTCAGGGAGCCACCCGGTGAACCTGACGCGGGCGCCGGACTCTCGCACATCCGAGCGGCGGCGCTTGGTCACGAACGAGACCGGGGCCAGAATGGTCGGCGATGCCCCTCGCGACGATCACGACCGACGCCGCCACCACCGGGTCGCGCGCCACGCGGATGCTCCACCGCCGGCCGAAGGCTCCGATGCCGTGGTGGTCGACGGCCGCGGTCTACGAGACCGCCGAGCTGCGCACGGTGGCCGCGATCGACGACGTCGCCGCGCACGTCCCGCACGTCGCCTCGCTCGGGTGCGACACGCTCCTGCTGACGGCACCGGAGCTCGACCCGCGTCATCGCCAGGTGGCCGACGCCGTCGGCGCCGTCGTCCGCAGGGCCCATCGGCGGGCGCTCCGGGTCGTCGCCTCGGTGCTCCCGATCCACCCGTCCGACACCGACGCCGCGCACCTGTCCCGCGTGGGCCGCTGGCTCGCGCTCGGGGTGGACGGGATCGACCTGGGCATCGCCCGGGGCACGAGCGACCCCGGAGCGCTCGGCCTCGATCAGGCCGACGCCGCCGCGCCGGGCACGACGACGCCGACCCTCGTGCGCCACCCCCGTGGCGCGGACCCCGGCGCCCTGCAGGCGCGCCTCGCCGAGCGCGGTTCCGGGGACCGCCCCGACGCCGAGGCGGCGCTCACCGGTGCCGTGCGCGGGCTCGACCTCGCGGCCTACACCGAGGTGCTCCACGAGGACTGGCTGCACGCCACCCGCGACGACCGCCTCGCCCGCACCAGCTGGGACGCACCCGCCGTGGGTGAGACCCTCGCCCAGGTCTTCGGCGTCCACGAGCCCCTCGGCGCCCGCCCTGCCTGGGCCCTCGCGACCGGCCGGCACCCGGTCCCGACGCCGACCTGGGCGCACCGCCCCTCCCCCGAGGAGAACGCCCGACGGGTGCGCGCGATGACGGCGCTGTCGATCATGCTGCCCGGCGCGGTCTATCTCCGGCAGGGGATCGAGCTCGGCGGCCAGGTCGCCCCCGGGGGCGGCGCCACCGGCGGGGGCACGAGCGGCACCCACTCCGACGACGATGCCGCCACCGGCTCCCTCGCCGCCCTCGTCGCGGCCCTGGCCCCCGACCGCCACCGGGACGACTCCCCCTACGAACGGCTGCGGGCGTGGCTGCGCCTGCGCCGCGAGCTCGGTACGGCCTCCGGCTACCTGGGCGTGCTCGACGTCGACGTCGACGCGCTCGTGCTCGCCCTCGACACCCGTCACCTCGTCCTCACGCTCGGCCCGGACCCGGTGGCGGTGCCGCCGAACGCGCTCGTCACCCACTCCTCCGCCGGCGTGCTCGAGGAGGACGGTGCGACGGTGCTCGAGCCAGGCACCGCCGCGCTCCTCCGGATCACCTGAGCCGGACGCGCCCCTGCGCAGCCGGGCCCCGGACCTCCTCGACACCACCGCATCTCCTCGGCGGGCACCGACACAGGTTCCGCTGCGCTCACATGAGCATCTGTCCGCGGCGGCGCGGACCCGGCCTTCGCACCCCGGCGGCCCGCGCCTAGGATGAGACTGCAGCGCTCGACGCTGAGAACTTCTCACATCGCGGTGAGCACGCGGCCCGGGACCACCGACTCCCCCGCCGCCGGGCCCACCGCCCGAGACCCACGAGGTACGTCATGTCCAAGGCGAAGAAGATCATCAACGACCCCGAGCACCTCGTCGACGAGGTGCTCGACGGTCTCGTACTGGCCTCGCACGGCTCCCTCACGCGCGCGCCGGGCTCGCGCGTGCTCGTCCGCGACTCGATCGAGGCCGGCAAGGTCGGTCTCGTCGTCGGCGGCGGCTCCGGCCACGAGCCCATGTACACGGCCTACGTCGGCCAGGGCCTCGCCGACGCGAGCGTGGCCGGCAACGTGTTCGCCGCCCCGGCGCCGCAGCACGTCCAGGAGGCGATCGTCGCCGCCGACCAGGGCAAGGGCGTCATCCTCCTCTACGGGAACTACGCGGGCGACGTCCTCAACTTCGACATGGGCGCCGAGCTCGCGGAGGACGACGACGACATCGCCACCCGCACCGTGCTCGTCAACGACGACGTCGCGACCGACGACCCGGACACCCGACGCGGCATCGGCGGCGCCTTCTACGTCGTCAAGATCGCCGGCGCGGCGTGCGCCGAGGCGGGCTCCCTGGAGGAGGCCGAGGCGCTGATCGTCAAGGCGCAGCAGGCCACCCGCACGCTCGGCGTCGCGGTCCGCGCGGGCTCCCTCCCGGAGACCGGCGAGCCGACGTTCGAGCTCGGCGACGACGAGATCGAGATCGGCCTGGGCATGCACGGCGAGATGGGCGTCGAGCGCTCCGCGATGATGACCGCCGACGAGCTGACCGAGAAGATGGCCGACAAGCTGATCGCCGACCTGCCCTACTCCTCCGGCGACCGGGTCGCCCTGCTCGTCAACAACCTCGGCGCCACCACGCTCATGGAGCTGTTCGTCGTCAACCGCAAGGCCCGCGAGCTGCTCGAGGCCCGGGGCATCGAGGTGGTGCGCACCGACGTCGGCTCGTACTTCACGTCCCAGGAGATGGCGGGCTTCTCCCTCACCCTGCTCCGGCTCGACGACGACCTCGAGCGACTCCTGGCCGCCCCCTGCCGCTCGCTGCCCTACTCGCAGGCCTGAGCGATGGCGGACCAGCTGACGGCGGCCCAGACCGCCACCGCGCTCACCGCGGCGTGCGACGCGATCGTCGCCGCCAAGGAGCGGCTCACCCGCGCCGACCAGGCCATCGGCGACGGCGACCACGGCGTCGGCATGGCCCGCGGGTTCACCGCCGCGAAGGAGGCCCTCGCCGAGGCGTCGCCCGCGACGCCCGGGGAGGCGTTCAAGGCCGTGGGCTCCGCGGTCCTCGCGACGAGCGGCGGTGCCTCGGGCGCCATCTTCGGCACGATGTTCCGGGCACCCGCCAAGGTGCTGACCGGGGACACGCTCGACGCCGACGGGTTCGCGACCGCGCTCGAGGCCGGCGCCGAGCAGGTCATGCGGCGCGGCAAGGCCGAGGTCGGGCA
The DNA here is from genome assembly GCF_055326485.1 of Georgenia sp. G2120. NCBI lineage: Bacteria > Bacillati > Actinomycetota > Actinomycetes > Allobogoriellales > Allobogoriellaceae > Georgenia > Georgenia sp. G2120. The sequence continues at coordinate 17,141 of NZ_JBUZNL010000005.1, read as the reverse complement.
GAAGACGATGCTCGACGCGCTCGTCCCTGCCGCGGAGGCCGCCCGAGCCGCCGTGGGCCAGGGCCTCGCCGCCACGGCACGCGCGGCGGCGGTCGCGTCGGCCGATGGCGTCGAGCGCTCGGCCGAGCTCGTCTCCGGGTTCGGCAAGTCGCGCTCGCTCGGGGAGCGCAGCGTCGGTCATCCCGACCCCGGCGCGATCTCGGTGTCGGTCCTGCTCGGGGCGATCGCGGATGTTGTAAACACGCTTGGATGAAAGTGCGACGATGATGGGGGTGGTGTTTCGGAGGAACCCCCCCCTCCGGCGTCGTGCAGGGTCGGGCCCCGCCCTCAGGGCAGGGTGAGGATCTGGACGCCGTCCTCGGTGACGGCGATCGTGTGCTCGGTGTGGGCGGTGCGGCAGCCGGTCGCGCTGCGCAGGGTCCACCCGTCGTCGTCCATCGCGAGCTCGTCGGTGTCCGCCATGACCCACGGCTCGAGGGCGAGCATGAGGCCGGGCCGCAGCGGGAAGCCCCGGCCCCGGCGGCCGGTGTTCGGCACGTGCGGGTCCTGGTGCATGGTCGAGCCGATGCCGTGGCCGCCGAACTGGGTGTTGACGGGGAAGCCGGCATCCGCGAGCACGGTGCCGATCGCATGGGACAGGTCGCCGATCCGCGCGCCGGGGCCGGCCGCCGCGATGCCGGCGTCGAGCGCGCGGCGCGTGGCGTCGATGAGGCGGTCGCTCTCCTCGTGCGCCACCTCTCCGACCACGAAGCTGATCGCCGCGTCGGCGGCGACGCCGTCCTTGACCACGGCGAGGTCGAGGGTGAGGAGATCCCCCTCGGCGAGCTCCGCGTCGTGTGGCAGCCCGTGCAGCACGGCGTCGTTGACGGCGGTGCAGATGTAGTGCCCGAACGGGCCGCGGCCGAACGACGGCGCGTAGTCGACGTAGCAGGACGTGGCGCCGGCCCGCTCGATCAGCTCGCGGGCCCATCCGTCGATCTCGAGGAGGTTGGTCCCCGGGACCGTCTGCTCACGGACGGTGGCGAGGATGTTGGCGACGACGGCCCCGGTGATCCGCCCGCGGGCGATCTCGGCCGGACTGAGGATCTCGATCATGCGGTCATTGTCGCGCGCTACGGCTCGAGGACGAGCTTGAGGGTCTCCCCCGCGGCGGCGCGGGCGAACCCCGCCGGGGCGTCGGCGAGCGGGACCCGGTCGGTGACGAGGCGGCGGAAGCGCTGAGGATCGGAGGAGACGATCGCGAGGGCCTCCGCGTTGTCCTCGGGGGTGTTCGCGGTGGAGCCGGTGACCATGAGCTCGCGGTAGTGGACGAGGTTGGCGTCGAGGGTGATCTCGCCCTTCCCCGAGGGCAGGCCGGCGAAGAAGTTGACCCGCCCGCCGAGGGCGGCGACGCGCAGGGCGTCGCCGAACACGGCGGCCACCGGGGTTGCGACGACGACGCAGTCCGCGCCGCGCCCGTCCGTCAGCTCCAGGACCCGTTCGGTGAGGTCCTCGGCCCGAGGGTTGATCGTGTGGTCCGCCCCGAGCCGGGCGGCGAGCTCGCGCCGCGGCGCGGAGGTCTGGCTGACGATCACCTGCTCGACCCCGCGCATCCGTGCGAGAAGGAGGGCGGTGAGGCCGATCGGGCCCGCGCCGCAGACAAGGACGGTGTCCCCCGGCCCGGGGTCGAGGAGACGCAGGCCCCGCACGACCGCCGCCACCGGCTCGGTCATGACGACGTCGAGCGCCTCGAGCCCGTCGGCGACGGGCAGGACGTTGCCGGCCGCCACGCCCCGCGCGGGCACGCGCACGACCTCGGCGAACCCGCCGTCGAAGGTGAGGCCGACGCCGGCGTAGTCGGTGCACAGGTTGCTGCGGCCGGCCGTGCAGGCGTGGCAGGTGCCGCACCCGACGTTGGGCGCGAGGGCGACGAGCGTGCCGGGAGCGAGCCGCGGGTCCTCCGACCGGTTCTCCCGGACGTGGCCGACGACCTCGTGGCCAGGCACGCGCACGGTCCCCGCGGGGTACATGCGGTGCTCGCCGCGGGCGATCTTGAGGTCGGTCCCGCACACGCCGGTGGCGGCGACGTCGATCGTCACCTCGCCCTCGGCCGCGACCGGGACGGGCCGCTCGACGAGAGCCATCGCGCCGTCGGCCTGGTGCTCGTACGCCAGCATGCGCACATCCTCTCGCGGTGGCCGGTGCGGCCGGTGGGTATCGACGACGTCGCGCGCCGTCCGTGGGAAGGCCGTCCGGCCGCCGCGCCTCACGCAGCAGCCGGACAGCCCGTCGGGGGACGGGGCTCAGCCCGTCAGGGGATGGACGTCAGGGGGCGGACGTCAGCCTGCGAGGCCGTCGAGGACGGCGGCCGTGCCGGACAGCCCGAGGCGGGTGGCCCCGGCCTCGATCATCGCGAGGGCCTTCTCGGTGTCGCGGATGCCGCCCGACGCCTTGACGCCGAGGCGGCCGCCGACGGTCCGGGCCATGAGGGCGACGGCCTCGACCGTGGCGCCGCCGGCCTTGTGGAACCCGGTCGAGGTCTTGACGAAGTCGGCGCCCGCGCGCTCGGCGGCCTCGCACACGGCGACTATCTGCTCGTCGGTCAGTGCGGCGGACTCGATGATGACCTTGAGGACGACGCCCGGGGCGGCGTCGCGCACGGCGCGGATCTCGGCCTCGGTCTCGTCGTAGCGGCCGGTCAGCGCGAGGGCCAGGTTGATGACCATGTCGATCTCGTCGACCCCGTCGGCCGCGGAGCGCGCGGCCTCCGCCGCCTTGACCTCGGCGGCGTGCGCACCGGACGGGAAGCCGCACACGACGGCGAGCTTCACGCTCTCGGGCACGTCGAGCGGGACGAGGTTGGGCGAGACGCACACGGAGTAGGCGCCGAGCTCGGCGGCCTCGCGCACGAGGGCGGCGACGTCGTCGGGCGTGGACTCCGGCTTGAGCAGGGTGTGGTCGACGAGCTGGGCGACCTCGGTGCGGGTACGAGCGGTCATGACGTGCTCCTTGTCGTTCGGGGTGGTCGTGCGTGGGTGTCCGGGAGTGAGTCGAGCAGGCCGGCGGCGAGCTCCTCGTCGGTGACGAGGATGTCGCACAGCCCGTGGGTGACGGCGGCGAGCGCGGCCGGGGTCTTCGCCACGCCCGCGGCGACGGCGATCGGCAGCCGCGCGGAGCGGACCTCGTCAAGCGTGAGGCCCACGGTGCGCGCGTCGATCGAGGGGTCCGCCGGGCGCCCCTCCGCGTCGATGTAGCGGCCGAGGACGTCGCCGACCGCGCCCCGGGTGACGAGGCGGTCGACCTCAGCGTGGCTGAGGTAGCCGGCCTCGACGAGGACCGACGTGCCGACCGGCTCGCCGAGCGAGAACAGCAGGGCGTCCGCCTCGCGGGCCTGGTCGAGGACGCGGCGGACCGACCCGTCGCTCATGAGCGTGGCGGCCAGGTCCGGCGAGTCGACGATCGCCGGGGCCTGGAGGAAGACCGCGGTGCCCCGCGCCTGTCGGGCCAGCTCGGCGACCACCTGGCCGGGGTTGCTCGCCCCGGGCAGGGGCAGGCCGGCGTTCGCCTGCACCACCACGGTGCCGTCCGCCCAGGACGGCGGGATCTGCTCGACGAGGTCGACCATCGTGCGGCCCCAGGAGACCGCCAGCGTGGCCGGCGACTCCTTGAGGTCGGCGAGCAGCTCGCCGGCGGCCGCCGCGACCCGGCGGCGGGTGGCCACCGGCTCGCGCTCGGCCGGGACGACGACGGCCGCGGTGAGGCCGGTGCGGGCGACGAGCTCGGCCTCCAGCGCGTGCGAGCGCGCGCGGGGGTGGACGATCTCGATGCGGACGATGCCGGTGCGGCGCGCCTCCTGGAGGAGGCGGCCGACCTGCCAGCGGGTGAGGTGCAGCCGCTCGGCCACCTCCTGCTGCGTCAGCTCCTGCTCGTGGTAGAGCGTGGCCACCCGCAGCAGGAGGAGGTCGCGCTCCTCGTCGTCACCGCGCACGGTCGCCGTCCCGGTCGGTTCTCACCGTCACCTCCGCGTCGTCCCTGCCGGCTCAGGCGCCGTGGGGAAGGAAGAGGACCTTCGAGCTGTGGATCGTGCGCTTGTACATCGCCTCGATCGTCTCGCCCACCTTCTCCAGCGGCAGCTCGTGCGTGATCATGAACTCCCACTTGAGCAGGCCCTGGTGCATGGCCTCGACCGTGGTCGTCCACTCGGTGCCGGGAAACGGCGCCGAGAACGAGTTCCACGAGCCCTTGATGTCGATCTCGAGCCGCATCATCCGGGCCCAGTTCTTGTCGCTGATCGTCACGTCGGCGTTGGGGATTCCGATGAGCACGACCTCGCCGTGGCGGGCGGCGAGCCCGACGGCCTGGTTCTCGGCGATCGGGTTGCCGGAGCACTCGACCACGATGTCGTAGCCGAGCCCGGCCGCCTCGGCGGCCGCCTCCGGCGTCGTCGCGGTGGTGGTGGCGCCCGCCTCGCGGGCCAGCTCCGCCTTCTCGGGCGAGACGTCGACCGCGAGGACGTCGAGCGCGCCGCCGAGGCGCGCCCACTGGATCGCGAACAGGCCGATGGGGCCACCCGCGCCGACGACCGCGACGCGCTTGCCCGGGGCGAGCTTCGTGCGCAGCAGGGCGTGCAGGGCGATCGCCGAGGGGTCGACCATGGCGGCCGCCCGAGGGTCGAGGTCGGCGGGCACCTTGAGGAGCAGCTTCGCCGGGCCGGCGACGTACTCGGCGTAGGCGCCGTGGCGGCGGGAGCCGTAGTAGTCGTAGTCCTCGCACAGGCTGTAGTGCCCGGCCACACAGGGGCCGCACTCGAAGCACGGGAGCATCGGGGGGACGGTGACGAGGTCACCGACGGCCACCTCGGTGACGCCCTCGCCGATCTCCTCGACCCAGGCGGAGAACTCGTGACCGCAGATGAGCGGGAGCTTGTGCGCGCCCTTCTTGAACATGCGGTCCAGGTCGGACCCGCACACGCCGCACGCGGCGACCTTGAGCAGCGCCTCGCCGGGACCCGGCGTGGGCTTCTCGACCTCCTCCAGCCGAACGTCCCCGACGGCGTGGAGCTGGACGGCCTTCATCTTCTCGGTCATGTGGAGCTCGTGATCCCTTCTGGTGCTCGGGCGGGGCCGCGGGTGCGGCGCCGCCGTGTAGTGCGTGGCGGTCGGTGGTGCGTGGCGGTCCCAGGCGCGAGTCGGTTGCTTGCGCGTGACAGGTTCCTGGCGCGTACCGCCCGGCCGGCGGGTGGCGCGCCGCCCCTCCCGGGAGGCGCGCCACCCGGCGGGTCAGGCCTCGTCGACGTGCCGGGACATGGCGTTGGTCAGGTCCCGCATCGCGTCGTAGGTCTGGACGTATGCGTCGAAGTTGTACTGGTACGCCTCGTGCGCCTCGGCGTCGGGCTCGATGACCTCGACGGTGCGCACCATCTCCCGTGCGGCCGTGGGCAGGTCGGCGTGGACGCCCGCGCCGACGGCGGCCATCATCGCCGAGCCCAGCAGCGGGCCCTCGCTCACGTCGGTGAACGTGATCGGGAGGTTGGAGACGTCGGCGTGCATCTGCATCCAGAACCGGCTCTTCGTCGGGCCGCCGGAGACGACGACCTCCTTCGGCGGGAAGCCGTTGTCCCGCATCGTGCGGAAGATATTCTCGGTGCCGAAGCAGATGCCCTCGAGGATTGCGCGGAACATGTGGCCCTCGGTGTGGCCGAGCGTGAGGCCCCAGAAGACGCCGCGCGAGCGCGGGTCGGAGTACGGCGAGCGGTTGCCCTGGAAGTGGTCGAGGAGCACGAGACCGTCGGACCCGATCGGGACCTCGGCGGCGAGCTCGTCGAGGATCTCGTAGGCCGGGCGGTTCTCCTTCGCCGCGCGCTCGTTCGCGCTGCGCGCGAGGTGGTCGCGGAACCACGCGACGACGGAGCCGGTCGAGACCTGCCCGGCCTCGACCGTCCACTCGCCCGGGATGACGGCGTCGGTGTACGAGCCCCACAGGCCCTTGGCGTGCAACGGGACCGGGGACTGGCCGATCATCACGTGGCTCGACCCGGTGATGAGCGCCATCTTGCCGGGCTCGACGACGCCGAGCCCGATCGCTCCCGCGTAGGCGTCGATCGCACCCTCGGCGACCGGGGTACCGGCGGCGAGGCCCAGCTCCTCGGCGATCTGCGGGCGCAGCCCGCCCACCGTGGTGCCGACCGGGAGCACGCGCTCGGGGAACTTCTCGAGGATGTCCGCGCCGCCGACCTTCTCGTACAGCGAGGTGGGCCAGCCGCCGACGGAGGTGTCGTAGAAGTACTTGCCGGCCGCGTGGTTGAGGGACATCGTCCACTCGCCGGTGAGCCGGTGGACGAGCCAGTCGGTGCAGTCGACGAGGAGGTCGGCCTTCGCGAAGATCTCGGGCTCGTTCTTCTTCAGCCACATCGACTTCGGCGTGCCCCACTCGGCGGATACGGCGCCGTGGCCGGAGTACTTGAGCGCCGGGTCCTCGGCGCGGGCGAGCGCCTCGGACTCGTCGGCGGCGCGGACGTCCATCCACAGCAGCGCCGGGCGCAGGTGCTGGCCGTCCTTGGTCGTGGCGACGACGGTGGCGCTCGTCGCATCCACCGAGATGCCCGCGATCGCGTCGGCCGGCACCTTCGCCTGCTCGAGCGCGCCGCGCACGGACGTGACGATCGCCGACCACCAGGCGTCGGGGTCCTGCTCGGCGCGGCCGGGCCGCGGGAACGAGGTCTTCCACTCGGTGGAGGCGACGCCCTTGAGGCCTCCGGCGGCGTCGAAGATGCCGGCGCGGGCGCCGCCGGTGCCCATGTCGATGCCCAGCAGGAACGGACCGTCAGTCATCGGGAACTCCCATGTTCTCGGGGGTGTGCGCACGCTGCGGGACGCCTGCGGGCGACCGGTGCGCTGGTCCGATCAGACTGCCAAGACAGCGCGCATGCGCGCAACGCGCTCGCCGGTTTCGCTCACATGAGCACCACGTCTCGCCCTCGCGCGGGCGGGAGCTCGGTCCGCACCTCGAGCCCGCCGTCGGCTCGCGGGGCCAGGACGAGCGTGCCGGCGTGCGCGTCGACGATCCGTTCCACGATCGACAGACCCAGGCCGTTGCCGGTGCGCTCGTCCAGGCGGGTCCGGCCCGCGCCCTTGAGGAACGGTTCGGTGAGTCGGTGCACGGTCCCGGGACCGACCGCGCCCCCGGTGTTGGCGATCGTCACGGTCGCGCGGTCGGCGGCGCCCACGGTGGTCGCCCAGACGCGGCCTCCGTCCGCGACGTTGTGCACCACGGCGTTGTGCAGGAGGTTCGTCATCATCTGCCGCAGCAGCGGCTCGGAGCCCTCGGCGAGAGACGGCGACGCGTCGATCTCGATCGTCACGCCGTGCTGCTCCGCCAGGGGCAGCAGGCTCTCGACGGCCTCGTCGAGGAGCAGCGAGAGGTCGACCTCCTCATGTCGGGTGAGGGGGTGTCCGGACCGGTCGAGCAGGAGGAGAGCCTCGACGAGCTCGACGGCGCGCGCATTGGTCGCCCTCAGCCGGGCAAGTGTGGCGGCGGGGTTCTTGTCGGGTGCTTTCGCTGCGACGTCGATGATCGTCTGCATGACGGCGAGCGGGGTACGAAGCTCGTGGGAGGCGTTGGCGGCGAAGCGCCTCTGCTCCTCGACCCGGGCCTCGACCCGTTCGAGCATGTGGTCGAACGAGTCAGCGAGCTCGCCGAACTCGTCGGTCCGGTCCGACATGTCGACGCGGTGGTCGAGCGCGCCCGTGGACGCGATCCTCGTGGCCCGCGTGATCCGCTCGAGCGGCGAGAGCATGCGGCCGGCGAGCAGCCATCCCCCGGCCGGACCCAGGGTGAGGAGGAGGACGAGCACGACGACCGTCGGGGGGACGAAGGCCTCGAGCAGGTCGGACCGGTTCGGGACGAATCCGCCCCGGGTGTCGATCGTCGAGTCCGGGACGTACCGCAGGAGGAACACCCACACGACGGCGAGCAGCAGGACGCCGGCCACCATGAGGAACCCGGCGTAGCTGAGGGTCAGCTTCCAGCGTGAGCTCACACCCCGGTCCTCAGCTCGGGCCGTCCGGGATGGCGCCGATCCGGTAACCGACGCCCGGCACGGTATGGATCGGCGATGGTTCGCCGAGACGCTTGCGCAGGCCCGAGACCGTGATCCGCACCGCGTTGGTGAACGGGTCGGCGTGCTGGTCCCACGCGCGCTCGAGCAGATCCTCGGCACTGACCACCCCGCCGTCCGCCGCGACCAGGACGTCGAGCACGGCGAACTGTTTCCTGGTCAGAGCGATGTAGCGACCGTCCCGGTACACCTCACGCCGGAACGGGTCGACCGTGAGGCCGGCCAGCTCCCGGACCGGTGGCCGCCTCCGCGCCCGCCGCCGGTCGAGCGCCCGGATCCTCAGCACGAGCTCCTCGAACGCGAACGGTTTCGTCAGATAGTCGTCCGCGCCCAGCCGGAAGCCCGACGCCTTGTCGTCGATCCGGTCCGCGGCCGTGAGCATGAGGATCGGGACGTCCGCCCCGGACCGGATGATCCGCTCGGCGACCTCGTCGCCCGACGCTCCCGGGACGTCCCGGTCGAGGATCGCCAGGTCGTACTCGTTGACACCCAGCAGGTCCAGCGCGGCATGGCCGTCGTTCGCGATGTCGGCGGCGATCGACTCGAGGCGCAACCCGTCGCGGACCGCCTCCGCCAGCAACGGCTCGTCCTCCAGCACCAGCACCCGCATGCCTGGAGGCTACGCGCCGACGGATATCGACGACGTATCGAGAAACGCAGACGGCCCGGCAACACGCCCTCGCCTGCACTGGGGGCATGAACGATCACACCACGCCAGTTCATGCCCGGCTGCTCCGCGGCGGAGCCGTGGCGCTGCTGCTCGTCGGTGCTCTCGGCGTCGTCGCCTCCCTGCTGCTCTCGTCGTCCCCGCTGGTCGGCGGGCAGCCGTCGCCGTTCGACGTCGACGACTCGGCGCACGGCGTTCTCCCCGACGGCACGACCGCGTTCGACGAGGAGCTCCCCGGAATCAGCCGCCTCGACCCCGCGCTGCGGGCGGCCGTGCAGGAGGCGACGGAGGACGCTCGGGGTGACGACGTCTCGATCGTCGTCACGAGCGGGTGGCGGTCAGCCCAGATCCAGACCCGGCTGCTCGACGACGCCGTGGCCGAGTACGGGTCGCGCGCGGAGGCCGCCCGATGGGTCGCCGGCCCGGACACGTCCGCGCACGTCTCCGGGAACGCGGTCGACATCGGCGGCATGGCCGCCTATCTCTGGCTCGCCGACCACGACCGGGGCGCCGCCTACGGCCTCTGCCAGACCTATGCGAACGAGCCGTGGCACATCGAGTACCTCCCCGAGGCGATCGACGACGGCTGCCCGGCGCAGTACCTCGACCCGACGCACGACCCCCGGCTACGGCCCTGATCGTCTGCGACCTCGCTCGCCGCGCTACCCCTTGACGGAACCGGCCGTGAGGCCGCCGACGATGTAGCGCTGGAGGAAGAGGAACAGCAGCAGGACCGGGACCGCGGCGATGACGGCGCCGGCGGCGAACATGCCCCAGTTCTGGTTCGTCAGCGAGGAGACCATCTGGTACAGCCCGAGCGCCAGGGTCCAGTTCTGCTCGGACTGCAGCACCACGCGAGCGATAACGAAGTCGGAGAAGGTCGAGACGAAGGAGAGCAGCCCGACCACCGCGAGCACCGGCGCGACCATGCGCAGGATGATCGTCCAGTAGATGCGGGCGTGGCTGGCGCCGTCGATCTTCGCGGCCTCGTCGAGCTCCTTGGGCACGGTGTTGAAGAACCCGTACATGAGGAAGGTGTTCGTCCCCAGGGCCCCGCCGAGGTAGACGCAGATGAGTCCGATCCGGGAGTTGAGCCCGAGCGAGGGCACGACCTCCCCGATCGAGAGCAGCAGCAGGAAGATCGCGACGAAGGCGAGCAGCTGGGGGAACATCTGCAGCACGAGGAGCGTGTTGAGACCGAACGCGTGCCCCTTGAACCGGAACCGGGAGAAGGCGTAGGCGGCCGCAGCGGCCATGACCACGGTGCCGATCGCCGTCGAGAGCCCGATGAACATGGTGTTGCGGAACCAGGTCCAGTACAGGGTGGTGTCGCTGAGCTGGGAGTAGCTGCCGACGTCGAACGACGTGAACAGCGAGTTCGACCCGGTGAGCGTGGCCCCCTGCCCGGCCAGCGACGCCGAGATGACGTAGACGATGGGGAACGCGGCGTAGATGACGAACACGATCCCGATGACGTGGCGGATGCCCAGCTCGGCGAACCAGCGGCCGAACGCCATCCTCGGCTGGGGCGGGAGCTCCTGCCCCTTCCGGTCGGTGGCCCGGCCGGCGCCGGTGGTCGTCGCGGCATCGCGGCCCGCGCCGTCGGCGGGGCTGGAGGGGGTGGCGGACATCAGTTGTACTCCTCCAGCTTGCGCGCCTGACGGAAGCCGATGACGGAGACCGCGGCGACGATGATGAAGATGAGGATCGACAGCGCCGAGGCCAGCCCGTAGTCCTTCTGCGAGCTGCCGTCGATGCCGGCGATGTTGTAGACCATCGAGATGAGGATGTCGGTGTGCCCGACGGGGACGCTGGCCGAGTCCATCCGCGGCCCGCCGCCGGTGAGCATGTAGATGAGGTTGAAGTTGTTGAAGTTGAAGGCGAAGGACGCGATGAGCAGCGGCGCGGTGGCCACCAGCACCAGCGGCATCGTGATCGAGCGGAACTGCTGGAGCACGCCGGCGCCGTCGATGCGCGCGGCCTCCTTGACGTCTCCGGGGATCGACTGCAGCGCCGAGGTGCAGATGAGGAACATGTAGGGGAAGCCCAGCCAGAGGTTGACCAGCAGGACGGAGAGCTTGGCCAGCCACGGGTCGGTCAACCACGGGATGTCGGCCCCGAAGAACACGACGTTGTTGATGAACCCGAACCGCTCGTTGAGCAGGCCCGCCCACAGCAGGGCGGCAAGGAACCCAGGGAACGCGTACGGGAGGATGAGCAGGGTCCGGTAGATCTTCTGGCCCTTGAGCCGGGCGTCGTTGAAGACGACGGCGAGGAACAGGCCCAGCAGGAAGGTCGTCACGACCGAGAGGAATGCGAACGCCATCGTCCACAGGAGCACCTGCAGCAGCGGGCCGGAGTAGCGCGAGTCGGCGAAGGCGTCGACGTAGTTCTCCGGCCCGACGAACACCCGCCAGCCCACGTTGAGCGCCTCGCCGTCCTCGGAGACGAAGCTGCCGCGGTCGTTCGGCCGGTACTCGACGCCGGTCTCGACGTTCGTCATCACGTCCGCGTCCTCGTCGTAGACGAGCCGGGAGGTGGCCTGGGCGGCCGAGCGGCCGTCGGTGGTGCGCAGGGAGCCGTCGTTGGGGTCCTCGGAGAAGGGCACCCGCAGCTCCGCGACCTCCTGGGGACGCTGGTAGATGTCGGCCTGCTGGAGCACGGTGACGTCCGGCACGGAGGTGATCCGGCCGTCCTCGACCACCGCGTCCGGCGCGTCGACGAGCGGCTCCTCGGCGTAGCCGACTCGCACGGTGCCGTCGGACTCGTCGAGGATCGCCAGGCCGAGCTCGGCGCCGTCGACCCCCTCGCGCTCGACGACGACGACGGGGTAGCGCGTGGCGTCGGGCAGCGTGCGCTCGTTCTGGGCGAGCAGCTGCTCGACAGCCTCGGGCTTGGTGAGGTTGTGGCCGTCGCCGTAGTTGGTGAAGGAGACGTAGCCCGTGTAGACGATCGTGAAGATCTGGTACACGGCCAGGAAGATCAGGCCCGGCAGCAGGTACTTCATCGGCACCGTGCGCCGCGAGAAGTAGACCCAGTTGACGGCGGCGAGGATGACGAGGGTCCCGCCGAAGAGCCACCACGAGTCGTTGTTCCAGGCCTGGAAGAGGATCGTCACGCCGAGGGCGTCGACCAGCGCGACGAGCACGAGCTTGACGAAGAACCAGCCGTTGACGTCACCCCCGCGGGCGGGGCGCGTCCGGCCGCCGCTGGATGCCGGCGGCTGCGTCGCCGGCGGCATGTCGGTCGTGGTCATGGACGTCCTTTCTCGGAACGTGGCACGTCGTCGTGTGGCGCCGGGTGGGATCGGGTGCTCTCACGACCGCCCGGCGGGGGGCCTGCGGGGTTGGATGTGCTGCGGCACCTGGTGGTCCTGCGGGACCGGGGTGTGCCGGCGGTGCTGCGGGTCCTGCCGCTCGCGCTCCCCCGAGGTCGGCGGGCCCGACCGTCGAGGGCGCGAGGCCCGGGGCGACCGCCTCGGCAGGCGGCCGCCCCGGGCGGGTGGCTGGACGTCAGCCGGCGTCGATGGCGCCCTGGATGTCGGCGACCATGGCTTCCCAGGCACCGGCCGGGTCGTCCTCGGCGCCGGAGATGATGCCGCCCTCGGTCACGCCCCAGAACTGCCAGACCTGACCCATGGCGGGCAGCGCGGGCATCGGCGCGGCCTCGGCGCCGACCTCGCGGAAGCCGGCCACGATCTCGTCCTCCGCGGCCGCGTCGGCCGCCACGGTCAGCGCCGGGACGCGGTCGCCGGTCTCGAACAGCGAGGTCTGCGCCTCCTCGGTGGACATGAAGTTGACGAGGAAGTCGTTGGCGATGAGCGCGTCGGGCGACTGCGCGTTGACGAAGAAGGCCTGCACGCCGGCGAAGGGCACCGCCGCCTCGGGGCCGGGCGCCGGGATCGGGTCGATGGCGACATCGATGTCCTCGAAGGAGGCGAGCATCCAGGGGCCACCGATGATGAACGGCGACTCGCCGTTGGCGAAGGCCTCCACCGCGATGTCGTACGTGATGTTGGTGTCCAGGGCGCCGGTGCCGTTCTCGCCCTGCTCGGCCAGCCACTGGGCGAAGGCCGCCCCACCCTCGCCGCCCAGGCCCAGCTCCTCGGTGTACGCACCCTCCTCGTCGGTGACGAAGACCGGCGCACCGAAGGAGGTCTGCAGCGGGTAGAAGGTGTACGGGTCGCCGTTCTCGCCGTCGGACTGGATGAGGATCGGGAACTCGGTGCCCGCCTCCTCGCCGGCGGCCAGGGCGTCGTCCCAGGTGGCCGGGGCCTCGGGGGCGAGCTCGGTGTTGCGGATGAGGGCGATGTTCTCGATGGCGAAGGGCAGGCCGTAGATCTGGCCGTCGTAGGTGACGGCGTCGATCGCGACCTGCTCGAAGTCGTCGGCGTTGGTCAGCTCGAGCGGGGCGACGACGCCGTTGACGGTGAGCTCGCCGAGCCAGTCGTGCGCGCCGACGGTGATGTCCGGGCCCTCCCCGGTGGGGACCTGGGTGACGAAGTCGGTGCGGATGTCCTCGAAGTTGCGCAGCACGGTCTGCACCTCGACGCCGGTCTCCTCCTCGAAGGCCACGGCAGCCTCCTCGACGGCGGCCTGGCGGGTCTCGTCGACCCACACCACGAGGGTGCCCTCCTCGTTGGGGGTGACGGCGCCGGCCTCGGCGACCTCGTCCTCGCCAGCGGCGCCGGACTCGCTCTCGCCGGACTCGGCCTCGTCCGACCCGGACTCGGCGTCGTCGGAGCCGGTCTCCTCCGAGGTCTCCTCGGAGGTCTCCTCCTCGGTGTCGCTCGACTCGTCGTCGCCCCCGCCGCAGGCGGCAAGGGTGAGGGCCACGGCTGCGGTCGCGGCAAGGGTGGTGATGCTCCGTCGCATCTGTGTCTCCAGGTGTTCGAAGGTGACGGGGACGTTCCCGCGGACGTGCTCATCGCTGTGCACCTCGCGGGACGAGGCAGACAGTACGCAGCCGACTGGCAATCTGCAAGCACTTGCAGTAACTTTCAGATCTCATGACGGAGCTGTTGCACCACAGCCACCACGACCGTGCGAGCGGGACGCTCGACGAGGAGCGCACGATGCCCTTCCCCATCAGCCGGCGGACCCACGTACCGGGACCACCGACTCTCTCCACGACGACGACGGACGCACCGTGAGCGGGCGGACCCGGCTGACCGACCTGGCCGACCAGGCGGGGGTCTCCACCGCCACCGTCTCCCGGGTGCTCAACGGCCGCCCGGGGGTGGCCGAGCCGACCCGCCGCGAGGTCCTCGCCGCGCTCGACGTGCTCGGGTACGAGCGGCCCTCGAGCCTGCGCCAGCGTGCGGCCGGGCTCGTCGGCCTCATCGTCCCCGAGCTGTCGAACCCGATCTTCCCGGCGTTCGCCCAGCAGATCGAGACCCTGCTGAGCAGCTCGGACCTCACCCCGCTGCTGTGCACCCAGTCCCCCGGCGGGACCACCGAGGACGACTACGTCGAGATGCTCCTCGAGCACGACGTCGACGGCATCATCTTCGTCTCGGGCCTGCACGCCGACACGTCCGCGGACCCGTCGCGCTACCACCGGCTCATCGACCGTCGCATCCCGTTCGTCCTCGTCAACGGCACGAACCCGGACATCGCCGCACCCGCGTTCGCCGCCGACGACGCCGACGCGATGGACCTCGCCGTGCGCCACCTGGCCGCGCAGGGGCACCGCCGGATCGGACTCGCCGTCGGACCCACCCGGTTCGTGCCCGTGGCCCGCAAGGTCGAGGCGTTCGGGGCCGCGACGTCGCGCTACCTCGAGGACGCCGAGCCACCCACGGTCTCGACCCTGTTCACGGTGGAGGGCGGCCGGGCGGCCGGGTTCGAGCTCCTCGAGGCAGGGTGCACCGGGATCGTCACCGCGTCGGACCTCATGGCGCTCGGCGTCGTGCGGGCGGTCCGGGCGGCCGGCCTGGGCGTCCCGGAGGACGTCTCGGTCGTCGGGTACGACGACTCGCCGCTCATGGCGTTCAGCGACCCGCCGCTGACGACCGTCCGTCAGCCCGTGCCGGCGATGTGCCAGGCCGCGGTGTCCACCCTCGTCGCCATGATCAGGGGCGGCTCGCCGAGCCCCGCCGAGCTGACCTTCGTGCCCGAGCTCGTCGTGCGCCGCTCGACCGGTGCGGCGCGGCTCGAGGCGGCCGAGTGACCGCCGAGGACTGGTGGCGCGACGCCGTCGTCTACCAGGTCTACCCGCGCTCGTTCGCGGACGCGAGCGGGGACGGCGTGGGCGACCTGCCGGGCATCACGGCGCGGCTGGGGCACCTCGCCGACCTCGGCGTCGACGCGCTGTGGCTCTCCCCGTTCTACCGCTCGCCCCAGAAGGACGCGGGGTACGACGTCGCCGACTACCGGGACGTCGACCCGCTCCTCGGGACGCTCGCCGACGCCGAGGCGCTCGTCGCGCGGGCCCACGAGCTCGGGCTGCGGGTGGTCGTCGATCTCGTCCCCAACCACACCTCCGACCAGCACGTCTGGTTCCGCGAGGCCCTCGCCGCCGGGCCCGGATCGCCGGAGCGGGCGCGGTACCTGTTCCGTCCGGGTTCTGGCGAGGGCGGCGAGCTGCCGCCGAACGACTGGACCTCGGTGTTCGGCGGGATCGCGTGGACCCGCGTGCGTGACCGGGCGGACGCGCCGGGCTCCGCCTGGTCGGACGACCCCGACTGGTACCTCCACCTGTTCGACTCGAGCCAGCCCGACCTCGACTGGGAGAACACCGAGGTCAGGGAGGAGTTCGAGTCGATCCTGCGGTTCTGGCTCGACCGCGGGGTCGACGGCTTCCGCGTCGACGTCGCCCACGGCCTCGTCAAGCAGGAGGGCCTGCCCGACTGGCCGTGGCACCTGCGGATGGTCTCGGGGTCCGACGTCGATCCCGCCGACGTGCCGCCCGCCCCGATGTGGGACCGGGACGGCGTCCACGAGGTCTACCGGTCCTGGCGTCGCGTCCTCGATGAGTACTCCCCCGCGCGGATCCTCGTGGCCGAGGCCTGGGTCGACGACGACGAACGGCTCGCCCGGTACGTCCGCCCCGACGAGATGCACCAGGCGTTCAACTTCCACTTCCTGTCCACCCGGTACGACGCCGGCCTGTACGCGGACGCGATCCGGGACTCGCTCGCGGCGGCGGACCTGGTCGGAGCACCGTCCACGTGGGTGCTGTCCAACCACGACGTCGTGCGGCACGCCAGCCGTCTCGGCCTGGCCCACGCGGACACCGGGAAGGGCCCGAACGGGATCGGCGCCGACGAGCCGCAGCCGGACGCCGCACTCGGCCTGCGCCGGGCCCGCGCCGTCTCGACGCTCATGCTCGCGCTGCCCGGTTCGGCGTACGTCTACCAGGGCGAGGAGCTCGGGCTGCCCGAGCACACGAGCCTGCCCGACGAGCTGCGGCAGGACCCGGCGTTCGCCCGCACGGGCGGCGAGGAGACGGGGCGCGACGGGTGCCGCGTGCCGCTGCCGTGGGAGGCCGACGCGCCGGCGTACGGCTTCTCGCCGTCGGGGAGGTCGTGGCTCCCGCAGCCGGCGGCGTTCGGCGAGCTCGCGGCCGATCGCCAGGAGGGCGTGGCGGGGTCGACGCTCGAGCTGTACCGCGAGGCGTTGCGCCTGCGCCGGGAGCTCGGCCTCGGCCGGGCCTCGCTCGCGATCGTTCGCGGCGACGACGTGGGCACGAACGGCGTGTCGGCAGTCGACGGCGCGGTGGCACCGGCCGAGGATCTCGGCGAGCTCGGTGCCGACGGCGTCCTTGCACTGATCTCCCGCCCTTCCTCCGGATCCGAAGTCCTCGTCGTGCTCGTCACCGGCGGGGCTCCGGCCCGTCTGCCCGAGGGCTGGCGGGTGGTCCTGTCCTCGCAGCCGGGGGCGGGCGAGGACGGGACGGTCCCGGTCGACACCGCGGTCTGGGCGGTCCGCGAGGGCTGACCTCGCCCGGGGCGTCGGCCCACCCGTGCGCGTCCTTCCCGCGCGGAGAACGCGCACGCACCAGGCCGATTCGTCGAGATTGCGGTTGGGGCCCAACCGCAATCGGCGGTTTCAATCGGTTGTTGCAACGTGCGCCTTGGGAGGGTGTACGGATGGCTGGGAAGAGATTGACACTTGAGGAGCGGGCGAAGATCGAGGCGCTGTTCGGTCAGCGATTGACGTTCCCGCAGATCGCTGAGCGGATCGGTCGTCACCGGACCACGGTGTGGCGCGAGGTCACTCGCAATAACTCCTACCGGGGCGCTCACCTGGACACACCCGGGACGCGTTCCCCGGCGGGACGCCGGCAGGCCAATCCCGCCGGTCGTGGTGGCGCCTACCGGTGGGCGTACTCGTGCCGGAACGCGCAGCGCAGGGCCGACAAGCGGGCCCGCAGGCC